>NZ_CP127382.2:1391635-1739544 GCF_003286645.3 Aerococcus tenax | reverse complement strand
CGAGTTTTGGAATAGTGCCCGGGCTGAAGTGGAGGACGTCCATCCTTATTTCTACTGGATGGGCAACCTCCTGACTGACAATACCATGTTTCGTTTGCGGATGAATAATGTCCACTATTCGACTGAAGGGGAGCTTTATAGTAACTTTGATGTCCTGGACGAGGGCAATTTAGCGGAATTTTACCTGCGTTTCTACCACGGAATTTTAGATTTGGACAATCTGATCTATGTCCTGAATTTAAGCGAGATCCAGCTGCCCTTTACCGCCGTGAAAAACCGGGCCCTGGAGTTTGCTAACCACCCCCGGGTCGCTTCGCATGTCAAGACCAAGGCTGATTTGCGGAATTGGACCGCCTTTTCTCTCTTTAAGAAGGGGATGGCCCATTTGATTATGGGGCAAGAATACGGACTAGAGGATTCCATTCCCTGGGACAAGGCGGAAGGTATGGACTGGACACCCCAAGAAGACATGACTGAGATGATCCAACGCCTCTCTTTGATTAAGAAGCGCGAAGCCTGCAAGAGCGGCTATTTCTTCTATCGGGGCGTCAAGCCCAATATCATTATTTGTGGCTACCATTATTACAAGCAACACTTGTTTGGCATTTTTAAATTGAAGACTGATGACCAAACGCCTTGTGAAGTGGAGCTCTCCCTGCCTTCAGGCGACTATACCAACTTGTTGAACGATGACACCTATACGGTGACTGATGGCCGCTTGTACTTGGGCCAAGACCCTGTCATTATTTCCTACGAAGGTGATATGGAGGTTCAGGTCAATAGCCAAGCCAATGACTTCTTAACTCATTAGAAAATGAAAGGAATTTAAAGCAATGTATCGATTAGCTGCTTTTGACGTTGATGGCACCCTGTTAAAGAGTGACTCCAGCTTGAGTGAGGCCACCCACCAGGCCCTAAAGACCATGAAGGAGTCTGGCATTGAAATCGTAATTTCTTCCGGCCGGCCCCTGCCTGGGGTGGAGCTGATCCAAGACCTGGTCGGTAAGGACTTGGTTCGCTATTTATCCAGCTTCAATGGCGGACGGATTGTGGACACTTGGTCAGATAACCAGGTGATCTTTGAAGCTATTCTTCCCCCTGCTGAAGTTGGGGAAATTTGTGACTTTCTAGCCGATTATGATGTGGATATCAATACCTACGACGACCACAATGTCCTCGGCCTCAAGGAACCCAACCATCAATACATGGCTCATGAAGCCCAGTTAACCGGGATGCCCATTAAAATTGAGAACTTCGTTGAAAACGAAACCAAGGTCAATAAACTGATGGTGACCGGAGATCCGGCCTACTTAGAAACGGTTCGCCAAGACCTGCCAGAAGACTGGTTTAACCGCTGGAATATTGTGAAGTCTGCGCCTTATTTCTTAGAATTTAACCCGGTTGATGCCAATAAGGGGGCCGGACTAGCTCATTTGAGCCAAGAAATTGGGGTGGATCAAGAGCAAACCATGGCCTTTGGGGACCAGGAAAATGACCTGACCATGATTGAATGGGCTGGCTTGGGTGTTGCCATGGGCAATGCGGTGGCCAGCGTTAAGGCGGTGGCTGACTTTGTGACCCATACTAATGATGAAGAGGGGATCAGCCATGTGGTCGACCAGTTTATTACAAAAAACTAGCTAGCGAATGGATTCAGTGAGCGGTAAAATAGGCGCTGAGGAGGAAGAGCCATGTTAAAAGACTACCAAGCCTTTTTCAGGGACTATGAGGGCCAGCCTCTGGGGGTGGAGCGCTTTTATGCGGTCTTAATTCCCATTGTTTCCCTTAAAGGCCAAGGACCGGCCTTGCTCTATGAACACCGGGCTCCGGGCATCTCTCAAGCTGGCGATGCTGCTTTTCCGGGTGGCCGGGTGGAAGCAGGGGAAAGCTTTGCCCAGGCGGCCGTCCGAGAAACTCAGGAGGAATTGGGAATCGACCGGGATAAGATCCAAGTCCTGGGTGAGATGGACTATATTGTTCAGACCAAGCGGGTGATTGCGGCCTATGTTGCCTATTTAACCATCGACCACTTGGATGATTTAGCCATTAACCAAGATGAGGTCAAGCATGCCTTTACCGTGCCCTTAGCTGACCTGGACTTGGACCAGCCCGAAATTTACCGGATGGAATCTAAACTTGACCGTGGCCATCACTTCCCTTATGATCGTATTCCAGGAGGAAAAAATTACCGCTTCAAGAACTATGTGGAAGAAATTCCTTTTTATAATATCGATCAAGAAAATCTTTGGGGGTTAACGGCCCAACTGACCCAGCGCTTCGTTCAGTTGACCGCTCACTTACGGAAAGGAGCTAGCGATGGCTAGAAGAAAAAATACCTCCCTACAAAATAAAACCATCAGTAGTTTATTTATTGCGATTTTAATCATGCAGACCTTTGTCCCCTGGATCGGCTACATTCCCTTGGGGCCAGCCAATGTGACCATCATCCATATCACTGTTATTGCTGGAGGCATGGTCTTGGGACCGGCTTCAGGTGCCATGTTGGGTTTGGTTTGGGGCGTTTTGTCCCTCTTCCATAACATGATCCAACCCACCATCCTGTCACCGATCTTTTTAAATCCTTTGGTATCGGTCCTCCCCCGGGTCTGTGTCGGTTTTTTGTCGGGCTGGGCAGCCAAGTTCTTAGGCAAGTGGCTGCGTCCTGAAATCAGCCGGGTGATTGTGGGGGCTTTGGGGACGATTACCAATACGGCTTTGGTTATTATCATGACCGCTCTCTTTGCTTCTGAGGCCTATGCTAAAGCCTTGAATATTCCCGAAACCGCTGTTTTAGGAACCTTTGTGGGGGCCTTAGGACTTAACTTTATTTTTGAAATCATCGCGGCAGCTGTCCTGGTGCCTATCATCGGCAGTGTCTTTGATCGAGTGAGAAAATAGGTCTTTTTTTATTTTAAATCACATTCAGCCAACGTCTTGCTTCTTACTATTTGCTTTTAGTAGGGAGGGACGTTTTTTTAAAGGAGTTTTTTATGCGCTTATTGGATCTCATTCAAGCAGAATGTCACTTATCAGCCACCAAGGCCAAACGCCTCATCCATGCCGGGGAGGTCTGCTATAAGGGCCGGGCCCTAGTCGATATTAACCAGGCCCTAGACCCCGACTTGATGGCCATTTATTATCGGGGCAGGCGGATTGGCCAAGGCTTAGGCCACCACTACCTGGTCTATAACAAGGCAGCAGGACAAGTCTCCGCCAAAAAAGATTCCCATTGGCCCACGCCATACGACCACTTACCTGAGCGCTACCAAGGGACTTCCATTGTGGGCCGCTTGGACCGGGATGTGGAAGGTTTGCTCTTGTTAACCGATAATGGCCAGCTCCATTACTTTCTCGAGCATGCCCGCTTCCACATACCCAAGACCTACCAAGTGACTGTTAATGGCGACTTGGGAGCTGACCTGGTGGAAAAATTTCAGGCCGGGGTAACTTTTGCGGATGGGACGACTTGCCGGCCTGCCCAACTCGAAATTATTGGTCCTCGCCAGGCTTATTTGACCATTGACCAGGGCATGCGCCACCAGGTCAAGAAGATGTTTCTCGCCAATGGACTCAAGGTCAGCTACTTAAAACGTCTGTCTTTAGGCCCGCTCCGGCTGGACCCTGACCTGAAAAGGGGCCACTTCTGCCCCTTAACTGGAGAAGAAAGCGAACGAATTGTTAAAATCATGGAAAATAATTCGCGAAATCACTTGATAACTGACAATAATTCCGTATAATAGGAATGTATGATTTAATAATGTTCGTATTTAAGAAAGGAAACTCTACCTATGTCAAGCACGCCTCGTAACTCGCACTTAGAAGCCGGTATTGATGACAAGATTCCTGGCTCTGAAGCGCTAACCCTGGGTTTACAGCATGGCCTGTCCATGAATGTCTATATTGGTCCCATGATTATCGCTGGGATTGTCGGCCTGAGCACCGGTCAAATGTCAGCCGTGATTCAATCGACCTTTATCGCTTGTGGCCTGGCCATGATTATCCAAACCAAGCTCATGCACCTGCCGGTAGCGCAAGGGGCTTCCTTTATTCCCATTGCGGCTATTAGTGGGATTGCCTTGGCCAATGGCGGCGGTATTGCTGGTTGGGGCGTCGCTATGTCGGCAGCCTTAATAGGGGCCTTGGGATTACTCTTACTGGGTTTTTCCGGTTTGATGGATAAATTTGTTAATTACTTTATCCCGCAAATTGTAGGGGCCGTCCTCTTACTCTGTATCGGCCTGTCTTTGATGCCAGCAGCGGTGAATAACATCTACACCACGCCCCAAGCCAGTGTCGGTCAAAATTTAATCCTGGGTCTGGTAGCCATCATTAGCATGGTAACGGCCACACTCTTAGGAAACCGCCTGACCGGTTTTGCCGGTAAGATCTGCCGGATCGGCTCGATTTTGATTACCTTTTTGATTGGCTGTGTCCTGGCCCAGTTTATGGGAGTTTTAGACCTGACTCCGGTGGCGGCTGCCCCTTGGTTTAGTTTACCCATGGTTATGTTTAAAGATTTTTCCTTCCAATTTGACCTCCCATCGGTTCTGACCATGCTGGTGATCTATTTACTGCTCTTGTCTGAGTCGACTGGAGCCTGGATTGCCCTAGCTAATGCTTCAGAAAGCCCATTAAGTAAGGAACGGATTAATAAAGGGGTGGTGGGGGAAGCCTTGGGTTGCCTCTTGACCAGTTTCTTGGGGACCAGCCCGGTAACAGGATTTTCATCCAATGCAGGGATTATTTCCCTCACCCGGGTCGCCAGTCTCCCTGTTTTCTACTATGCCGGCGGACTCTTTATCCTCTTTGGTCTTTCCGGAAAATTATCAGCCTTGATTTCAGTCATTCCTGGTGCCGTTATTGGTGGGGTCTTCCTGGTCATCTGTGGAACGATTTTCCTAGCCGGTCTGCAAAGCTTACAAAACGTGGAAATCAAGGAAAAGGAAACCTTCCTGATTGCCTTATCGGTAGGGACGGTGGTCTTGATCCAATACATGCCTAACGATTTCCTCTTGAGCCTACCACCCGTTCTCCAATATTTCTTCGGTTCACCAATTTCAGTGGCCTCCATTGTAGCTATGGCCTTAAATAAGGTCTTACCGGAAGGCTAATAACTATTCAAGCTGTTAAAGCATTCTCCTTAGAGGATGCTTTTTTATTTTTCTTATGGCCATTTTTATAAAAATTTCTTAAAATGGCTGTATTTGCGGTAAATAAATAGTAGAATGAAGACTAAGTGTCTAATGAATGCTAAAATTTAGTAAGTACAGTTGAGACTTTGATCTCAATCAATGAATAAGTAATGAGGAGCGGAGAAAATATGAAGAAACGGCTGAATTGGAAAGCAGTCATTGTTGCCTTACTTTCCGTGGTGGTCGTCTTGGGTGGCGGTGTTTACGCGGTCATGCAGAACCAAGACATCAAGCAGGAAAAAAGTGATGGGAGCGTGGAGGCCGCTGAAAAGGCAGTTAGCGCCCTGTACTATGATGACCATAAAACTTTCCTAAAAGAAAATATCGCTAAAACCGAAATTGAAGCAGTGAGAAGCCAAGTGGAAGGGTTAAACCGTTATTCCGGTGCGCGCAAGGACCTGAATAAGCAGTTGGACCAAGTGGAAGAACGCTTTAAGGCCCAAGAAGGAGTTAACCATCTCTTTGAGAAAATCAAGGATAGACCGGCCTTGGATGGGGCAACGGTACAGAAATATGTCTTGCTCAATAAAGACCTTAAAGAGGATGATCTCAATCAATTTAAGGAAGACCAAGTCAAACACTGGCCCAGCGAGGCTGACGAATTCTATCAAACCCTCAATGGCTTAGTCGACCAAGCGGATAAACAAGGCCAACGCTTTAAGGCCTTTGATGAAGAGATTCAAAAGCTCAAAGACAATCCCGGCTTGACCTATGACCAATTAGATCAAGCCATGGAGGACATGGAGAAAAAGATTGAAAAAGAAGACAATCCTTATTTGAAGGCGGAATTATTAGACCGCTTAGGCAAGGCCCATCAAGAAGTGATTGATGTTATCCGCAATCGCAAGCTACAAGCGGCTAATGATGCCAAGGCAAGCTCAGAAGAAAAAGAAAAAATTGAGGCGGAAGCTAAGCGCGAAGAAAGTCGGGTAGAAGAAGAAAATAAAAACCTACAAGCAGAAAGTCAACGCTTGCGCCAAGCAGCTGACCAAGCCAATGCCCAACATGAACAACAAAGCCGGCAAAATCGTCCGGCCAGACAGGTGCAAGAACCTAGAGAAGAGCAGCCTGCAAATAACCAATCACAAGCACAATCTCAAACCCAAGCTTCCACTTCTCAAGGCCAATCCTCCAGTCAACCAGCTTCCAGTAGCCAGACCAGCCAATCCTCTCAGGCTGATAAACCTCAAGAAGCTAGCCAAAATAGCCAAACCGGTTCAGAAAATAGTCAAACAAACACGCCTTCAACCAGCCAACCAGCCCCACAACCAGAAGGGCAACCCAACCAACCCAGTGTGGACCCAAGCCCGCAACCATCTGGGGGCGAGCAAGGATCTCATCCAGGCGAAAGTGGCGTGGCTGAAAGCACAGCACCAACAACTACGGAGAATGGAGCGGCTAATGGCCAGTAAGATTTAAATGAATCTTAACAGGGCAGCTATTCTCATTGCCTGCTTTTGTGCTAAAATAGGCCTAATGAACTAGGGGCTGGGACAAAAGTCCTGGTCTCTTTTAAATTGCAATTTTTTAAAACGTGCTCCAAAAGTCAGCCCTGACGTCCACTTCAAAAACTGGCAACGCTCAGCTTTGCTGAGCTTATTCCAGTTTTCTCCAGTGATTCAGGGCTCTGAGCGACTTTTGTCGCACTCTCACGAATAGGAGGCTTTAAGCCATGCAAAAAAATGGAGAATGGACCAATTGGTACCGCATTGTCATTTGGGCAACTGAGGCGCTGATTTTATTTCTTTCCTATCTTATTTCCTTTTTAATCCGCTATCAAAGTCGCTATATTCCCTTAGAAAATGGGGAGGCCTTCCAGAGTGTCTTTCCTTGGATCATGCTGATTTTCTTAGTGATCAACCTCTTGTCCGGGGTCTATGTCCTCTATAACAAGACTCGGGGAGACTTATTTTTTATTACCTTGATTGACCAGGGCTTGATTGCAGCCATGACCATGATCTTGAGCTTTATCGGGCGTTGGTTTGCCTTTCCTCGCTTAGTGATATTGATTGACTTCTTTGTCAGTGTGACCCTCCTGTATTTCTTTAGGAGTTTGGTCTTTAGTATCTACCGCCGCTATGCCTCGACTAAGCGGGTCATGATTATTGGTTACGAAGATGAGGTTTTTTCAGCTATTTATAACTTTAAGAATAGTAAGAGCTCTCGCCACCTGGTGACCCATGTGGTCTTATCGGATTTTTATAATAATATCTGTAAACGCCTAGACGATATCGATATTGTTTATATGGCTTCGTCGATCCCAGAAAAAGAGAAATTAAAAATTTATGGGCTCCTCATGCAGAAAGAGAAGAAACTCTTCCTCAATTCCAAGTTTGAGAACTTGGTCATGGTTAACCCCAATATCATGAGCTTTGAAGATGAGTCGATTATTGAGACTTCTGACTTTCGGATTCCTGCCGACCAGGCCTTGATCAAGCGGGGCTTAGATATTATTTGTTCCTTGATCCTGTTAATCATCGCTTCACCAATCATGCTCTTAACCGCCATTGCCATCAAGCTAACTTCCAGAGGCCCGGTGTTCTACAAGCAAGTCCGGATTACTGAAAATAGCAAGGAATTTGAAATTCTCAAGTTCCGCTCCATGGTGGTGGATTCTGAGGTTCAATCCGGTCCAGTGATCGCCCGTAAGAATGACTCGCGGATTACCCCAGTCGGGAAGTTTATCCGGGCTGTCCGTATCGATGAATTACCCCAATTAATCAATATTTTGAAAGGGGACATGTCCCTCGTTGGCCCCCGTCCAGAACGGCCATTCTTTGTCGACCAATTCCAAAAACAAAACCCCCATTACTACTTGCGCCATAATGTTAAAGCCGGTTTAACCGGTTACGCCCAAGTCTATGGGAAGTATGCTTCTGACTTTAATAGTAAGTTGAACTTTGACCTTATTTATATCAAGACCTATTCCTTGATATTGGATATGAAGATCCTCTTACAAACCATCAAAGTCCTCTTCGAAAAAGTCTCTTCCAGTGGGATTGACGAAGACAACCTACCAACAGAAGACCGCGAAGACATCGAAAAAATGGGGATTGAACTAGTGGAATAGAGAAGAGAGTGTGACAAGCGCATTAAAGAGCAAGACCACTGGAAGAAAAAGGCGTCAAAATTCTCAAAGAGAATTTGTCGCCATTTTCTGAAGTGGACGCTTGCTCTGCGCTTGGAACACGTTTAGGTAGAGTGAAACAGACACACACATTTAGAAAAATAATCTTTTCCAAAAGGCTGGGAGAAATTCTCAGCCTTTTTTATGACTGTCGTACTCTGTTGTAGGAATCAAAGCGACGTATAAATATAGTATGCATAGCGTTTCACTTTTTCCCGTCAGCTCGCACTCTATTCAAACCTGCTCCAAGCGCGAGGTGAGCTCCATTTCAGAAGTCCTTGTAAATCCTCATTGAGGATTTACGACGCACTTCTTCCAATGGTCTCCCCTCTTTTTGCGCTTGTCGCATTCTAGGGCTTACTGATCGTTAATTTATGTTACAATTGGGGTTAAATCTATGGCTTTGGCTGGTAAAATGGTATAATAGAAACACTCAAATAACGCTATGTTGAAGCAAATTTAAGAGAATGTGGAGTGAAAAAAATGACAATCTATCCAGATGATAGTCTGGCCTTACACACTGACCTTTATGAAATTAATATGATGAAGACCTACTGGGAAGCAGGGAATGCTGACCAACGTTGCGTCTTTGAAATGTATTTCCGGAATAATCCCTTTGAGAACGGTTATGCCATCTTTGCTGGTTTGGAGCACTTGACCCAATACCTAGATAACTTAAAGTTTAACGAAACAGATATTGCCTACCTGCGTGAAACCCAAAATTATCCGGAAGAATTCTTGGACTATTTAGCTGATTTCCAATTTAACGGAACCATCCGTTCCATGGTGGAAGGAGAGGTCTGCTTTGCTAATGAGCCCCTTCTCCAAGTTGAAGGTAGTTTGGCTGACTGTCAGCTCATTGAAACCGCCCTCTTGAATATTATTAACTTCCAAACTTTAATTGCTACCAAGGCTTCTCGGATTCGGACTGTCTGTGGTAGTGACGCCTTGGCTGAATTTGGTGCGCGCCGCGCTCATGAACTCGATGCCTCCATTTGGGGGGCGCGGGCTGCTTACATCGGCGGTTTTGACTCCACTTCCAATGTTCGGGCTGGGAAGATTCTTGGCGTGCCCGTTTCAGGGACCCATGCCCATGCTATGGTCCAAGCCTACCGGTCTGACTATGAAGCCTTTAAGCACTATGCGGAGTCCCACAAGAATTGTGTCTTCCTAGTGGATACCTACGACGTCTTGAATTCTGGGGTTCCTAATGCTATTCGAGTAGCCCGGGAAATGGGCGACAAGATCAACTTTGTTGGTGTCCGGATTGATAGTGGGGACATCACCTACCTCTCCAAACGCGTCCGCAAGATGCTGGATGAAGCTGGTTATCCGGATGCCATTATCGTGGCTTCCAATGACCTGGATGAAAAGACTATCCTTAACCTGAAAATGCAAGGAGCTAAGGTCGATTCTTGGGGTGTCGGGACTAAGTTAATTACGGCCTATGACCAAGCTTCCTTAGGTGGGGTTTATAAGTTATGTGCGATTGAAGACGAAAAGGGTGACTTGGTGCCAACCATGAAACTTTCCTCTTCCCCTGAAAAAGTTACCACCCCAGGTAAGAAACAAATTTGGCGGATCACCAATAACTTGGATGGTAAATCTGAGGGTGACTATGTGACGGTTGAAGATGAAGAGCTTGATACCAGTCAACCCCTCTACATGTTCCATCCTACCTATACTTACATCAACAAGACAGTCGAAGACTTTTCTGCCCGTCCACTCCTTCAAACCATCTACCAAGATGGTAAACGGGTCTACGACCTACCGGCTTTAGAAGAAGTCAAGGCCTATGCTGAAGAAAGCTTAGCGGCACTTTGGGACGAATACAAACGGATCCTCAACCCCGAAGCTTACCCAGTGGACTTGTCTCAAGAACTCTATGACTTGAAGATGGATAGTATCCACGCCATCCATGAACGGGTCAAGGCTGGGGCCAAAAAGAACCAAGTCAATGCAGATTAGTTCGACCAGCGCCGATTGAAGCAGGAAGATGAGGAGAATAAGACTATGCGACAACAACAAGCAGAGATTATCCAAGCCTTAAAAGTGGCGCCGAGTATCGACAGTGATGATGAAATCGAGCGCAGTCTGACTTTTATTACTGACTACCTCAAGCGCTATCCCTTTCTGAAAACTTTAGTGCTAGGGATCAGTGGGGGTCAGGACTCCACCTTGGCGGGGAAGTTGTGCCAAATGGCCATTGAACAAATCCGCCAAGCAACTCAAGACGATGCCTACCAATTTATTGCGGTCACCCTGCCTTATGGCCAACAGTCCGATGCCCAAGATGTTAAAGATGCCCTGGCTTTTATCCAGCCTGACCAGGTTCTGGATGTCAATATTAAAGGGGCGGTTGACCAACAAGTGACCGCCTTAGCGGAAGCCGGACTGGAGCTCTCCGACTTCAACAAGGGGAATATTAAGGCCCGGCAACGGATGGTGGTCCAATACGCTATCGCTGGTCAATGCAGTGGGGTCGTGGTGGGCACTGACCACGCCGCTGAAGCCGTGACCGGATTTTATACCAAGTTTGGTGACGGGGCTTCTGATATTGTCCCCCTCTGGCGCTTAAACAAGCGTCAAGGCAAACAGTTACTCAAAGCCCTGAATTGTCCACCCCACCTCTATGACAAGGTGCCCACCGCTGATTTAGAAGATGACCGGCCCCAATTGCCGGATGAGGAGGCTTTGGGGGTTTCCTATCAAGCCATTGATGATTATCTGGAAGGGCGGGAAGTGAGTGACCAAGACGCTCACACCATCGAAAACTGGTATCAAAAATCCCAACATAAACGCCACCTGCCAATTAACCTTTATGACACCTGGTGGCGGGAATAATTGGATAAAGAAGGCAAAAGGCTGCTGACTAAGGTCAGGGCCTTTTTTCTTAGCCTCGGCTGACTTGTCTTTAGTTTTATTTTTATTTATCGCTCATTTTCCTTTAAAAGGGACATTTAACTGGATAAGTTTGTTTATTAATTGCCCAGCCGAGAGGAACTTTAATTTCCTCTTAGCCCATTCTCATGAGACCGCTTTCATTTCTTGAATAAGATATCCCTTTTTAATCAGGGCTGATCAAGAGAAACTCAGGGCATCTTGTATTGCAAAGAAGTGGATGATTATCGCTGAAAATGATGGCTAATTTCAGAGTGAAAAAACCTGGAAACAAGGGCTTGGTTGACAGTTTCTGAGGAGATTGGCTTTAATGAAGGGGCAGTGAGAATTTTACGGATTCCCTGCTAAAAAAGATTCAACTAGGGAGAGGAGGATGCCTTAGGTCACAGCCTAGTAAGGAGAGATTGTTAAAAAGCGGCAATCAATGGTAAAATGGTCCTAAGATTCTATTTGAACTATTGAATTTATTGCTGAAGGGATTTTAAAAATGTTAACAGTTTACAATACCTTAACCAAATCCAAAGAAGAATTTCACCCCATTAATGACGGTAAGGTGAATATGTATGTGTGTGGACCGACTGTCTACAACTATATTCACATCGGTAATGCCCGCAGTATTGTGGCCTTTGACGTGATCCGTCGCTACTTGGAATACCGCGGTTATGAAGTGAACTTTGTGTCTAACTTCACTGACGTGGACGATAAAATTATCAAACGCAGCCAAGAAGAAGGCATCACTAGCCGTCAAGTCGCTGACAAATATATTGCGGCTTATTATGAAGATATTGACAAACTCAATGTCAAACGCGCAACCCTCAATCCCCGGGTTCTGGAAAATATTGATGCCATTATTGAATTTGTCCAAGACCTAGTGGATAAGGACTATGCCTATGTGGTGGACGGGGATGTCTATTACCGGGCGCGGAGTTTTTCTTCTTACGGTAAATTGAGTGACCAATCCATTGATGACTTAAGAAGCGGTGCCAGCGAGCGTGTGAGTGCCGATGAGCAAGGGAAGAAAGAAGATAGTGTCGACTTTGCCCTCTGGAAGGCGGCTAAGGCCGGCGAACCTTCCTGGGATTCTCCATGGGGGGCAGGACGGCCGGGCTGGCATATTGAATGCTCGGTCATGTCTACCCGTTACCTGGCCGACACCCTGGACATTCACGGCGGTGGGGCGGACTTAGTCTTCCCTCACCATGAAAATGAACGGGCCCAATCGGAAGCCCGGACCGGAAAAACCTTTGTTAACTATTGGTTACATAACGGTTTTGTGACCATGGGTGATGACGGGGAAAAGATGAGTAAATCCTTAGGAAACTTCGTCCTAGCTCACGACCTCTTGAAAGAAGTCGACCCAACCATCGTGCGCTTCTTCCTGGCCAGTGCCCAATACCGGGCTCCACTCAAGTTCAGCCACAGCAACTTGGAAGAAGCCCAAAGAAACTTGGAACGCTTGCAAACCGCCCATGATAATATCAACTATCGTTTACAAGATGCTAAGGAAAGTCTAGCAGATGATGAGAAAGAATTAGGTGAATTACAGGCCCTAGATGAACATTTTATCCAAGTGATGGATGATGATTTCAATGTTCCTAACGCCTTAACCGTGATTTATGAAGCCCTCAAACGGATTAATATCTATATGGAAGCTCCCCAAGTTTCCCAAGCAGTTCTTAAGGCTTATGACCTACAACTTAGCCAATGGTTAGCCATTATCGGCATTGAATTTCAAGATGCCACTATCCTGGATAGTGAAGTCCAAGCCCTCATTGAAGAAAGAGACCAAGCCCGCTTGGATAAGGACTATGACCGTAGTGATGCCATCCGCCAAAAGTTACTTGACCAAGGGATCATCTTGGATGACACCCCTCAAGGAACCCGTTGGAGAAGAAGTAAATAATGGATAAAAAAGCAGTCAAACAATTAAGCGGCCTGACCCTGGCTTACTTGGGTGACGCGGCCTGGGAAATCCAGGTACGGACTCATTTAGTGGCTAGTGGTCTCACCCGCCCCCATGATCTTCACGAACGGGCCACCCACTTTGTCAGTGCCAAGGCCCAAGCCAAACTGGTCAAGCACTTGTTGGATAGTCAGCTTTTAACGGAAGCGGAAGTGGCTATTTTTAAACGGGGGCGTAACAGTCAAAGCCACAGCTCGGCTAAAAACGCTGATATCCACTCTTACCGGCTAGCGACGGGTTTGGAAGCCTTGATGGGCTACTTATACTTGGTGGATACCGACCGCTTCCAGATCTTGACCCAAGCTAGCTTTGCATACTTAGAGGAGGATAAGGATGAGTCCTAAGTCAAAAAAATCGCCAAAAGATTTCGTTTTGGGCTACCATGCGGTCCAATCCGCTTTGGAAAGCTCACAAGAAATCTACCAAGCCTACCTGCAAGAAGGCCAACATTCTAAACGCCATCAAGCAGTCGAAAAGGGCTTGAAGGACCGCCAGATACCCATCAGCTACCGGTCCAGGCGAGATTTGGACCAGTTGACCCAAGGGGCTAACCACCAAGGTTTTGTCTTGGAAGTGGCAGCCTACCAGTATTACAGTGTGGATGACCTATTCCAAGTGGCTAAAGACCGCGGGGAAGATCCTTTCTTTATCCTCTTGGACGGGATTATGGACCCCCATAATCTGGGCAGTATTTTACGGACAGCGGATGCCTGCGGGGCGCACGGAATTATTATTCCTAAGCACCGGGCAGCTGGAGTGACCCCGACCGTGGCTAAGATTTCGACTGGGGCCATTGAATATGTGCCGGTAGCCCGGGTAACCAACATGACCCAAACCATTGAAGAGTTAAAAGAAAGGGGCCTTTGGGTCTTTGGAACCGACATGGAAGGCCAGGACTATTGGAATATGGATGCCAGCTTACCAATCGCCGTAGTCATTGGTAACGAAGAGAGGGGAATTTCTCCCCGGGTCAAAAAGGCCTTAGATGGGGTCCTAACCATTCCGATGCGGGGCCATGTCCAGAGCTTGAATGCCAGTGTGGCGGCGGCTTTAGTCATGTATGAAGTCTATGGGAAACGGCGGCTGACTCCTTAAGAATGTCTAGGTGGTGAAAAGATATATGCGCAGGGAAGTACTTATTGTGGATGGCTATAATATGATCGGGGCTTGGCCGGAATTGGTTAAACTCAAGGGCCAAGACGACATTGAAGGCGCCCGCGACCAATTGCTACAGCGCTTGTCTAATTACGCGGCTTACCATGCCTTGGCCTGTTGGGTAGTTTTTGATGCCATGTTTGTCCCCGGACTCTCCAAGTCTTATAAGAAGTACCGCTTGAATGTGGTCTTTACTGCTGAAGGGCAGACGGCAGACTCCTACATTGAAGCCATGATCCAGCGCCAGGTAGGCGTCTTAACCAATGTTACGGTCGCCACCTCGGACCTGGCTGAACAGCGGCTGGTTTTTCAACAGGGAGCTATCCGCCAATCCGCCCTGGAACTCTTGAAGAATGTTCAGCAAACCGAAAAAAATATCCGCCGGGGCGAAAAGAATCACGATCGGCTCGCCTTAAAGTACCAAAGGCGGAATCCGTGGACCTATCACCAATTACAAACGCTCAAGAATCTGCTGGATGATCTCAGTCAGAGTGAGGAGTAATGGAGTGATACCGTGGAAGAAATGCTTTCCTATGAGGAAATGGAAAATCAAGATTTAATTCATTTGTTAGTGGAAGGCCGCGATGACCAGGCCTTTGAAGTGTTATATGAGCGCCATCGTTCAACCGTTTATTTCTTTTTGCGTAAGTATTACGGCCATATTGAAGATGTGGATGACTATTTTCAATTAGCGGCCATCAGTCTCTGTGAAGTCTGCCAGGACTTCCAGGCCCTGGGTTACAGCTATAGTCTCTTTTCTGCCTTAGGGCGACGAATTGAAAGTCGGATCATTGACCAGATGCGTAAACAAGCTTCCAAAAAACGCCTCCCCAAGGCCAAAAGGGTCTACTATGACGGGATCGTCTGTGAGGACGGGGGACCTGCCTTCCTTAACCAGATTCCCCAGCGGCATTATTCCAGTCCGGACCAGGCCTATCTATTGAAGGAAAGCTACCAAACTTACCAGCTGACCCTGTCTCCTTTAGAAAGGGCAGTCTTAAATGGTCACCTGGCCCAAAAAAGTGATGAGACCTTGGCCCAAGAATTAGGGGTGTCAGTCAAGCAGGTGAGACATGCCTATTACCGCTTGCGGGCCAAGTGGCGCCGTCACCAGGCTGAAGAGAATTAACTGCCGGGCACTTTTCCTAAGAAAAAGTTGACTTTACTACTTAAAGTCGTTACCATGTTTAAGATGGAAGAGAAAAGGAGCTTGACTATGGCATCCAATAAAATCATTTTAGCTTGTTCGGAATGTGGTTCTCGTAATTACACCATTAAGAGTAATAACACCGCCCGGACTGAGCGACTTGAAGTCAAGAAGTACTGTCGCTTTTGCAACAAGCACACCTTGCATAAGGAAACCAAGTAGGATTAGTTATTGAGGAGAGCATATGATTAACGCATTTAAAGAACTAAAAAAGGTCACCTGGCCGAGCGGACGTGAATTACGTCGCGACACCGCTATCGTTATCGTTACCATTATCATCATGGCCGTCTTCTTAGGGCTCACTGATGAGATCGTAACCCAATTATTTAACCTCTATATCCAACTCTAAAGAAGACCCTTGGCTGGGCTTACGGGGCGCTTGCCTCTCTTTGTGAGTGTGGTATAATAACAGCAAGTAAACAAGGACCTTTCCCTAGCGGAAGGTTTTTTCATTTAGGATAAAAAGGAGAGACTTATGGCGACTGAAATTGAACCACAAAAACAATGGTATGTCCTGCATACTTATTCAGGATACGAAAATAAAGTCAAGGAAAACTTGGAAAGCCGGATAACTTCTATGGATATGGAAGAATATATCTTCCGGGTGGTCGTTCCAGAAGAAGAAAAATTACAAAAAACCAAATCAGGCCAAGAAAAAGTAGTGAAGACCCAAACCTTCCCGGGTTATGTCTTCGTAGAAATGATTATGAGTGACGAAGCCTGGTTCGTGGTCCGCAATACCCCTAACGTGACCGGTTTCCTCGGCTCTCACGGTCAAGGGTCTAAGCCCGTCCCCCTACTTCCAGATGAAGTTCACCGTCTCTTACGTTCTCAAGGTATCTCTGCACCTAAACGCGATATTAGCTTTGAAGATGGCGAAGTGGTGGAAGTTATCGATGGCGCCTTCCTTGGTTTAGAGGGTCGGATTGAAGAAATCGACGAAGAACATCAAAAACTCAAATTAACCATTGAAATGTTTGGTCGGGAAACCATTGCTGAAGTGGACTTCGACCAAGTAGATAAACTAGACGCCTAAGTCTAGGGCATTGACGAGGGGAGGAGTAGGACATGGCCTGGTTATGGCTATTTTTATTGGCAGTTCTTATTGGCAGCCTCTTGGGTCAAGTGCTCAACCACAAGGTCAAAGCGGGCGCCATCCTGCCTTGTATCTTCTGGACCTTGCTGGGAGCCGGACTGGGCCAAGTCTTAGTGAGCGGCTGGAATCTCTTTGTGGCCTCGCTATCCTGGCTGACTGTCCTTCCCTTAGCCCTCCTGTTTGGCATGGCCTATAGTGCCTACTATAATTACCGACACCACTACCGTAGTGACCAAATGGAGAAAAGATAAAATATCACTTGCAAAGTGTGTTGCTTTGTGCTTTAATAATAAATTGTGTACGTCCTCTTAGAAGACGCTACAACTGTGGGAGGAGAAATCTTTAAACTCCACTAAACCACAACACGGACAAGAACTAAGGAGGAATGTTTCGTGGCTAAAAAAGTAGACTCAGTTGTTAAATTACAAATCCCTGCTGGGCAAGCAAGCCCTGCACCACCTGTTGGTCCTGCATTAGGTCAAGCGGGTATTAACATTATGGGATTCTGTAAAGAATTTAACGCTAAAACTCAAGAACAACAAGGATACGTTATTCCTGTTGTGATTACTGTTTATGAAGACCGTTCATTTACTTTTGTTACCAAGACCCCACCAGCAGCAGACTTATTGAAGAAAGCCGCTAATGTGGAAAAAGGTTCCGGCGAACCTAACAAGAACAAAGTCGCTACCGTAACAAAAGATCAAGTACGTGAAATTGCAGAAACCAAAATGCAAGATCTTAACGCAGCCGACGTTGAAGCTGCTATGCGTTTGATTGAAGGTACTGCACGTTCAATGGGAATCGTTGTAGAAGGCTAATCCCTAGCAAACGTTGTCTAGATCGCTCAGTCAATCGCCATAACGCCTAATACGGTGTTATGAGTGGGAGGACTATCCGTTAAAACCACATAGGAGGAATGAAATAAAATGGCAAAACAATCTAAGAAATTAAAAGCAGCATACGAAAAAATCGATGCGAACAAAAAATACGATGCCAAAGAGGCTATCGAATTATTAAAAGACATTGACTTCGCTAATTTTGATGCTTCCTTTGAAGTATCTTACCGTTTAGGGATTGAAGTGAAGAAAAACGACCAACAAATCCGTGGGGCTATGGTTCTACCTAAAGGAACCGGTAAGAGCCAAACTGTTTTAGTCTTTGCTCAAGGTGAAAAAGCGCAAGAAGCTAAAGACGCAGGTGCTGATTATGTTGGCGACGACGACTTAGTTCAAAAAATCAACGATGGTTGGATGGACTTCGACGTTGTTGTAGCAACCCCAGATATGATGGGTAAAATCGGTCGTTTAGGTCGGGTATTAGGGCCTAAAGGTTTAATGCCTAACCCTAAAACTGGTACCGTTACCCAAGATGTGACTAAAGCGGTTAACGACATCAAAGCTGGTCAAATTGAATACCGTGCTGACAACGGTGGGAACGTTCATACCTTAATTGGTAAAGTTTCCTTCAGCACTGAAGACTTACTTGAAAACTTCAAGGCTATTCATGATACCTTAGTTCGTGAAAAACCAGCTGCAGCTAAGGGTCGTTACATCAGAAACTTAGTCATCACCACCACCATGGGACCTGGTATCCAAGTGGACCCAAGCTCAATCGGTGAAGACATCTAATTCAATGAATAAAGAAGAGACTGTGATAAAAAATCATAGTCTCTTTTAATTTTTTTAAAAGAAGTGTTGACAAGTTCAAGTGATTTGAGTATTATATTTAATGTTGATTATTTAAATCAAAGCGAACCGAAGACAGTTAGTGGCTTTTGGCCTTAATTTCTAACCGAGGGAGATAATAACACTATAAGCCTTATAGTGTCTGCATAATCTCTGTGTCTTTTGGGGACATGGAGTTTTTTATTGCTTATAAAAAACTCTATCTTATTTTATCGGAGGTGAAACTGAGTGAGTGAACAAGCTATTGCTAAAAAACAACAAGAAGTTGATGCAATTGTTGAACGTATTAATAATTCAATTTCCTTCGTGGTAGTTGACTATTTAGGTCTTACAGTTTCTGAGGTTACTGAGTTGCGTAAACAATTACGTGACGAAGATGTTTTCTTCAAAGTAATTAAGAATACCATGATGCGTCGTGCTTTAGACCAAGCTGGTATTGAATACCATGAAGAAGTCTTCCAAGGACCTACTGCTGTGGCTTTCAGTGCTGAAGATGCTGTTGCACCAGCACGTATCTTAGCAAACTTTGCTAAAGATGCTGATGCCCTAACACTTAAGGGTGGGGTTATCGATGGTAAGATCATGTCTAAAGAAGAAATCCACAAGATTGCTTCCTTACCAAGCCGCGACGGTTTACTATCTATGTTACTTTCTGTATTGCAAGCACCAGTCCGCAACGTGGCTTATGCTGTTAAAGCAGTACAAGACAAGATGGAAGAAGATGCTCCAGCTGAAGCAGCTGAATAATCAGTGGCTTTTAGCTTAATGATGTAGAATCCCAAAGAAATCACTTAAATAAATGGAGGAATTTAAAGATGGCTTTAAATATTGAACAAATTATTGCTGACTTAAAAGAAGCAACAATCTTAGAATTAGCTGACTTAGTATCAGCAATTGAAGAAGAATTCGGCGTTTCTGCTGCAGCTCCTGTAGCAGTTGCAGGTGCAGGTGCTGGTGAAGCAGCAGCTGAAGAAAAAACTGAATTCGACGTTGAATTAACCGAAGCAGGCGCAGCTAAGATCAAAGTGATCAAAGCTGTTCGTGAAGCAACTGGCTTAGGCTTGAAAGAAGCTAAAGACTTAGTTGACGGCGCTCCAGCAGTTGTTAAAGAAGGTCTTCCTAAAGAAGAAGCCGAAGCTCTTAAAGCTGCTATCGAAGAAGCCGGCGGTAAAGCTGAACTTAAATAATAAAATTAGAGTGTGACAGTCACGCCAAAGGACGAAACCACTGGAGCTAAAGAGCAAAAATTCTTGCAAAGAATTTCTTGCACTTTAGTGAAGTGGACGTTCGTCCTGTGACTGGAACACGTTTTGATTAGAGTGTGACAAGCGCGCCAAAGAGCAAGACCACTGGAAGAAAAAGACGTAAAAATTCTTGAAGAGAATTTGTCGTCATTTTCTGAAGTGGACGCTTGCTCTGCGCTTGGAACACGTTTTGGAAATATTTCCATAATTAAAGAGTTGTAACATTGAGTTGCAACTCTTTTTTTTTAGAGTGTGACGGGTGCATCAAAGATCGATAGCACTGGAGCTAAAGAGCAAAAATTCTGAAAAGAATTTCTTGCACTTTAGTGAAGTGGAGATCGATCTGCACCCAGAACACGTTTTAGATATATTCATTATTAAAAGAGTTTAAGATGTTTTGTCTTAAACTCTTTTTTTAATTAGAAGCTTCTTCTATTTTTGACTTTGGCCTTTTAAGAGTCCTGAAAAGGCATATTTTATCTCAAAAAATCCCCTCCAGGTCTGCTATAATAGATAGGACTAAATGGGAAAGGGATTAGTAATGAATAAACGCGTGACCATCCAAGAAGTAGCCGACCAAGCCGGGGTGTCTAAGACCACGGTGTCGCGCTATCTGAATAAGAAATATCATAAAATGTCGCCCGCTACCAAAAAGCGGATAAAGGCCGTCATCGAAGAGCTCGATTACCGGCCCAGCCGTCAAGCTCAGGCGCTCAAGTCCAAGCGCTCTTATTTAATTGGTGTGGTCATTGCCGATATTTCCAATATGTATGCTTCCTTATTGCTCAAGGGGATGAGCCAGGTCTTCAACCAGGCCAAGTGGCAGATGATTATTCTGGATTCCTTAGGGGAGGTCGACTTGGAAAACCAATATCTGGAACGTCTAATTGACCAAAATGTCGACGGGATTATTCTTCAACCAGCGGCCATCACTAGTGAGAATTACCAGTTTATTGAAGACATGCAGCTCCCTCTCATCCTGGCTGACCGAAAAACCTATCCTAGTCAGTGGTTAACCATTGGCACTGATAATGAAGCGGTCATTAGCCGACTCTTTGACCAGGTGAATCTGGCCGACTACCAGTCCTTTGTCGTGGTGAGTGAAGTTCTGGCTCCGGTCTCTACCCGACAAGACCGCTATCAAGCTGTTGTTACAGCCTGTGCTCCTGCTCCCGTTCAATTAATTGAAGTGGGGCAGGAAAATTGGCAGGAAGCGATCTTAGGCTTTGCTGGCCAACAAAAGACGCTCTTTTTCTGCAATAATGGTCGGGTGATGATTGAAGTCTTGCGTATATTGAAGCAAGGACACTTCCAGGTCCCCCAAGAGGTGGGGGTGACGGGCTTTGACGACTGGCACATGACCGATATGATTGGCCCGGGAATTACCAGTATTGAACAACCCACGGAAAGGATTGGGGCAGCCCTAGCGGAAAACTTACTACAAGCCATAGAGTCTCAAAAAATCCTGAAAGCCGGTTACCAGGCCATCCCTTCCCATATTTCTTTACGGTCCTCGGTTTAATGGGAAAACAACTTTTTAGACAAAAAATTTTAAGAATGAAAAGATAAGTGCCTCTAGGGGCACTTTTTTTAATAAATACTATCGAAGCGCTTACATTTTTCCTTGACTTTTCCTGCTTTTGTCTTTATTCTTTAATTAGGAAACCGGTTAACCTACCATTGAAATGGTTAATCTGACAGTGTAGCAAGTAGATTTAGAGGAGGCAATCGATATGCATTTAGATTTTGTAACTTTTGGTGAACCTTTATACATGTTTTATGCTAATGAACCGGGCGCTTTAGAAGACGTCAATAACTGGTCTCGGGCTCTAGCGGGGGCGGAAACCAACGTGGCTGCGGGCTTATGCCGTTTAGGCCACCAAACGGGTCTGGTGACCAAGTTAGGTGAGGACATGCTGGGCCGCTTTATCACCAAGGCCATGGCTAAGGAAGGTATTGATACCACGGGTGTTCAAACCACGGATGAACGCTTTACTGGTTGGTACATTAAGGAAAAGAATGAAGAAGATGACCCAGCTATTGAATACTTCCGTAAGGGTTCAGCGGCTTCAACCATGAGCGTGGAAGACTTTGACGAAGATTATTTTGGCTCGGCAGACTATATGCATGTGACTTCCATCTTTGCCGCTTTATCAGAGGACTGCTATAACTTTTCCAAGAAAGCAGTGGAATACATGCACAAGGCTGGCAAGATGATTTCCTTCGACCCTAACTTGCGTCCGCAATTATGGGACCATGACCGCATGGTTGAATTCGTTAACGAAACCGCTAAATCTGTAGACATCTTCCTACCTGGTTTAGAAGAAGGCAAGATCTTAACGGGTTTAGATAAGGCGGAAGACATCGCTAAATTCTACCTGGACTTGGGTGTGAAAATTGTGATTGTTAAAACCGGAGCTTCCGGAGCCTACTATGCAACTAGTGACGGGAAGAGTGGGCAAGTAGCTGGCTACCAAGTGACGCCAATTGATACCGTTGGCGCCGGCGATGGCTTTGCGGTCGGTGTGATTTCCGGCTTGAAGGAAGGTCTATCCTTAGAAGACAGTATCTTACGCGGTAACGCCATCGGAGCCCGTCAAGTGACCTTTGAAGGCGACAATGACGGCTTGCCTAACCAAGAAGAATTAGAAGAATTTATGGACAATACCAAACGGGCTTAAGAGAGGTGGTCTAAAATGAAAATTGAAAAAACCATTGCTAAAATCCCGGGCGGGAATATTATTGTGCCCCTCTTAGCGGGAACCTTACTTAACACCCTCTGGCCCACAGCCCACGAATACTTTGGTGGGGTGACTGGGGCCTACCTGACCGGGTCATCCGCTGTCTTGTTCTGTTTCTTCTTCTGCGTGGGGGCCTCAGTCAACCTCAATGCTTCTGGGGGCTACATTGCTAAGAAGGGTTTACTCCTATCAGGCGGCCGGCTCTTAATCGCTTTGGCTCTGGGTTTAATTCTTGGTGCCATCCTACCAGCAGAAGGCATTCAAAGCGGCCTCCTCACTGGGGTATCCACTTTGGCAGTAGTGACTGCCTTTAGTCAAACCAATGGGGGACTTTATGTCTCCATTATTCCAGAAGGGCGCGAATATGACCTGGCTGCCTTTCCCATGATTGCTATTCAATCGGGGCCCTTCTTCACTATGTTGATCCTTGGCTTAACCGGGGCCAGCTTCCCATTTGGTTCTATCGTATCTACCCTTTTACCTTTTGCCTTAGGCTTAATTGGAGGAACCTTGGACCCCGATGTGCGCGATAAGTATGCGCCTGGGGTAGGGATTTTGATTCCATTCTTTATCTTTGCCTTAGGTTACACCCTGAACTTTAAGACCATCTTCCAAGCAGGACTTAGCGGCGTGATCGTTGGTGTAGCTGTGGTCTTAGTCACAGGAGGCTTGCTCTCCTTCTTAGATATTAAATGGTTAGGTTCAGACGGGGTAGCGGGTTGGGCCCAATCCTCTACTGCTGGGGCTGCTGTTGCCGTTCCAGCCGTGATTGCAGGAATTTCTGAACAATTCCAACCGGTAGCTGAATCGGCAACCGCCATTGTAGCGACTTCAGTGATCGTGACTGCTATCCTAACTCCATTAGTCACATCCTGGGCGAGAAAACAAGCCGAGAAGAAAAATCTTCCCGAAGCACCAGCTGAAGTTTTAAAAGAAGTGCAAAAATAAATATAAGCCGGGGTTAACCCCTGCTAGTTAATTAACAAGCGATGGTAGAAAAACTAACCATCGCTTTTTTGATTGGTAAATTGTTCTTGTCGCTAGAAAGATCTACCAGTAGAATAGGGGGGAAGGATGTGAGGAAGGATAAGGGAGGGAGATTCCTTGGAAGAAAAGATGAAAAGATCAGCTATAAGGATGTGAGGACGCCGTAAAAGACTTGAATCGCTACGCATACTATATCTGTAACTCGCTGACGCTTCGAACAGCTATAGCAATTGGAGAAAAATATCATAAGCACAGGGAACTGTGCGTTGGAATTTTTTGAAGTGACTTCAAGACTGGCAACCGAACTCAGCTTGCTGACCGTTCAACTTTTCTGAAAGGACATCCCCACCCCCTTCCGAACTCAACTAAGAGAGTGCGACAAGCGCATAAAGAGGGGAGACCATTGGAAGAAGTACGCAGTAAATCCTCAAAGAGAATTTGCAAGGGCTTCTGAAATGGAGCTCACCTCGCGCTTGGAGCAGGTTTAGAAGGATGTGAAGTGATGAGTCATCAATATTTTGAAGATAACAGCCAATTGGCCCATGATAAGAAGACCTGGCAGACTGTGGTCGATGGGCGGACCTATGAATTTATCACCGATAGTGGGGTCTTTTCGCGGGGGCGTTTAGACTATGGCACCCGGGTCATGCTGGAAGCTCTCTTAAAGGAAGGGAAGACTTATCATAAGATCCTGGACTTGGGTTCTGGCTATGGCCCAGTAGGTGTGGTTCTCGGCGACCATTATCCTAAGGCACACTTGGACTTGGTTGATGTCAATGAACGGGCCCTGGCCTTGGCCAAGGAAAATTTAGCCTTGAACCAGGTAGGGCCAGCTAACTTTTACCTTTCTTCGGCCTACCAAGGTATTAGTGAACAAGATTATGACCTGATTATCACTAACCCTCCCATCCGGGCTGGAAAAAAAGTGGTCCATGCCTTTATTGAAGGGGCCTATGACCACTTGAAAGCAGGGGGAGACCTGGTCCTAGTGATCCAGAAGAAACAAGGGGCTCCCAGCGCTAAAAAGAAAATGGAAGAGGTCTTTAATAACGTGACCGAGATTGACCGCGACAAGGGTTATTGGGTCCTGGTCAGTCAACGTTAAGCAGACAAAGGCTATAATTTAGACGGAAATTTTAATAAAAATAAAAATTCTTAGAAAAGCCTTTACATTGTATTAAAAGTGAAAAAAGTCTAGAAAAAAAGCCGCCGCTTATGCCTATTGCTAAGCGGTTTTTTTAATTTTATGAGAAAAAGATGAGAAAAATGAGAAAAACTCTCTTCAGACAGACGGGCTAGTCATAAGTTTTGAAATATAGGCCGGCTTTTGATAGGTTTATTATTGTGTTTTTATTATCAATTGCGAGAGAGGAGAAATTATGGCGTCAATAAAAGTAGAAAATTTGACTAAAATATTTGGCTCAGCCCAAGCCATAGATAAAGCGAAAAAATTAGTGGAAAAGGGTGAATCTAAAGAAGAAATCGTTAACCAAACCGGCGCCACGGTTGGAGTCTATGATGCTTCTTTTGAAGTCAATGATGGCGAAATCTTTGTCATTATGGGACTCTCTGGTTCAGGAAAGTCAACCTTACTGCGGATGCTCAACCGCCTGATTGAACCGACCCATGGCCAAGTAAGTATTGATGGGGAAAGTGTCACCCAAGCCAATGACGAAGAATTGCGCAATATCCGCCGCAAGAAAGTCAGCATGGTTTTCCAAAGTTTTGCGCTTTTCCCTCATAAAACTATTCTCGAAAATACCGAATTTGGTCTAGAAATTCAAGGCGTTGACGGAGAAGAAAGACGGAAACGGGCCCAAGATGCCTTAGAAACCATGGGCCTATCTGCCTACCAAGACCAACTGCCCGAACAACTCTCTGGTGGGATGCAGCAACGGGTAGGTTTGGCGAGAGCTCTAGCTAGCGATACCGACATCCTCTTAATGGATGAAGCCTTCTCAGCCCTAGACCCCTTGATTCGTGCCAATATGCAAGACGAACTCATTGAACTGCAAAGTAAGCTCAATAAGACCATTGTCTTTATTACTCACGACTTGGATGAAGCCTTACGTCTAGGTGACCGTATTGTCTTGATGCGTAACGGCCACATTGAACAAATTGGTACCGGGGAAGAAATCTTAGAAAATCCTGCCAATGACTATGTAGAAACCTTCGTTGGCGGCGTGGACCGGTCCAAGGTCTTTACTGCAGAGAACGCCATGGAAGCCCCTGGCTATGTCTTCAATAAGGACCGGGTCGGTGCTCGCGTGGCCTTGAAGATTATGCAAAACGAACATACCTCGACCTTGTATGTCATTGACAGCGATCGTAAAATTCATGGTTATGTCACTGACAAGGACCTGGCTGACTTAATCCGTCAAAATAAACATACTAAGAATATTCATGTGGACGAAATTATCCGTACCGATAATCCTTTGGTCAACCGCAATACCCCAATTAACGAAATGTATGACTTGATGAGTGATACTAATATGCCGATTGCGGTGGTTGACGATGACGAACGTCTACTTGGCTATGTGGACCGGCGCTTAGTGATCGACCAATTATCCGGACAAGGAGGCGATAACAATGAATAATATCCTATTATTTCCCTTAGAACCCCTACCAGTTGCTGAATGGATTGAAGCAGCTACCTCTTGGTTAACGACAACTTTCTCAGGACTCTTTGATGTTATCCAAAGTATCGGTTCAACGGTGATGAACTCGGTGAATGATGTCTTACTGTGGTTCCCGCCCTTCCTTTTCATTCTCCTAGTGGCTGTTTTGGCTTACTTTGCCACCAACCGGCGCTTTGGCGTTCCAGTCTTTGTCTTGCTTGGTTTAGGCTACGTTCTTAACCAAGGTTTGTGGAGCCAGTTGACGCAAACCATTACCTTGGTCCTGATTTCCTCCTTGGTATCCATTATTATTGGGATTCCATTAGGGATTTTATCGGCCAAGAGTAAGTGGGTTCATATTATCCTCAAACCAATTCTGGACTTTATGCAAACCATGCCGGCCTTTGTTTACCTGATTCCGGCAGTAGCTTTCTTTGGAATTGGGATGGTACCGGGAGTCTTCGCTTCTGTGATCTTTGCCCTCCCACCAACGGTTCGTTTTACCGAATTGGGGATTACCCAAATTTCTACCGAATTGATCGAGGCAGCCGACGCTTTCGGGTCAACCCCATGGCAAAAACTCTTTAAGGTAGAACTTCCCTTAGCCCAAGCCACCATTATGGCTGGGGTTAACCAAACCGTAATGCTAGCTCTTTCCATGGTTGTTACTGGGTCCATGATTGGGGCACCCGGTTTAGGACGCGATGTCTTATCGGCCTTACAACGGGCCCAAGTCGGTAGTGGTTTCGTGGCTGGTTTAGCTATCGTTATCTTAGCGATCGTGGTGGACCGGATTACTAATGGCTTTGCCTCACGTGACAAGTAAAGGAGGATGAATAGTGTTTAAAAAAATTGCCCTCGCGCTCTTAGCTGTCCTTGGCTTACTCCTAACCTTTGGGAGTGAAGATTCCTATAAAAGTAGCCTCTTTTCAGGGGGCGGAGCTGGTGGCGAAAGAGTCACCTTGGCCTATGTGAACTGGGACAGTGAAGTGGCTTCAACTCACTTAATTGGAGAAGTCTTGCGAAATGAAGGCTTTCAAGTGGAAATGGTTCCCTTAGATAATGCTATTATGTGGTCGTCCATCGCTAGTGGTGAATCGGATGCTATGGTATCAGCCTGGTTACCGATTACCCACGCTGACCAATTAGAAAAATACGGCGACCAAATTGTCCATGCTGGGCAAAGCTTGGATAGCGCTCGAATTGGCTTTGTTGTTCCAACTTATATGGATCAAGTGGATTCCATTGAAGATCTTACTACTGAAGCCGGTCAAAAGATTACTGGGATTGAACCTGGAGCTGGGACCATGCAAACGTCAGCTCGTGTTCTAGAAGAATATCCTAATCTTTCTGATTGGACCCTTGAATCTTCTTCCTCTGGAGCCATGACAGCTTCTTTAGGCCAAGCCTATAATAACCAAGAGGAAATTGTTGTCACTGGCTGGAATCCCCACTGGATCTTTGCTAAGTATGACTTAAAATATTTAGATGATCCTAAAGGAGTCTTCGGAGAAGAAGAGTCGATCCACACCTTCACCCGTCAAGGCTTCCAAGAAGATAATCCTCGGGCTTATCAAATCCTAGCCAACTTCCATTGGACCCTTGAAGATATGGAATCCGTGATGTTAGATATTGCTAACGGGACGGATCCTAGTCAAGCGGCTCAAAAATGGATTGAAGCCAATCCAGACAAGGTCAGTGAATGGACAGCGGAATAGGTCATTCACTGACTCAAGCAAGAAAATAAAAAACATGATTTCACAAGCAAGCTTTTTTTGAAAAGAAAGCTTGCTTTTTTGTTTGTTGTCATAGTATAATGAATCTGTGAAATAAATCACTAACTTTGGTTGCTAACAAAGGAAAAAGCAATTATTAAGAAAGGGAGTTATTCGAATGACAAAAGCAATGAAGTCCTTAGAGTTTCATTTTCATAATGGTGGGGTATGGGAAATCCCTATGGAGCATGTAGGGGATATCTGGATTGGCCGGATTACCACTTCTTATGGTCGGATTAACGGCCAAGGCGATATTGTCGAAATTCACCCATGTAAGACCTTCAAGATTGAAATCCTTCCTGATGCTGACGTTTTCCAATCCAACAGTATCGTGCAAGGCGGCTTAATGGGTGGGATGTTTGAAAATGTGGTTAATAATAATGACCTAGAATACCTCACCATCCGTTGGTCAAGCGGCCGGGAGTCAGAAATCTACTTCCCATTTAAGGCCTCTACCACCGATAAGGTCGATAATGTTTACATGAGCTCTAAAGTGAAAGATAATGGGAATCTTTATATTGTGATTAATCGTGAAGCCACTGTTGATGACATCTTTGAATAAGCGAATGGAATAGCCTTCATTCGATGAGAAGTCGGGACTGAACGTTCTGACTTCTTTTTTCATATTTTAAGAAAGTTTAACTTATGCTATCATAGGGAACATAAAAATTAAGGAGGTTTACTGCTTATGAACGCGGTAATTACTGTTGTAGGTATTGATCAAGTTGGGATTTTGGCTAAGGTAAGTACGGCCTGTGCCGAGAACCAGGTGAATATTGTGGATGTCGCTCAAACGGTAATGGATAATTATTTCACCATGACCATGCTTGTGACAGTCGATGAAGGGCAAGTTGCTTTTGATGATTTCCAAGAAAGCGTCGAAAACTTAATACCAGGTATGCAGATTACGGTCATGCACGAAGATATCTTTAAGGCCATGCATCGCTTATAGGAGGCAGACTCGTGATTGAAATTAATGATATTCTAGAAACCGTCAATATGATTGCCAAGGACCACCTCGATGTCCGTACCATCACGATGGGGATCTCCTTACTCGATTGTTGTGACACCGATATCGAGCGGTCCTGTGAGAAAATCAAACAAAAAATCAGCCAAAAGGCTAAAGACCTGGTACCGGTGGCTGACCAGCTGAGTCGGCAATTGGGGATTCCTATTATTAATAAACGGCTTTCGGTGACTCCGATTGCCCATCTGGTAGCTGTTTCTGGTGGAGACCCCGTGCGTTACGCCAAATGCTTGGACCAAGTGACTAAGGATATTGGGATCGACCTAGTCGGGGGTTATTCTGCCCTAGTTCAAAAAGGCTTTGCTGCGGGAGACCGGGCCTTAATTGAATCCATCCCCCAAGCTTTAAGTGAAACCGACAATGTCTGTTCTTCGGTCAATATCGGTTCCACCCGGTCAGGGATTAACCTAGATGCTGTGGCCTTAATGGGGGAAACCATCCGCCAAGCTGCTGAAGTCACCCAAGACCGTCAATGTGTTGGGGCTACCAAGTTGGTTGTTTTCTGTAATGCGGTAGAGGATAATCCTTTTATGGCGGGGGCCTTCCACGGGAGTGGGGAAGCCGATTGCGAGATCAATGTCGGGGTTTCTGGGCCTGGAGTCGTCCGTCAAGCCTTAGACCGTCTGCCTAAAGACGCGCCGATTAACCAAGTGGCTGAAACTATTAAGAAGACCGCCTTCAAAGTGACCCGGATGGGGCAGTTGATCGGTAGCCAAGCTTCAAAAGCCTTAGGGGTACCCTTTGGGATTGTCGATATTTCTCTAGCCCCTACCCCTGCGGTGGGCGACTCGGTGGCTCGCATCTTAGAAAGTATGGGACTTGAAACTGTGGGTGGTCACGGAACCGTAGCGACCCTGGCCCTCTTGAATGATGCAGTCAAGAAGGGTGGCTTAATGGCAGCTGAACGGGTCGGGGGGCTCTCAGGGGCCTTTATCCCAGTTTCTGAAGACGAAGGCATGATTGCGGGCGCTCAAGCTGGGATCTTAGACTTACAAACCTTGACGGCCATGACGGCGGTCTGCTCGGTGGGGCTGGATATGATTGCCGTGCCTGGTGAAACCACCGCTGAAGTCTTAGCAGCCATTATCGCTGATGAAGCCGCCATTGGGATGATTAATGGGAAGACCACGGCAGTGCGTTTAATCCCAGCCATTGGTTACCAAGCCGGGGACTGCTTGGAATTTGGGGGTCTCTTTGGTTCAGCGCCCATCATGCCGCTAAAGACCTCTTCGCCGGAAGTCTTTATCCGTCGCGGAGGCCACATCCCTGCACCAATTCAAGGTTTGAAAAATTAAGCAGTAAACTATCGATTATTGAGTCAAGAGACTGGGAATCATGCCCAGTCTTTTTTACTTTATTTTTACAAAATTCATTTTAATTTTACGGCAAATTTACTCTGCCTTAATAAAGGCTGGTTAGAATAAGGATGATGTGATTAGGGTGACCAGTTTTAATGGCTGAAACAGGAAGATAAGGAGATGCCAAACACAAATGAAATTATATGCCCACCGTGGCTATAGCGCCCGCTATCCGGAAAATACTATGTTGTCCTTTATTAAGGCTTATGAAGCTGGGGCGGATGGGATTGAGTGTGATGTCCAATTGACCCTGGATGGCCAGGTGGTGATTTGCCACGATGAGCGTTTAGACCGGACCGCTAATGCCAGGGGCTGGCTACGTGACTATAACTATGCGGACTTGCGTGGCCTCCGCTTTGACCGTCTCCATCCCCAGGACTATAATCTCGACCTAGTTCGTATTCCTCACTTAAGTGAGCTACTAGCTTGGGCGGCTCCCTTGAACTTGGCCTTGAATATTGAACTCAAGACTGGCTTCTTCCCTTATCCTGGCTTAGTTGAAGCGGTGGTTGACTTAGTCGAAGACTACCAGATGCAAGACAGGGTGATTATCTCTTCTTTTAACCACCAGAGTATTCTTAAGGTCAAGGCCCTAGCCCCTCATTTGGCTTGCGCTTTCTTACAGGAAGACTATCTGGAAAATCCAGGAGCCTATTGCGCTGCTAGGGGAGTGGACTACTATCACCCTGACTATAAGTTGCTTGACCCAGCTACGGTGAACAACTTGCATGACCATGGGATTAAGATTAATGCATGGACGGTCGATGATCGTAAGGTCTACCAAAAATTTAAAGGCTGGGACCTGGCTGGTGTGATTAGCAATGATAGTCACTACTTAGAAAATGCTCCCGTTTTGGCCAGTTATTAACATTGTTTGTGGAAAAGTAAAAACCAGCAGGAAATTTGATCCTGCTGGTTTTATTTCGCGCTTGTCGCACTCTTTTATTCCCATTTGTCTTGGATAAATTGGTGGCGGGCGATGGCGCTTTCGTCGGCTTGGTATTTATCGGGACTCTTCTTATAGAAGTCTTGGTGGTAGTCTTCTGCTGGGTAGAAGGTTCCGGCGGGAGTGATTTGGGTGACGATGGGGTCATCGAAACGCCCGCTAGCGGCTAGGGCTGCTTTGGAAGTTTCAGCGGCTTGGCGTTGGTCTTCAGATAGGTAGAAGATCTCGGGACGGTATGATGAACCCCGATCTTCAAACTGGCCCATAGCGTCGGTAGGGTCGGTTTGTTGCCAGTAAATCTCCAGTAATTCTTCGTAGGTGATGATGGCGTTATCGAAGCTGATCTCTACCGCTTCCGTGTGGCCGGTTTTGCCACTTTTGACTTCTTGGTAGCTGGGGTTAGCGATGTGTCCTCCTGTATAACCAGAAACGACCGCTTCAATGCCTGGCAATTGGTCGAAGGGTTGGACCATGCACCAGAAACAGCCTCCCGCAAAGATTGCACGTTCTATAGCCATAATAACATCCTTCCTCTTTTCTATTTTGAAACTATTATACAAAAGCTCTGGCTAAGAAGCCATTAAAGAATCATCCTTTAAGAAAAAACTTCTTGACAAAGAATTAAATAGCTAGTAATATGAATAATGATTGATTATTAAATAGAAGAAGTGTACGAAATATTGTCCGTAGGCTTTGATGGGATAAAACAAAAGAAGTAGGCATGGCCTTGAGTCTTTTGTCTTTTTTTTGCCCAAAAACGGGTAAAAAGAAGCGATTTTATCTAATTTTAATCATTTCTTAATATTTTCTTAATAATTGTAGGCTAAAAGATTTACTTTTTGGAGAGGTGGCTACTCATTCATGGCAGGACATAATGTTGAATACGGCAAACACCGCGTACGGCGTTCTTACTCGCGCATCAATGAAGTGCTCGAGTTGCCAAACTTGATTGAGATTCAAACCGAATCTTATCGTTGGTTATTGGATAAGGGGATTCGGGAAATGTTTAGTGATATTTCACCGATTGAAGACCACGGAGGCAAATTAGCCTTAGAGTTCGTGGACTATTCCTTCCAAGAACCTAAATATGATATGTCTGAATCGCGTCAACAAGACACTAACTATGCGGCGCCAATGTATGTTAAATTGCGTTTAATCAATAGCGAAACCGGTGAAATTAAGGACCAAGAAGTTTTCTTTGGGGACTTCCCATTGATGACTGATAGTGGGACCTTCATTATTAACGGTTCTGAACGGGTTATTGTTTCGCAATTGGTCCGTTCCCCAGGGGTTTACTACAATGATAAAGTAGACAAAAATGGGAAACTTTCTTATGGAGCTACCGTGATTCCTAACCGGGGTGCCTGGTTAGAAATGGAAACCGATGCTAAGGATATTTCCTATGTGCGGATTGACCGGACCCGTAAGCTACAAATGACTGTGTTAATGCGGGCTCTAGGTTTTGGGTCTGATGACCAAATCCGTGAACTCTTTGGTGACAGTGAAACCCTGAGTTTAACCCTAGAAAAAGATGTCCACAAAAACCCATCGGACTCCCGGACTGAAGAAGCCTTAAAAGATATTTATGAGCGCCTCCGTCCTGGTGAACCAAAAACCGCTGAATCCTCCCGTAACTTATTAAATACGCGTTTCTTCGACCCACGTCGTTATGATTTGGCTGCTGTTGGACGCTACAAGATCAACAAGAAATTAGACTTAAAATCCCGTCTATATAAACAAACCCTGGCAGAAAACTTAGTCGATAATGAGACTGGTGAAATTGTCCTGGAAGCTGGGACAGTCTTCACCCGTGAAGTCTTAGATGACATTAGTGACAAGTTAGATAATGGCCTCGGTTTAGTGACCGTTTATCCAAATGATGACGCGGTGCTCACTGATCCGGTTGACATCCAATTAATTAAGATTGTGGCGCCTAAGGACCCAGAACGTGTGATTCATGTGATCGGAAACGCTATGCAAAATTCCGACTACAAGTCACTAACCGTTGCTGACGTCTTAACCGCGATGAACTATTTCTTGAACCTCTATGAAGGCTTAGGGACTACCGACGATATCGACCACTTGGGTAACCGTCGGATCCGTTCTGTGGGTGAATTGTTACAAAACCAACTCCGGATCGGCTTAAGCCGGATGGAACGGGTGGTCAGAGAGAGAATGTCTATCCAAGACATCGATACGGTTACCCCCCAACAATTGATCAATATCCGTCCAGTGGTGGCATCGATTCGTGAATTCTTTGGGTCATCCCAATTATCCCAATTCATGGACCAAAACAACCCACTTTCTGAGTTGACGCACAAACGTCGCCTATCAGCCTTGGGACCTGGTGGTTTGACCCGGGACCGTGCCGGTTACGAAGTGCGTGACGTTCACTACTCTCACTATGGTCGGATGTGTCCAATTGAAACCCCTGAAGGACCTAACATTGGTCTGATCAACTCCTTGGCGACTTATGCTAAGATTAATGACTTTGGTTTCATTGAAACCCCATACCGCCGGGTAGACTGGAATACCCACAAGGTTACCGATAAGATTGACTACCTAACGGCGGATGAAGAAGACCGTTTTGTTATCGCTCAAGGGAACACGCCTTTAAATGAAGATGGTTCTTTTGCTACCGATACCATTATGGCACGTAAGATTGAAGAAAATATTGAAGTTTCTCCAGAAGAAGTCGACTACATGGACGTTTCCCCTAAACAGGTGGTTTCTGTCGCAACAGCATGTATTCCTTTCTTGGAAAACGACGACTCCAACCGGGCCTTGATGGGGGCCAACATGCAACGGCAAGCAGTGCCGCTCTTAAACCCTCATGCACCTTTAGTAGGGACCGGGATGGAATATAAGGCTGCCCATGACTCTGGGGCTGCAGTGACCTGTAAGCGGGCCGGTGTGGTGGACTATGTCGACGCCCGTGAAATCCGTGTCCGGACTGAAGAAGGCGCCTTAGACAAGTATGAATTAGTGAAATTCTACCGGTCTAACGCCAGCTCCTGCTATAACCAAACCCCATTGGTACGCAAGGGCGACCAAGTTGATAAGGACGAAATCCTCGCTAACGGACCTTCTATGGAAGGTGGGGAATTAGCCCTCGGGCAAAACCCAATCATCGCCTTCATGACCTGGGATGGTTATAACTATGAAGACGCGGTTGTGCTTTCCGAACGTTTGGTGAAAGAAGACGTCTATACCTCAATCCATATTGACGAATTGGAATCTGAAGCCCGTGACACTAAATTAGGGCCAGAAGAAATCACTCGCGAAATTCCTAATGTGGGTGAAGATGCCCTCCGTAACCTCGATGAGAACGGGATTATCCGCATCGGTGCTGAAGTCACTGATGGCGACATCTTAGTGGGTAAGGTAACCCCTAAAGGTGTGACTGAACTCAGTCCTGAAGAACACCTACTCCATGCCATCTTTGGTGAAAAAGCCCGTGAAGTCCGTGATACTTCCTTACGGGTACCTCATGGTGGTGGCGGTATCGTTAATGACGTTAAAGTCTTCCACCGTGAAAACGGTGACGAACTCAAACCTGGTGTTTCCATGATGGTTCGGGTTTACATTATCCAAAAACGTAAGATCCAAGTTGGGGATAAAATGGCTGGTCGTCACGGTAACAAAGGGGTTGTCTCCATTGTTTTACCAGAAGAAGACATGCCTTACTTACCAGATGGTACCCCAGTCGATATCTGCTTGAACCCATTAGGGGTGCCTTCTCGGATGAATATCGGACAGGTGCTAGAACTCCACTTAGGAATGGCTGCCCGGAACTTAGGTATCCATGTGGCAACACCTGTATTTGACGGGGCCCAAGATGAAGATATTTGGGAAACCGTTAAAGAAGCCGGCATGGCCGAAGATGCTAAGACCGTGCTTTACGACGGTCGAACCGGTGAACCTTTTGATAACCGCGTTTCTGTAGGGGTTATGTACTACTTGAAACTCTCCCACATGGTCGATGACAAGCTCCATGCCCGTTCTATTGGACCTTACTCCCTAGTTACCCAACAACCACTAGGTGGTAAAGCGCAATTTGGGGGACAACGTTTCGGGGAAATGGAAGTTTGGGCACTGGAAGCTTACGGTGCTGCTTACACCCTACAAGAAATCCTTACCTATAAATCAGACGACGTGGTTGGCCGGGTGCAAACCTACGAAGCTATCGTAAAAGGTGACCCCATTCCTAAACCAAGTGTGCCGGAATCCTTCCGCGTGCTCGTCAAAGAGTTACAATCCCTAGGTTTAGACATCCAAGTCCTCGATGAAAGTGACAAGGAACTTGACTTACGTGATGAAGATCCAGTCCAAGTCACCCGTCGTGATCACAAAGAAAACCAAGAACAAGAAGATGAAGACAAGGATAAGAACCAAGAGGAAAAACAAAGCGAAGGCAATGACGAAGAAATCATCGCCAAAAAACAAGCAAATGAATAGAGTGCGACGGGTGCGCTAAAAGGCAAGATCGCTACGCATACTATATCTGTATGTCGCTAACGCTTCCTACAGCTATAGCAACTGGAGCTAAAGGGCGAAAGAAGTCTCAAAGAGACTTCGCCGACCTTTAGTGAAGTGGACGCTTGCCTTGCACTCGGAGCAGGTTTGAATAGAGTGTGACAGTCACACCAAAGTATAATGTCAATTTGCTCTAGCTCTTAGCAGTTTCAGTGATTAATGAGGGAGGTTGACCTCTTGGTCGATGTAAATAAATTTGAAAGTATAAAAATTGGTTTAGCCTCACCAGATAAGATCCGTTCCTGGTCCTATGGTGAAGTCAAGAAACCGGAAACAATCAACTACCGTACCTTAAAACCAGAAAAAGACGGTCTTTTCTGTGAACGTATTTTTGGGCCAACCAAGGACTACGAATGTGCTTGTGGAAAATATAAACGAATCCGTTATGCGGGTGTGGTATGTGACCGTTGTGGGGTTGAAGTAACCAAGGCCAAAGTCCGTCGTGAACGGATGGGCCACTTGGAATTAGCTTCACCAGTTACCCACATTTGGTACTTTAAAGGCATTCCCAGTCGGATGGGCCTGATTTTAGATATGAGCCCACGGTCCTTAGAAGAAGTGATTTATTTTGCTTCTCACGTGGTCATTGACGGTGGTGACACACCTTTAGCTCCTAAGCAATTGCTTTCTGAACGGGAATACCGGGAGTATAAGGCCGAATATGGTGACCGTTTCCAAGCGGGGATTGGTGCTGAAGCCATTAAGGAACTTCTACGCCGCGTAGACCTTGACAGCGAATGTGCAGAATTAAAAGAAGAATTACGGACTGCCAAGGGTCAAAAACGGACCCGGGCGATCCGCCGCTTAGACATCATGGATGCCTTTAGAAAATCTGGTAACAAACCGGAATGGATGGTTCTTGATGTGATTCCTGTGATCCCACCTGAACTCCGTCCCATGGTGCAACTGGATGGGGGCCGTTTCGCAACCAGTGACTTAAACGACCTCTACCGCCGGGTGATTAACCGGAACAACCGTCTAAAACGTTTATTAGACCTCAATGCACCAAATATTATTGTCCAAAATGAAAAACGGATGCTCCAAGAAGCCGTTGATGCCTTAGTCGATAATGGTCGTCGCGGCCGTCCTGTGACTGGACCGGGTAACCGCCCATTGAAGTCCCTCTCCCATATGTTGAAAGGGAAGCAAGGCCGTTTCCGCCAAAACCTCTTAGGGAAACGGGTGGACTACTCTGGACGTTCCGTTATTGCCATTGGACCACACTTGAAGTTCTACCAATGTGGTCTGCCTAAAGAAATGGCTCTAGAACTCTTTAAACCATTCTTGATTCGGGAATTGGTGGACCGTGAAATTGCCACCAATGCTAAACATGCTAAACGGATGATTGAACGTAAGGATGATGCTGTTTGGGAACCTCTCGGAGAGATCATGCGTGAACACCCGATACTACTTAACCGGGCACCTACCCTCCACCGTTTGGGGATTCAAGCCTTTGAACCCGTCCTGGTTGAAGGGAAGGCTATCCGTCTTCACCCCTTAGCCTGTGAAGCTTATAATGCCGACTTTGACGGGGACCAAATGGCGGTCCACTTACCTTTAGGAGAAGAAGCCCAAGCTGAAGCTCGTATCTTAATGCTGGCCGCTTCCCACATCCTAAACCCTAAAGATGGTCAACCAGTGGTTACCCCATCCCAAGACATGGTCTTAGGGAACTACTACTTGACTCAAGAAGAAGCCGGGATGACTGGGGAAGGGATGAAGATTTCTTCACTCAGCGAAGCCCATATTGCTTATACTAATGGGGCGGCTCAATTGCATACCCGGGTCGTGATTAGTCCGAAACACTTCCCTAAATATGCATGGACCGACCAACAAAAAGAACAATTAATGATTACTTCTATTGGTAAATTGTTCTTTAATGAGATCATGCCGGCTGATTTTGCTTATATTAATGAGCCCACATCAGAAAACTTAAATGGTCAAACCGCTGATCGTTTCTTCGTCAATCCCGGGGAAGATACCGAAAAAGCAATTGCTCAATTAGAGACCACGGCGCCATTTAAGAAGGGCTACTTAGAAGAAATTATCGCCGCCATCTTCAAGCGCTTGAAGGTTACTGAAACCTCCCAATTCTTAGACCGCTTGAAGGCTCTTGGTTACTACTACTCCACCAAGTCAGGGATTACCGTTGGGATTGCTGATATTACCGTTTTAGATGCCAAGGACCAACACGTGGACAAGGGGCACAAACGCGTTGACAATATCATGAAGCAATACCGTCGTGGTTTAATTACCGATGACGAACGCTATGACCAAGTCATCAGCACTTGGAATGATGTTAAAAACGACATTGAAGACGAATTGAAACACAGTCTGTCTCCAGACAACCCATTCTTTATCATGATGGACTCTGGTGCTCGTGGTAACATCTCCAACTTTACCCAATTAGCGGGGATGCGTGGTTTGATGGCGGGACCAAGTGGTAAGATTATTGAACTGCCAGTTACTTCTAACTTCCGTGAAGGGCTATCGGTTCAAGAAATGTTTATCTCCACTCACGGGGCGCGTAAAGGGATGACCGATACCGCCTTGAAGACGGCCGACTCTGGTTATCTAACCCGTCGTCTGGTTGACGTGGCCCAAGACGTGATTATCCGTGAAAATGATTGTGGAACCGACCGTGGCTTAACCGTTTCAGCCATCAAAGAAGGTAACGAAATGATCGAAAGCCTGGCTGAACGTCTGACTGGTCGTTATATCCAAAAAACTGTCCGTGATCCAAAAACCGGTGAAGTTCTCGCTCACCATAATGAGCTGGTTTCACCAGAAACTGCAGCTAAGATTGAAGCTGCTGGCCTCAAACATGTTACTATTCGTTCTGCCTTTACCTGCCGGACCCGCCATGGGGTATGTAAGTACTGCTACGGTTCTGACCTAGCAACCAATGGTGAAGTCGAAGTCGGTGAAGCAGTTGGTATCGTGGCTGCCCAATCCATTGGAGAACCTGGTACTCAGTTGACCATGCGTACCTTCCATACCGGTGGGGTTGCCGGGGATGACATTACCCAAGGTTTACCTCGTGTTCAAGAAATCGTTGAAGCCCGTCATCCGAAAGGGCAAGCGGTGATTACTGAAGTGACCGGGGAAGTCGTGGCCATTGATATTGAAGAAGAAACCCGGACCAAGACCGTTACCGTCAAAGGGGAAACTGACGAACGGGAATACAAGGTGCCTTACACTGCCCGTATGAAGGTCAGTGAAGGCGACTTGATTGAACGTGGTGCCCAATTAACCGAAGGGTCCATTGATCCCAAAGAATTGCTCCGGATCACTAATTCCCTCACCGTAGAAAACTACATGTTAGCGGAAATCCAACGGGTTTACCGTCAACAAGGGGTGGACATTAACGACAAGCACGTGGAAGTCCTCCTACGTCAAATGATGCGTAAGGTAAGAGTCTTAGACCCAGGCGCTTCTGACTTGTTGCCAGGACATTTAATGGACATTGGTGAATTTGAAGACGCCAATGAGGAAATCATTAAGACTGGCCAACAACCAGCTACCTGTCAACCAGTCCTCCTAGGAATTACCAAGGCAGCCTTGGAAACCAAGTCCTTCCTATCTGCCGCGTCCTTCCAAGAAACTACCAAGGTCCTCACTGACGCTGCCATTAGCGGTAAACGGGACGAGTTACTTGGATTGAAAGAAAACGTCATTATTGGTAAGATAATTCCTGCTGGTACTGGTGTCGGTCGCTACCGTCACATGGAACCAGAAAAATTAGGTGTGGAACAAGTTGTTGAAGTGCCGGCCCATGAGCCATCTGACAACGAAAACCCAGCCGAAATTGCGACAATTACCAAACCAATCGATGAAAACTATAGCGGCATGCCTTAATTAGGGTAGAAGCCATTAAAAGAGGATAGGCGCATATCCGACTACAAGATATGCGCCTCTCTTTTTGCCCAAGGCCATGGGACTGGGCTTTAACCGCTTCAAGCAAAGCAACAACACTATATATAGTGTTGTTGCTTTTTAATTGATACTATATATTGATTTTTTAGCTTGCTTTCTGCTTAAGTTTTTCCTATAATAGCAATGCAGCTAATTTTTAGCCGATAGACCATTAACTTAACTCACGCTAAAGCAGCTGAAAAGTCTACAAACAAGTAAAGTATAAAGGAGATTCATTATGGAAACTGCGATGAAGAATATTGTGGAATGGAATAAAGAGGCGCTTAACCAAGCCATCAAATCCTTCCCTCAAGTTTATCCGATGACAGAAGACATGAACAAAACCTTCTCTGGCATCAGTCGGATGGTCATGTTGGACCGTTATTCCTTTAAAGACACCATGAAAGAAACCCTAGCCCCTGGTGACTTAGTGGTATTAACTGTCCGTCCTGACCCGCAATATCCAGGACGGGGGATCGGGATTGTCCAAGCCATTGAGAACAAGACCGCAACCATTTGGGTCGAAGAAGCCTATCGTGGGTCCCTAATGGGAGAAGAACAGGAAACTGGCCTGGTAAAACGCCCATTGGATGAAATCGACAAACCTTTAGAAATCTACTATGAACAAATTGCCAAACGGAATGCCCATGGGCTAGCAGCCATTGATAAAAATGAAGATCGTCGCCAAGAGATTGAAGCGGCCTTCTACCAAGAAGAATCCAAGGGTAACTTTGTTCCTGCCGGCCGGGTTTTATATGGTGTGGGTTCCGGAACCGATGTCACCTACTTTAACTGCTATGTCATGCCTTATGTGCCTGACTCCCGGGGTGGGATTGCTGACCACCGTAAGGAAGTCATGGAAATTATGTCCCGTGGTGGGGGTGTAGGGACCAATGGCTCCACCCTAAGACCACGTCACTCTCTCGTTCGTGGGGTTAACGGGAAGTCCTCTGGGGCGGTTTCCTGGTTAGATGACATTGCCAAATTAACCCACCTGGTGGAACAAGGCGGTAGCCGTCGTGGAGCCCAAATGATCATGCTAGCAGACTGGCATCCAGATATTTTGGAATTCATTATTTCTAAGATGCAAAACCCACGCATTCTTCAATTTATCAAGGAAAGCTCCAAGGACAGCTACATTAAACAATTAGTCGATGAAAAGTTAAAATTTGTCTATTCAACTCCAGCTCAAATCGACATGTACCAAGCTGTTGTTGACCTCAAGGAAAAACAAGGCGACCAAGTCAGTGATGCAGCTTACGCTGAAGCCAAGGAAAATTTGGAACTAGGTGGCCATTATGAAGTCAATGAACCCGACTTCTTAACTGGGGCCAATATTTCCGTAGCTATTTCATCAGACTTTATGGAAGCTGTGAAGGAAGGTAAGGACTGGAGCCTACGCTTCCCAGCAGTGGAAAAATATGACCAAGAAGAAATGGCCGCTTACGACACCCAATGGCAAGAAATTGGCGATGTGCGTGAATGGGAAGCCATGGGTCATGAAATCACTACTTACCGGACCCTGCCTGCCCAAGAATTATGGCAATTGATCAACATCTGTGCTACCTACGCCGCTGAACCAGGGATTTTCTTTATTGACCGGGCTAATGAAGACACCAATGCAGTGGCTTACGGTCAAAAGGTTGTGGCAACCAACCCTTGTGGGGAACAACCCCTAGCGCCTTACTCCGTATGTAACCTGGGTGCCATTAACCTGGCTCAAATGGCGGACAAGGAAAACAAACGCCTCGACAAGAAGAAATTACAAAAAACAGTAGCTACCGCTATCCGCATGCAAGATAACGTGATCGATGCTACTCCATACTTCTTGGAAGCTAACAAGAAACAAGCTCTTGGTGAACGTCGGATCGGTTTAGGGGTAATGGGTCTAGCTGACCTCTTGATCTACTGTGAAAAACGCTATGGTTCTAAGGAAGGTAACCAATTAGTCGATGAAGTCTTTGAAACCATCGCGGTAACGGCTTACCAAACCTCCATCGAACTGGCCAAAGAACGGGGCAGCTTCCCATTCTTAATCGGGGAAAGCGAAGAAGAAACCCAAGCCCTCAGAGAACGCTTTGTCCAATCTGGTTTCATGCAAAGAATGCCTGAAAGCATCCGTGAAGACGTCTTGAAGTATGGGATCCGCAACTCCCACTTACTCACCGTGGCGCCAACCGGAAGTACCGGGACCATGATGAATGTCTCTACTGGGCTCGAACCTTACTTTGCCTTTAAATACTACCGGACCGGTCGTTTAGGTAAATTTATTGAAGTCAATGCGGACATCGTCCAAGAATACCTGGATAAACATCCAGAAGCCGATGCTGACAACCTGCCTGACTTCTTTGTTTCTGCCATGGACCTAAGCCCAAGAGAACACGTTGATGTGCAAACCACTATCCAACGCTGGGTAGATAGCTCCATTTCTAAGACCGTTAATGCGCCTAAGGGTTACGCGGTTAACCAAGTGGCCGAAGTCTATGAAAAACTTTATGAAGGCGGCGCTAAGGGTGGTACCGTTTATGTTGACGGCTCACGGGATTCCCAAGTCCTCACCTTAAATAAGGATGAACATGAAGACAGTGACCAAGATTCTCAAACAGATCAAAACAAGCAAGACGATGTGGTTGTCGTTGATGACAGTGAAGAATTACGTCAATTAGTCGACCAAGCCCAAGCTGAAGCCAATGAAGAAGAAGTCGTCTTCGGTAGCGAACTTGGCAATACCTGTCCAATTTGCCGGACCGGAATTGTCGAAGAAATTGGTGGCTGCAACACCTGTTCCAATTGCTTCGCCCAATTAAAATGTGGCTTATAATAAAATAACTTTAATAATATATGAGAAAAAGTCACTAAGTTTCTACTTAGTGGCTTTTTTATCACCATTTAAATCGTATTTATTGGAGAAATACTTTATAATGTAAGTGAGGTGATTAATATGCAAATTTATACCCGAACAGGGGATAAGGGGACGACCCGGATTATCGGTGGCCAGGAAGTTCCTAAAGATTCCTTACGTGTCAATGCCTATGGGAGTGTTGACGAATTGAATTCATGGATTGGTGTGACCATTAGCGAAAATGAATCATGGCCAGAGTTAAACGAGGAATTGATCCAAATCCAACAGTATTTATTTGACTGTGGGAATGACTTTGCTACGCCAGAGGGCAAGGGTGAATACCGCTTAAAACAAGCCGCGATTGATTGGTTAGAGGAACGGATTGATACCTACAATCCTCAAGCGCCTGCGGTGGAATCCTTTATCCTGCCCGGTGGTAGCCGTTTAGCTAGTCGTTTACACTATGCTCGGACCGTAACCCGCCGCTGTGAGCGTCATATTGTTTCCTTTATGCGTGAAGAAAGTTCCAGTCCCGTCGCTTTGAAATTTATTAACCGCCTATCCGACTACTTCTTTGCAGTAGCCCGGCTCGCCAATGTTAAGGTAGGCCTATCTGATATCCTCTATGAACGGAGTGGTAAGGTCTTCCATGACGAAAGTGAATTAAGCAAGGCTGACCTCAACGATAGTTAGTAGTCAAAAGTATTTTATTAACCAAGCTGGGAGCAAGTCCCAGCTTTTTTATTAAATATTAGTGAGCTTTCGTTCCGGTTTTGAAATTTAGTCGTTGAAAAGCCATGGCACCGGCTCGAGCCAAGGTCTCTCGCCTAGCGAGCTTTAAACGGCTCGTACGGCCGAAGCCTACGATCCATAATTCACATCGCTTGCTTGCTCATGGCTAACGACTAATTTCAAAGCTCTACTCCAGCTCATTACTATTAACTAAGATAAACCTGTTCAATAACTAGTAAAATTATAGAAGAATAAAACTTAATAAGCCAAGATCAAGGTCAGGTCAAAGGCCAGCCAGATCAAGGGGAAAAAGGCCAGGGGGGCTTTTAAGGAACGTTGTTTCAGCCAAGAGCTGATTAAAAGATAGGTCAAAGCTAGTCCGGAAGCTAGGCAGATAAAGCGAGGATACAGCCTAGGTGGAAAGAAGAGCGCCAAACTGAGGAAAATTTTGATATCAGCTCCACCCAAGCTTCCTGGTAGGAGATAGACCAAAAGACCTAAGACCAGTCCAGTGGCCAAAAGATGAATCAAGAGACTGGGATAATGACTAGTCGGAGTATAGAGGCCGTGGTAAGCAAGCAGGCTCAAGAAAAAGAGCACTTGAAAACGATCAGGCACCCACATTTCCTCCAGGTCAGTCATGGCCATAATAAAGAGGAGACTATGGAGAGTGACCAGATAGGCCGCTTGCCCAGTGGAAAAGCGGGCCAAGATCAAGAGACTCAAGAGAGCAAAGAGTCCTTCAAATAGGGGATAGGTCCAGGCGATAGGATGCTGGCAGTGGAAGCACCGTCCTCTTGACAAAAAATAACCGGCCAGGGGAATAAGGGCTAAAGCTGATAAAGTGACCTGACACTGGTCGCACTGAGACCGGGCCCAGAGAAAGGGAAGTTTTTTCAGGTAACGGTGGCTAAAGGCCATCAGGCAAGAAGCTAGGGCAGCGAAAAAGAAAAAGGCTAGGCTAAGTCGCATAGTAAACACCTCCTAGCTTATTAGTCCGCAAAGACTAAAAAATTTAGCTGACCAGGTAAATTTTTTTGTCAAATTCACTTGACGCTTATACAGAATAGTGGTATTATTTAATAGTTGTCTGATAAAGACAGCGACCAAACGACAAAGGTTTAGGGAGAATTAGCTCAGCTGGGAGAGCGTCTGCCTTACAAGCAGAATGTCGGGGGTTCGAGCCCCTCATTCTCCATTATGATTCGTTAGCTCAGTTGGTAGAGCATCTGACTTTTAATCAGAGGGTCGGGAGTTCGAGCCTCCCACGGATCATTATTGTAAGCATACCTAGTATTGACTTACAAATGCGGAAGTAGTTCAGTGGTAGAACATCACCTTGCCAAGGTGAGGGTCGCGGGTTCGAATCCCGTCTTCCGCTTAGCCAAATGGCTTTGAATTAATTAATATGCCGGGGTGGCGGAACAGGCAGACGCACGGGACTTAAAATCCCGCGGTGGTTAAACACCGTACCGGTTCGATTCCGGTCCTCGGCATACCGTTTAAATGATCAAGCACCCATGGCTCAACTGGATAGAGTACCTGACTACGAATCAGGCGGTTGCAGGTTCGAATCCTGCTGGGTGCATTACCGGGAAATAGCTCAGCTTGGTAGAGCACTTGGTTTGGGACCAAGGGGTCGCAGGTTCGAATCCTGTTTTCCCGACTCGATGGAAAGCGTCAGTAAGGCGCTTTTTATTTTACTTAAAAAGTCTACGATGACGGGAAGTAGCTCAGCTTGGTAGAGCACTACGTTCGGGACGTAGGGGTCGTCGGTTCGAATCCGGTCTTCCCGATAAGTTGATAAGAACAAGCCTTCTAGCGGTCTTTGGATCGCTTTTTTTATTTTCTTAAGGAAATTGCTGGCACAATCCCTAAATCTTCTGGTAAAATCAGTAAGATGTTATTTATTAAAGAAAAAAATAAATTTGTTAAATTTAACTTAATTTAGAAGGGCTTTTAATAGATTTTTAGACAGAATAGTGTATAGTAAGTGAGTGGGCACTCATTTATTAAAATGGCTGTGAATGAAGCCCAGTTGACTTAAGGATGTTGGTCCTTGGACTCATTAGTGGACCAGCTGATAAAGGCAAACAAACTTTGGCTTAGAGCCAAGCTTTTGGTGCTTAGGCTTTAAGAATGCTTGAGACAGAGCACCTTATCAGACTTAATACGCGAGGCTTAAGAAAATCTTGGGATAAGTCCACATAATAATTGGCAGGAAGTTTGGATAACTTCTGCCGATGATCCTTATCCCTTAAAGTCATTGAATGAGTTTTAACAAGTGAATGTGGATTGGAGTGTGTTTATGGAATTCGACTATCGAAAATTACGTGGCAGGATTATTGAGATTTATGGTTCGGTTAAGAATTTTTCCAAGGCAATGGAATTGTCAGAGCCGACTATGTCCATGAAATTAAATGGTGGTTTGTCTTTTAGTCAATCACAAATTTATAAGTCTTGCGAATTATTGGATATCGACCATGAAGAAATCGGCCGTTATTTCTTTACTCCTAAAGAAAATAAGGCAGAAACAAATGATAATTAATTATTAAACGAAGAGAGGCTGGGACAAGGGTTCCAGCTTTTTTCTATCTACAATTTTTAAACCAAAACCTCTTACAAGCTAGGGCAAGCGTCCGCTTCTGACGCGCTTGTCGCGCTCTCTCTAAACCTGTTCGCTGACAAAAGTGAACTCCACTTCGGTAATATTTGTCAATCCTCTGCGAGAATTATCGCATATTTCTTCCAGCGTTTCACTTTTTGTCGTCAGCACGCACTCTTTTTGGCTTTAAGGCGCTTTCATTCTTTGTTATACTTGCAGTACAGAAGGCCCATGGGCTGAATAGACAAATGGAGGCGACCAGCATGGAATTGCGCTTAGAAAATATCGAAAAGAGCTTTCAAGATCAAGAAGTCCTCAAGGGGGCGACTTACACTTTTGAAGCGGGTCATATCTACGGACTCTTAGGCCGGAATGGGTCAGGGAAGACCACCCTCTTTCGTATCCTCTATGGGGACTTGGAAAGTGATGGTGGGCAAGCTCAATTAGTTGAGAATGGCCAAGAAAGAGCCATTGAGCCGGAAGACATCGGCATGGTCTTTGCGGAAAATTATTTACCGGACTTTCTCACAGGCTATGAATACATCAAATTTTACATGGATATCCACGCCCCCAAGGATACTTATTCCGTTGATGATTACTTGGACCGCTTGGGCTTTAGTCAAGAGGATCGCCACCGAATTATCAAGGGCTACTCCAGTGGGATGAAGAGTAAGCTGGCCATTCTTTGCCTTTTGATTTCCAAACCTAAAATTATCCTCCTCGATGAACCCCTGACTGCTATTGATGTGATTTCCAGTTTAGAAATTAAGCGCCTCCTCCTTGACCTAGGTAAGGATCATATTATGATCATGTCCACTCATATGATCCAACTGGCCAAGGATATTTGTGATGATATTGTGCTTTTACACCAAGGCCAGTTGCGCCACTTTGAGAGCGCCCTGGAAGATGAGGACTTTGACCAGTCCCTCATTGAAGCCTTGAGCGTGGAGGATGAGGGCCATGACTAACTATCAATTCTTACAGCGGCTCAAAGCCACCCGGTCATTTAATGTTTTCCTCTACTATCTCCAACGCCTTCCCCTGATCGGTAAGTATATTCCCAATCGTTGGTTTGAAGCCAAATATGTCAAGAGTCTGACCACTTGGTTGGGCACAGTGGGGGAAATTTTTAAGCAAATCTTTGGCAAGAGCTTTTATTTTGGGGCCATCTTTCTCCTCGGTTTTATTGGCGACCCCGGGCAGGAAAATACTGTCCGTTTGCTAGCCATCTTTTGTTTCTCTTTAGTCTTAGCGACCTTTTGGGTTAAGTTAATTGACCCCAACCAAACCTTTGACCGGCTTTGTATCTATTACTTAAAGATGAATCCCAAACGCTATTACTTGAATATGACCTTTATGGAAGGCTTGAACTTTGTGATTTTTTACGGGCTAGCCGCGACCATCGCGCTAAAAGCCATGGGCCTCTCCCTTTTTAGTGGGATGAATATGACTCTTTTTTTCCTCGGCTTACGACTCTTAGCCCAAGCCCTCTACCTGAAGCTAGTCAATCCCAAGCACCAAGTCCCTAACCGGCCCTTTACCATCGTGATGATTGCTATGATTTTTGTTTCTGGGGGACTGTTTGTGGGCTTGTCGCTGATGGAAGAAGCTGCTAGCTTCCACTTACCGATTAACTGGCTCTTCCATCCTCTTACGGCGGTCGCTGGAGTGGTCATGGCAGGGATCGGGGCTCATTGGCTAGCCAAATCTGATAAGTACCAGGCCCTGGCCCGGTCAAGCATCAACCATAACAGCATCCGAAACATTAACCAGGCCGTGACTAATGCCCAGTCCGCCAATGTCAAGGTGGAAGCAGAAGATATCAAAGTCTCCGCTACTTCCGACCACTATGACCACTTAAAGGGGATAACTTATATCAATGCCATCTTCTTTGACCGACTGGGCCACCGCTTGAACAAGCAACGCCGGATTATCTTTCTGATCGTTCTTGGCCTCTTTGCCTTAATCAGTGGAGGAATCTTTGTTTACCAATTCTTCTTCCATGGTGACCTAGAGATCAGCCAGGCCGACTTGGAAAAAGCCTACCAGACCTACTTGGTGGTGATGGTGATCTATGCCTGCCTTTTCTTGAATATTGGAGAATCCTTTACCCGTTTTTGCTTTTTCAATATGGACCGCTACTTGATGCACAACAATTATTACCGCAATCCCGACCTCTTAGCGGAGGCCATGGTGATTCGCTTTAAACGCTGTTTCCGTTATAATTTACCTACCTTATTGGTTTTAATGTTAGGGTCCAGTCTGGTCTACTTCCAGTTAGGCGGGCAACGCTTACTGCCATTGGGGATTTTACTTCTTAGTCAAGTAGTTGTGATGGTCTTCTTTACCGTCCATTACCTCTACTTATATTACTGGCTCCAACCCTTTACCGCTAACTTGGAAAGCAAGAGCCCCCTCTATAATATTATCCGGTCCTTGAGCATCTTTATTCCTTACCTGCTCTATATGAATGCTGAATCGATTGGGCCACGGGTGATTTTAGGAATTTACCTCTTTATCATTGCCTATATTATTTTAGGCTATCTCTTGTTGAAATTTATCGGTCCTAAGCGCTTTGTCTTGCGCTAGATGCTTAACCCTGTCTCTTAGTGAAGGCAGGGTCTTTTTTATTTAGGGGAGTTTTTCACTTTGTTGGCTTTAGTTTTATAGGGATCTACTTTATTTAACGATTAATTAAATTTACTTAAAATCTTGGGACTACAAGGGTAGTTATTGTTTGTGCTGGAAGAAAATGATGATATGATAGGGTATTATAAGGAGAGTGAAAACATGGAAACACTTTACAGGATTGTCGGTATCGAAAGCCAAAGCCAATATGATTGGCTGGCCCATCAAATCCAAGACCTTAACCAGGACAAGGGCTTTGCTATTGAATTGGACAAGGATATTGTCCGTTTGCACCGCCAGGAAGAATTACTTTACCTACGTCGCTTTTTAGCCTTTGAACAGTTCTCCCTGGTCGCCCTTGACCCAGCAGAGTTGGAATTAGATAAGGCCAAACAACTTCGTTTTAAGAATACCCAGGAAACGGCCAAGAAGATGCGCATAGTTCTCATCTTAAATGCCTTCTTTACGGTCTTTGAGGCCTTCTTTGGTTGGACCTTAAACAGTGCGGCCATCCTATCTGATGCGGTCCACGACTCGGGCGACGTTCTAGCCATTGCTATTGCCTGGTTCTTTGAAAAGATTTCTGACCGTGAAGCTGATAACCGCTATTCCTACGGTTACCGCCGCTTTTCTTTATTAGGGGGGCTGATTACGGCAGTCTTTCTATTATTCGGATCGGCCTTTATTTTGATTACTTCGATTCCTAAGCTCTTTAATCCTGAACCGGTTCACGTGACGGGAATGTTCTGGGTAGCCATTTTCGCAGTGGTAGTTAATGGTTACTGCTCTTGGATGATGCATAAGGGTCAGTCAGCCAATGAACAATTACTCAACCTCCACCTCCTAGAAGATGTCCTCGGCTGGGTAGCCATCCTGATTCTTTCAGTGGTTTTACGCTTTACCAATTGGTATTTCCTTGACCCACTCTTGTCGATTCTGACTGCGGTTTGGATTATCAGCCAAAGTTTCCCACGTTTTCTGAACATTTCTAAAATTTTCCTCCAAGCGGTTCCTGAAGGCATCGACCCCCAAGTCATTGGTCAACAAATCTTAGCCTTAGATGATGATATTGATGGTTTGTCCCACTTACATATCTGGTCAACTGATGGAGAGCAACATATGGCCAGTGTCACCGTCCTGACTTGTCGCTTAACCGCTGATGAACAAGAAGACCTCAAACAAAAAATCCGCTCCTTAGTGGCAAAATATAATATAAATCATATAACCATTGACACGGTTTACGATCCTGACCACTTTATCCAAAGAGAAAGTAGCCAGCATAACTAGGTCAAAGCCTGATGAGGTCGCTATTAGTGAATTAAATAGTTGACCTCATCCCTTTTTTTGCTTATTATTAAAGTATATTAGTCAAAGTTAGTCAATAATTAGTGAAGGAGGTGAGGACATGAGCAACCGGAATATGTCAGATATTATTGAAGCCTATCTCAAAGAGGTGCTTCAAGATACTGAACGGGTCGAAATCAGACGGAGTGAAATTGCTGACCGCTTTGAGTGCGTGCCTTCACAGATTAATTATGTGATTAATACGCGATTTACCCCCAAGCAAGGCTATCAAGTCGAAAGTAAGCGGGGTGGTGGTGGCTATATCAGAATTATGAAATTGAATATTATCGATGATGCGGACTATATTGATAATATGATTAGCCTAGTAGGGAACGACATTTCCTTGCGCGATGCTGTATCGATTCTCACCAATTTGATGAAGAATGAACTGCTTAGCGAGAGCGAGGCGGCTATCATGCACTCAGCCATTGACAAGCAAGTCATGTCTAATTTCAAATCCCCGGACCGTGTCCGCGCAGTGATACTTAGGAACATGCTAGAACATTTGAAATATCACTAATTACTCCGGTAATTAGAAAAGGAGACAACTATGAAAGACATCTATACTGAAAAAGCCAAGACCGCGATTGGATTTGCCAAAGAAGAAGCTGAATACTTCCGTCATCCAGCCATTGGTAGCGAGCATATGCTTTTGGGCTTATACCGCGAAAGTGAAGGTGTTGCTCATGCCGTCTTAAGCGACTACTTGCCAAGTTATGAGAGTCTTCGCGAAGAGATTGAATTTGTGACCGGCTACGGGACCAGTGATTCAGCCAAGAGCCAGGAAGACTATGTGCAGTTTTCCCCACGCATGCAAGAGGTTTTAAACCAAGCCAAAGACTTGGCCAAGTCTATGCAAGCTTCCTTAATTGGCACGGAACACTTACTACTGGCCCTAATTAATGAGGAAACCCTGGCCAACCGCCTGCTGAAAAATCTCGATATAGATGTTAATCGTTTGCGTAGTGATGTCTATCAGATGCTGGGACAAAAAGAACCGGTCAGAAACCGGACCAAAAAACCGTTGGGTAAGCCAAGCAAAAGCAAGACCCCAACCTTGGACAGTATTGCTAAGGACCTGACCCAAGCCGCTAAGGACGGCAAGTTGGACCCAGTGATCGGCCGCCAGCAAGAAATGCGCCGGCTCATGCAGGTCTTAAGCCGTCGGACCAAGAATAACCCGGTCTTGGTTGGTGAACCTGGGGTCGGTAAGACTGCCATTGTCGAAGCCTTAGCCATCCAAATGAGCCAACAGCAAGTCCCAGAAAACATGCTGGATAAACGACTCATGGTCCTAGATATCGGCTCTTTAGTGGCTGGGACCAAGTACCGCGGAGAATTTGAAGACCGCATGAAGCATTTAATTGAAGAAATTGAAGACCAAGGCAATATTATTCTCTTTATCGATGAAATCCATACCATTATAGGGGCTGGGGGAGCTGAAGGGGCCATTGATGCCTCAAACCTCCTAAAACCTGCCCTAAGCCGGGGACAGGTCCAACTGATCGGGGCTACTACCCTCAACGAATATCAAAAATACATCGAAAAAGATGCCGCCTTGGAAAGACGATTTGCTAAGATTTTAGTCGAAGAACCTAGCCTAGCGGAAACTGAAGAAATCTTGAAAGGGATCCGGCCCGCCTATGAAAAACACCACCAAGTGGCCATTCCTGATGAAAGCATTGAAGCCTGTGTCCGTCTAAGCTCTCGTTACCTGTCGGACCGCTTCTTACCAGACAAGGCTATTGATGTCATGGACGAGGCCGCAGCGACCAAGCGGCTGGACAATCCAGTAGCCAATAGTGGCCGCCGGAAAAAATACCAAATCGAACAGGAATTGAAGCGCCTCAACCAAGAAAAAGAATACCATGTCCGTAACCAGGCCTTTCAAAAGGCGGCCGCGGTCCATGCCCAACAAGCTGAATTAGTCAGAAAACTTAGCCGTTTGGAAGAGAAAGAAGGCGACCAGGACAATCAAGACAGCTACGACTTAAGCTTGACCAGTCATGACGTGCAAAACTTGATCCATTCCTGGACCGGTATCCCAGTCCAAGAACTGAGTCAAAGTGACAATGAACGCTTGATCCACTTGGAAGACCGCCTCCATGACCGGGTCAAGGGACAGGATGAAGCGGTCAATGCAGTGGCCCGGGCTATTAAACGCTCACGCAGCGGCCTAGGCCAAAGAAATCGTCCCATCGGTTCCTTTATGTTCCTGGGCCCAACCGGGGTCGGGAAAACCGAATTAGCCAAGACCTTAGCCGAAACCCTTTTTGGTTCGGAAGAGGCCCTGATTCGTCTAGATATGTCCGAATACATGGAGAAATATTCTTCCAGCCGGATGATCGGTTCAGCACCAGGTTATATTGGCTATGAAGAAGGGGGACAATTGACTGAGAAAATCCGTCAACATCCTTATTCCATTGTCCTCTTCGATGAAATTGAAAAGGCCCATCCCGATGTCTTTGACCTCTTACTTCAAGTCCTTGATGATGGTTATATCACCGATAGTAAGGGTCGGATGGTGGACTTTAGAAATACGGTAGTCATCATGACCTCTAATATTGGGGCCACTGAATTACGGGATGAAAAACTGGTCGGCTTTGGCCAAGATAACCAACAAAAGGACTATCAAACCATGAAGAAGCGGATCTTGGAAGCTTTGAAGAAGACCTTTAGACCGGAGTTTCTTAACCGGGTGGATGAAGTGATTGTCTTCCATGCTCTAAGTCAAGACAACTTGAAAGATATTGTCCGCAAATTTACCGACCAAATTAGCCAACAAGTGGAAGAACAAGGCTTGACCTTGCGCTTTACCAATGGGGCCATTAAGCAATTGGCTAAGGACGGTTATGACCCAGAAATGGGCGCCCGACCAGTTCGCCGCCTCATCCAACGTCAAATTGAAGATGCTCTGAGTGACCTCTTGATTGAAGGAAAGGTCCAAGCTGGGGACAGCCTTCAAGTAGGCAGCCGCCAAGGGACTTTCTACATCCGTACTAAACATGGCGACGGCAGTGAAAGCCAGGCTGACCTGGACAAAGTCGAGGAAAGTCTGTCCCTAGGATAGTCCAAAGAAGACTTTATATCGCTTTTAGTGTATGATAAAGACAAGCTAAAAAAGAGGAGGGTTACTATGGACAAGACAACAAAATTAGTGTTAATTGGTTTAGGAACAGCTGCTGCGATTACAGCCGTTGTTGCCTTAGCAATGTACGAAGAAGACCAAAATCAAACCCTAAGCAAGGCTTGGGACGATGTTTCTAACAAGGCTCAAAAGCAAGGAAAACGTCTAGCAAAACAAGTTGATCAATTGGATTTACCTGAATGGGTAGAACGTTTTGCCTAAAGGCTCACCAGTTAGAGCCTTAAAGAGCTAAAAAGCGAATCCTTTACTTAAAGCGGTGATGACGCGGTCATCCCGCTTTTTTGTTAGGGGGTTAATTTTATTCATGATGAGTATTTCATAAAAATTTTTATTATTAATAAAAGCTTTTTATAAATGGCTCGATCCGTGCTACAATAGATAAAAGTAATTTTTAACACATTGCATTTGACAAACAGTGAAGGAGGAAAAACGATGAAAATTGTTATATTAGGTGCCGGTGGTATGGGTTCCCGTTTTGGGTTAATGTTAAAAAAAGCCGGCAAAGATGTTACCTTACTCGACGGGTGGGATAAAAATATTGAAGCCATTCGTGAACACGGTATCCGTGCCAACTATAACGGAGAAGAGGTCCAAGTGGACATTGATATTTATCCAATTGATGACTTTGATCCGGACTTGAAGGCAGACTTACTGATTGTCTTTACCAAGGCCATGCAATTGGAGGATGCTATCCAAGCAACTCGCTCCATTGTAACAGACCAAACTAAGGTTTTATGTCTGATGAACGGGATTGGTTATGATGATATCCTCCGTAAATATTTTGATGATGAACAAATTGTCTTAGGAAACACCATGTGGACCGCTGGTTTAGAAGGCCCTGGCCGTCCGAAATTATTCGGTAATGGCTATGTTAATCTCCTTAACCTGGGTAAAAGCGAAGAGGCGGCAGCTGCTGCTAAAGACATCGTGGCTTTACTCGATGAAGTGGGTCTGAATGGGGTTTATGAAAAAGAAATTTTCTACCTGATCTACAAGAAGGTTTGCGTTAATGCAACTATGAACGGCCTCTGTACAATTTTAGAATGTAATATGGCTGACTTGGGAGACGCCCAAGCTTCCCACGACCTCATTAATCAATTAGTCAAAGAAGTGGTTGACGTGGCGAATGCAGAGGGTGTGGAAATGGACCTGGATGAAATGATTGAACACGTGGGCGAATGCTTCAACCGCGAAACTATTGGTGGCCACTTCCCATCCATGTACCAAGACTTGATCACCAATAAGCGCCTGACTGAAATCGATTATATCAATGGAGCCGTGGCTAAAAAGGGTAAGAAACTCAATGTACCAACCCCTTACAACCAATTCTTAACCAGTCTAGTTCATACCAAAGAACAATTACTCGGTGCAAAATAATCTTAATTGAAGTCCTCTTTGATCTTTTGAAAGGTTGGAGGACTTTTTAGTTTATTGAAAGTTATTATATATTTGGGAAAGATAGTTTAGAGCAGTAGTGGCGCTTTGAAAGTTAGGCCTTAGCCATGAAGCTCGCTAGGTGAGGAACCTTGGTCCGAACCGGTGCCATGGCTTTTTAACGACTAAATTTTAAAAGCAGAACGAATGCATATTGATATTATTTGCTTGCCCTTGTCGATAAATATTGCTTATAATCAAGGGAAAGGAAAGAGAAAGGAGGGTGAGCCATGGATGAGCGGGCAGATGACTTTATGCAGGCGGCCATTGACCAGGCCAAGAAGGCCCAGGAATTAGATGAAGTGCCGATTGGTGCAGTAGCTGTCTACCAGGGCCAGGTGATTGGACGGGGCTATAACTTACGGGAACAAAGTCAAGATGCCACAGACCATGCCGAAATGCAGGCCATCCGTCAGGCCAACCGCTACTTAAATAATTGGCGCTTGAATGATGTTGACCTCTATGTCACTTTAGAGCCTTGTAGCATGTGCAGTGGGGCCATTGTCCTGAGTCGGATTCGCTGCCTCTACTTTGGGGCCAGTGATCCTAAGGCGGGAACGTGTGGATCCTTGATGAACTTGGTCCAAGATCCTAGGCTCAACCACCAAGTTGACTTAGTCAGTGGTCTAAGGGAAGAGGAATGCAGTCAACTCCTAAAAAGTTTTTTTAAGGCCCTGCGTAAGCGTCGTAAAGCCGCTTCCCGTAAACCCAGACCTTAGAGTTTGACAACTTAGTCGAAAACATGCTAGTATATACTTTGTCGAAAGACCGTACGACAAAGGCAAGGATGTGAACCGAGTCAGATCCGGAAGGAAGCAGCTATAAGCATTGCTTGTCTTGTGTTGTACGTTATGCACTTATTCAAGGTTGGGACAGAAGTTCCAACTTTTTTATTTTCAAAAAAATGACTAAGAATTTGCCCCTAATCCCTAGAAGCTTGCCTAAAAAAACTGGCTTTGACTACTTATCTGAGCGGGAACTATTTTATCTCATCCGTGGATATCTAGGGGGGATTTGGTTATAATGGTTGAGAATGAAGGAAGGGAGGCCATGATGAGTTATCAAGCTTTATACCGGAAGTGGCGGCCGCAGACCTTTGCTGATATTGTCGGCCAAGAAGCGGTTTCAAGGACCTTGAAGAACGCCATTAATCAAGATAAGACCAGCCATGCCTATTTGTTTAATGGGCCACGGGGAACTGGAAAGACCAGCGCTGCCAAAATTTTTGCTAAGGCGATTAACTGCCCTAATCAGAATGCTGGTGAGCCTTGTAATGAATGTCACCTCTGTCAGGCCATTACTGAAGGCCGCTTGGCAGATGTGATTGAAATCGACGCGGCCTCTAACAATGGGGTGGAGGAAATCCGTGATATCCGTGACAAGGTCCGCTATGCGCCTACCGAAGCGAACTACAAGGTCTACATTATTGATGAAGTCCACATGCTCTCAACCGGGGCCTTTAATGCCCTGTTAAAAACCTTGGAAGAGCCACCCAGCCGGGTCATCTTCATCTTAGCGACAACTGAAGCCCATAAAATTCCGGCGACAGTGATTTCCCGGACCCAACGTTTTGACTTTAAGCGGCTGTCTAACCAAGCCATTAAGGACCGGATGGCCTATATCTTAGGTCAAGAAGGGGTTACTTATGAAGCTGAGGCCTTGGAATTAATTGCCCAAGATGCCAATGGGGGCATGCGGGATGCTTTGAGTTTGTTGGATCAGGTGATTTCTTTCTCCCAAGGCGAGATTACCACGGCCATGACCCGGCAAGTGACGGGGATTTTAAGCGATGAGCAAAAAATTGCCTACGTTGAAGCTCTAGGCCAAGGCGATACTGACCAAGCCTTGGCCGTTCTAAGGCAGATCCTTCAAGCTGGCCGGGAAGCTAGCCGTTTTGTCGAAGAGATGCTGCTTTTTACCCGCGACCTCTTATTAGCTAAGCAAAGTCAAGGGCCTAAAGACACGGAACTGATGAAAAACTATGACCAGTCTTTCTATGACTTGGCCAAGAACTTAGACCGCGATTTGATTTACCAAATGATGAAGGAATTTCGCTCGGTCCAAGAAGATATCCGTTTTGCTATCCAAGGCGATATTTATTTAGAAGTGGCTACCATTAAATTGGCCGACCTGCCTGCAGGGGATAGCGATTCCTCTAGAGCGACTATGCAGGCTCCAAGTGATGGAGAATTTCAGCAATTAGCTCAATTAAAGCAAGAAGTCCAAGCCCTAAAGCAAGAAATCGCCCAAGTAAAAGGGGGGCAAGGCCCTTCTCCAGCAAGCCCATCCCCTGCTAAAGAGGAAGCTAAGCCGGTAAGTGACAAGCGACCAAAAAAGGTCCAAGGGCAATTTAAGCCGGCCTATTCAGCTATCTATAAGACTCTGAGCCAGGCCACAAAGACCGATCTCAACCAGGTCACCAGTGTTTGGCCTCAGGTGGTTGAATCTCTTCCTACCGTTCAACAGGCCCTCCTCCATCAAACGGAGCCGGTCGCTGCCAGTCCGGAGGCTTTTGTCTTGAGTTTTGACTATGAGATTTTCTGCCAAAGGGTCTTTGAGGATAAAGAATTACAAGAGACCGTTGCCAACCACTTACAAAATCAAATCAACCATCCCGGCCGGATGCTGGTGATGACAAGTGAGCAATGGCAGGAGGCTCGGGGGCGTTATGTCAAGGCCTACCATGAAGGCCGCAAGGATGAACTGATCCAGTCCCAAGCCGAAAAAGAAAATAGTGAGGCCAGCCAAGCCGATAGTCCGACAAGTCCAGTCGCTTCCCAAGAAACTGAAGCTCCTGTGACCCAGGAAGCTGATCAGCCACTTCCACAAGAGGAGTCCTCTTCGGCTTGGCTATCACAGGAAGACCAGCAAGCTCAAGATCCGCTTACCCAAACCATGGCTGATCTCTTTGGGGCGGATAATGATAATGTTACCCTCAGCAATGATTAATCAAAGAAGGAAAGAGGAAATCAAATGGCAAACAATATGATGAACATGCAAAAAATGCTCAAAGAAGCTAAAAAAATGCAAGTAAAATTAGAAGAATCCCAAAAGGACTTGGAAAAACAAGTCTTTGAAGGCAAGGAACCTTCAGGCATGATTAAAGCCAAGGTAGGCGGCGACCGCCGGGTTAAGGCTATTGAAATGGATCCAGCCGTTATTGATCCTGAAGACCCTGACATGCTGAGTGACCTCCTCATTGCGGCAGTCAATGACGGTTTAAGTAAGGTGGATAGTGCTCAAGAATCGAATATGGGAAACCTTTCTAAAGGCTTTCCCGGCTTCTAGGAACTTGCTTTAAGAAGTGGGGGAGCTCAGGCCCAAGCAGTCTGAAGATTTTCCCACTTTTTTATTTAGAAGGAGTTGAAACCATGCAATATCCCGAACCGATCGCGCGCTTGATCGATAGCTTCAAGAAATTACCCGGGATTGGGGCCAAAACAGCGGCCCGTTTAGCTTTTTTTGTCCTGGATATGGACCAGGCCGATGTGAATGACTTTGCTGAGGCCTTGAACCGGGTCAAGCAGGAAATGACTACCTGTTCGGTCTGCGGTAATGTGACCCAGGAAGACCCGTGTTTAATCTGCCGGGATAATGACCGGGAGGGGTCGGTGCTGATGGTGGTTGAAGAGGCCCGTGACGTGATGGCCATGGAAAGAATGCAAAACTACCACGGCAAGTATCATGTTCTTCATGGCGTCCTCTCACCTATGGATGGGACCGGACCGGATGACTTAAATATCCGCTCGCTTTTGCAACGTTTGCAGGATACCCAGATTCAAGAAGTCATTATTGCGACTAATGCGACCGCTGAAGGTGAGGCGACGGCTACCTATCTGGCCCGGTTAATCAAGCCCGCCCAAATCAAGGTCAGTCGGATTGCTTATGGACTATCGGTGGGTAGTGACATTGAATATGCGGATGAGATGACCCTGATGCGGGCCCTTGATGGCCGTCAGGAACTCTAAGGGGAGGATTAGGATGCCAGGTGTATTTATCAGCTTTGAAGGACCGGATGGATCAGGAAAAACTACCTTAATCAAGGGACTCAAGGCACGTTTGGACCAAGACTTAAAACAGGCTCCGATTTTTTCTAGGGAGCCGGGGGGAGACCGGATCGCTGAAGAAATTCGTGACATTATCCTCTCCCCAGCTAATACTGAACTCGATGCCCGGTCGGAGGCCTTGCTTTATGCGGCGAGTCGTGCCCAGCACCTGGCCCAAAAGATCCGTCCTGCCCTAGCTGCTGGAAACATGGTCCTCTGTGACCGCTATGTGGATAGTTCCATTGCCTACCAAGGTTATGGCCGCAAACTTGGGGGCCAAGCTGTTCAGTTGATCAATGAATTTGCGATCGATGGCTTACTGCCCGATTTAACCCTCTATTGTGATATTTCCGCTGAGGAGGGCATTGCCCGGATTGAAGCCGGCCGGACTAATGAAATTAACCGCTTGGACCAAGAATCCATCGCTTTTCACCGCCGGGTCGTCCAAGGCTACCAAGACCTCTTGAAAGAAAACCCGGACCGGATTGTTCCCATTGATGCTAGCCAACCCGCTGAGGTCATGCAAGCGACCGCTTATGAGTTGATCCGCCAACGTTTTCCCCAATTTTTTTCCTAGTAGAAAGGACAGCCCTAATGACGCAAGCCTTTGCCATTGAAGAAAAACAAAGCCAACTGGCCCAGTTGATGCGCCAAGTCATCCAGAATGGCCGCTTAGCCCATGCCTATTTATTTGAGGGCAATGCGGGTTCTGGCCAAGCCGACATGGCCATTTTTTTGGCAGCGGCTTTATTTTGCAGTCAAGAAGACAAGCCCTGTGGTCAGTGTGACCATTGCCAGCGGGTGATCCGGGGTGACCATAGTGATGTGGAATGGCTGACCAAGGACGCTAACAGTATTAAAATTGACCAAATCCGTGAGCTCAAGCACAACCTATCCCTGACTGGTTTAGAAGGCCGGGTCAAGGTCTTTGTGATTGAGGCAGCCGAATCCATGACCGTGCAAGCGGCCAATTCCTTGTTGAAATTTCTGGAAGAACCCCACCAAGATGTCTACATCTTCCTCTTGACCAATAATCGGGAGACGATCTTACCAACTGTCCAATCCCGCTGCCAGGTGATCCACTTTCCCTCCCTAGCGGTTGACCAAGCCGTCCGTCTCTTTGTTGATCATGGGATTGGCAAAGCCCAGGCCCAAATCATTGCCTGGTTGACGACGGACTTGGATAGCGCCTTGGCTCTAAATGACAACCAGGTCTTCCATGACCAGTGCCAGCGCCTGGACCAGTGGCTCCAGCTGATTGTGGCTAGAGACGGGCGCGCCTTTACCATGGTAGCCACCGATTGGATGAAGCTCTCCCGCAGCCGCCAGGACAACCAGCTCCTCTTGCAGCTCTTGACTCTCTTACTCAGGGATTGTCTCTTAATTAAGAGTCAAAGTGATCAGGAAACCCTAGACCAGGTTCTCGTCCGCCCCGATCTGAAGACCAACCGCCAGGCCAAATACCAGGCCTACCCAGAGGGCTTATTCCTTGACCTGCTAAAATTAGTGACCAAGGCGCAAAAAATGATCAAGCAAAATGTCAGTCCCCAGGCCAGCTTGGAATACTTTGTTCTAGAAGCCTGGAACTTAGAGAAAAAATACCTATAAAGCAGAGAAAAAGTGCTCCTGGTAAGTTCGAAAATTTGCCAGAAGCGCTTTTTTATAGTTTCTAATCTTGAAAGTAAAATTGCTTTTTAAAGTCTGAATCAATTGGACGGGAGAAGGCTAATTCAAATCCTAAACCCATAAAACCTAAGTGGTCATAGAATTGCCGGGCGGGACTATCCGCGTCACAGATTAAGATCAGTTTCTTGTCAGCCTGCTGAGCCTGGTCATAGGCCCATTCGACCAGCCAGCGCCCAATTTCTTGTTTCTGCCAGTCCTCACTTACAGTCAGGTGGTCAATCTCTAGGTAGTAGCGGGAAAGGATCACTTGCATAGCAGCGATGACTTGCCCCTGGTCAAAGACGGCAACCTGGTGAATATTGTCCTTAAGGAAGGCTTCTTGGTAGTAGCCCTGCATTTCCTCTTGGTAGGGCAAGCCATAGTCCTTGTCATAGTAGGCCTGGAAGGCTAGAAAGGCGGGGAGGCTGTCGGACTTAATTTCTTCGAGCTCAAGTTGAGGCGACTGTCTTTTATTTTGGGGGCATTGGTAGTTTTCGAGACTAACCAGCTCAGTGATGGCCAACTGGTAGCCAGCATCAGAGAGATAGGCATAGAGTTCATCATCAACCCCTTGGTTCATAGGGAAGTGGATATTGATTTCTGGCAGGTCAAATTCACTGGCGTAATCCATATATTGTTCCTCGAGGATCAACCACTCGTCCAGACCTGGGTTAAAATCGAGGGCCATGAAGTTACTGAGCGGGACATGGCGGGCCGCTTGATTGGCAAAGATTTGGTAGAGTTCATTATCCTCATAGTGACTGATCCAATGGTAAGTGGCATTAAAGTCTAACATACTTGCTCCTTCTTGCTGATTTTATCCTTAGTCTACTGGAAAAAAGCCCATATGAGAATACGAGTGGCTTGATTTTTTCCTGACTTTAAAAAGCCATAAAAAACTTCAGTCTCTGCCATCGAAAAAAATAGAATTATGATAAAATAGGTTTTGAGTTTAATGGTCTATCAGAATATGTAATAAGGAATGATAGTATGGAGACAAGAGATATTGTCACTCGCCTCAATACCCTCAGCGAGCAACTGGGCCAAATGCAGACCGAACTAGAGACAATTATCGATGAGTGGGGTAAAGAATTAATCAAAAATCAAGACCTACAGATGGAAAATCATTATTTAAGAGAACGGGTCAACCAATTATTAGCCAATGACCAGCCGGAAGAGAAGGAGGTTGCTCCCGAAGAAAAGGATGGGCAACGCTCTCCTGCCTTACAGAACCTCTTAAATATTTATGAAGATGGCTTTCATATATGTAATATTTCCTATGGCCAAAGACGAGAAAATGCTGAGCAATGTATGTTTTGCTTAGATATTCTTTATGGCATGGAAGGTAAGCGTTAGGAAGGGGATTGGATGACGCTATTAGCCAATGAGCGCATTGATCAATTAAGCCAATTTGACCGGGAGATCATCCAAAGTGATGATACTTTTTCCTTGTCGACAGACGCCTTGTTTTTAGCCTATTTTGCCCGGGTGAGAAAGACCAAAAAGCAAAGAATTGTCGACTTCTGCTCTGGTAATGGGGCCATCCCTTTGATCTTATCAGCCATGACCGATGCACCCATCGAAGCTATTGAAATCCAGCCCGAACTAGCTGATATGGCTAGACGGTCGGTGGCCTTAAATCATTTAGAAGAGCAAATCACTATCCATACCGGCAATATCAAATCCGCTACTAGCCTGGTCAAGCCGGAATCGGTGAATGTGATTACCTGTAACCCGCCTTATTTTAAGGTCTACCCGGACTCTTGGATTAACCCTAATGACAAAAAGGCTCTGGCCCGTCATGAAATCGCCATGACCTTGGAAGATATTTTCAAGCAGAGCCAAGCCTTATTGAAGGAGCGAGGGCGCTTAGTCTTGGTCCACCGACCGGAACGCTTGACTGAAATGATCCAAGCGGGACTCAAGTACCGGCTCATTCCCAAGCGCTTGCGTTTTGTCCACCCCAAGCCCGATAAGCCGGCCAACACCCTCTTAATTGACTTTATGAAGCAGGGTCAAGAAAAGGGTCTGCAAGTTCTTCCGCCCCTCTATGTCTATACCAAGGACAATGTTTATACGGAAGAAGTGAAGGCTTATCTCCACCAAGGATAATAACCACCCTCGCCACTACATGTATGTGCTTCTCTGTCACGATGATAGTCTCTATACCGGCTATACCACCGATGTTGACCGTCGCCAGGAAGAACATAATCGTGGCAAGGGAGCCAAGTATACCCGCCCAGCCAGCCGGCGACCCTGTGCCATGGTCTTTGCCAAGGCTTTTTCTAGTCGCCAAGCCGCGACCCAGGCGGAGTATCGTTTTAAGCAATTTTCCCGTGCCGAAAAGATTAAGCGTCTAAAGGCTTACGGTGTTAGTGACTTTCATTACCGACCAGGTATTTCTTGCCAGCGCGTCGGTTTAGATGATGACTACAATAGAGAAAGAAGGTGAGTCCATGCAACAACAAAAAAGTTTTGCCAGTGAAGCGAGTCAAGGCAATCTTTATCTGGTGCCTACCCCAATTGGTAACCTGGAGGATATGACCTTTCGGGCCCTCAAGGTCCTTAAAACAGTGGACTTGATCCTGGCTGAAGATACCCGCCACACCCAGAAGTTATTGAACCATTTTGAAATTGATAAACCGCAAAAAAGCTTCCATAAGTACAATACCCAGGAGCGGATCCCTGAAATTCTCTCCCTTTTAGAAAGTGGCAAGAACTTGGCCCAGGTTAGTGATGCTGGTATGCCTGTGATCTCGGACCCAGGTAGCGAACTAGTCCAGGCCTGTCTCAAAGCGGGTATTCGGGTGATCCCCCTGCCAGGCGCCAATGCGGCTTTGACCGGATTGATTGCCAGTGGCTTAAATAGTGAAGCTTTCACCTTTATCGGTTTCCTAGCCAAGAAGGCAAAGGACCGCCGTCAGCAATTAAGGGCCTACCAAAATGCGGGGGAAACGCTAATGATCTATGAGTCTCCTTACCGGATCAGCCAGACCATTGAGACAGCTATTGAGGTTTTTGGCCCCGACCGGCCAGCTTGTGTCGTTCGGGAATTAACCAAGTCCTATGAGGAATTTAATCGGGGATCTTTGGCGGAACTGCGTGCTTATTACCAGGAAAATCCCGTCGTCAAGGGGGAAATTTGTTTCTATATTGAGGGCAACCCCCATCCCAAGTCAGCGGCGGAACAGTTACAGGCAGGGATTGACCACCTGCCGCTCAAAGGCCAAGTGGAATGGTGGATGGAAGAAGAAAAACTTTCCTCTAAGGAAGCCATTAAGAAAGTGGCTAAGAATAAAGGGCTAAAGAAGCAAGAAGTTTACCAAGCCTACCATGAAATCGGTGGGGAGGCCCCATGATTTTCTACCTAGGAGGTGGCTTACTTCTTGCCATCGCTTTATTACTCTTTATCCTGGCCCCGCGTAATTTGTGGGACTCCTGGATTGCTAGTCTGGGACTTATTATCCTTTTTTACGCCATGGGTAAGGACCCCAACTTTGCGGAATCCCAGTGGTTGTCCTTCATCTTTCATGGGATAGAGGTCTTTGTGAATTACATTGCCCCTTCCTTACTCCTGATTTTTGGACTAGCCATGTTTACCTATGCCTTATCCCTCTTTCAAGAAGAACATAATTATCTCCAACTGGTGATTGGACTGAGCCTGGCGGTTTTCTTAATTCTGGTGGGCCTTGTGCATTATTACGTTCGCTTCAACCCAGAATTGATGGCGGATAAGCATTGGCTGCATATTTTAGACTTTGTGGTCGCTTACTATGTCTTACTCTTGATTAATTTCCTGGTCAATTCTCTAAGACTCTGGTTGATTGAGGATGACCGCAAGCAGGATTATATTATTATCTTGGGCTGTCTATTTAATAGTGATAACACGGTGTCTAAGATGCTAAAGTTGCGTTTGGATGCCTGTTTAGCCTATGTGGGGCGTCAGAAGTTTCTCTACCACCATATTCCTATTCTCATTGTTTCTGGAGCAGCCACAGTAGCAAATAGTGACTGTTCAGAAGCTGATGTCATGGCCCAGTATTTGAAAGCCCAGGGCATCCCCGAGGAAAAGATTTGGCGAGAAGACCAAGCCACCAATACCCATGGTAACTTTGCCTACAGTAAGCAACTGATCGAGAGGATCCAACCCGTTAAGAGCGCCCATATTGCCTTTATTACCAGTGCTTTCCACCTTTATCGCAGCCAACTCTATGCCAACCTGGAAGGACTCTACCAAGTCACCGGATTCGGGGCCAAAACCACCCTAAGGGAAAGCTTTAAACATGGGATTCGAGAATTCGTCGCCATCTTATTTATGCACCGCAAGCTGCATTTATTGATGACGGTGGTTATGTTTGGGATTGGTTGGCTCAATTATATTCATTTTGATTAAGATGATTTACTAAGAGAGGAGCTATTGATATGCTACAAGAATTTAAAGATTTTATCGCTAAGGGTAATGTGATTGAATTAGCTGTCGGGGTTGTTATGGGGACTGCCTTCACTGCCATTGTGAACTCCCTGGTTAAAGATATTTTAACCCCATTATTAGGGATTATTTTAGGAAATATCGACTTGTCAGCTTATAGTATTGAAGTTGCCGGAGCCACATTTGGTGTGGGGAACTTTGTTAACGCTATTATTTCTTTCTTATTAATTGCCCTGGTGCTATTCTTTATTGTTAAGGCTTTTAGCCACTTCAAACATGAAGAAAAGAAAGTTGAAGAAGCTAAGCCAAGTAATGAAGAAGTCCTATTAACAGAAATCCGTGATTTATTAAAGAACAAATAGAAGCTAAGGACTCCAGACGGGAAGAGATCCATCCATTCTATTGTAGGCAAATAAAAAGCGAAGCTAGTCCAATGGCTAGTTTCGCTTTTTGTTTTCTTTTATTATCTATTTTTTATATTATGGTGGGGAATTAATTTTTGAAAAAATTGTTTTTATATAGTTTGAGCAGTAGTGACGCTTTGAAACGAGTCGTTAGCCATGAACCAGCAAGCATCAGGGTGTGAGGGCTGGCGCTAAGCTTTCGTTCACTGGAGCAAGTCACCAAAGCAGTCTGCAAGACTGCGGCGGGAACTTGTGAAGTGACACGAAAGCTGCCAGACCGAGCCCGACTCGAAGCGAATTATGCTGAAGCCGTTCGAAGCAAAGCGAGTTACGGATTCAGTATGCGTAGCTATATCGTAGGCGTTAGCCGTACGAGATATTTGAGTCTCGTTAGGTGAGGGAAGAAAAAGGTAGCAACGTTGCTTTCGCAACCTTGAACTATATCTCTAAGTCGCCTTGCTTCAAGAGCTATAGCTGCCCGAACCGATGCCATGGCTCTATAACGACGAAGTTTCAAAAGCATAACGAATGCTCAAGCCTACTATTAGGTAAGTATATTTATTTTTAAAAAGATATATAGTTCTCAACCGGGTAGTCTTGAGGGTCGAGTTGTAAGTCTTGACCGGTGACCATGGCGGCGAGTTCGTGGCCGATAATCGGGCCGGTAGTTAGTCCGCTTGAGCCCAGGCCAGAAGCCACATAAATATGGTCATACTTGGGCAGGGCCCCATAAAAGGGGGCAAAGTCGCTGGTATAGGCTCGGGTGCCGACCTTAATAGCTTGGTAGTCAGAGAAATCGATGGCAGGTAGTAAGTCCTGAGCCGTTGTCATAATTTCTTCTAAGGCTTGGAGATTGGGACTCAGGTCAAAGCCTTGGTCATTTTCATGGGTAGCTCCTAAGAAGAGGCGTTGACCTTGGTGGGGGATGATATCAGCTTGACCCTCGGGCATAATCAGGGGCCATTGTTCAGCTTGGCTGATATGGTCGTAGACCAAGAGTTGTCCCTTTTGGGGTCGGATATCCACATTTTCTGTGTAAGGGGCCAGAATCTCTCCTAGCCAGGCGCCTGCTGCGATAATGACCCGGTCATAGCTTTGCTGTTGGATCTTGACCTCCGTCGAGCTGATGGCGTCAATGGAGACTGCTTCAGGGATGACGGTTAATCCCTTATCTTGAGCGGCGTTGAGGAGCTCCTGGCAGAGCAAGTCGCCGTCAATGACAGCCGCCCCAGAATCAATTTGAATCAGATCCTGGTCATAGGCCCAAGGGGCTAAGGCAGCTTGGGTTTGGCTAGGCTTTAGGCGCCGAATTTGGCCGATGAGAGGGGCGTTTTCCTTACGCCGGTTGGCAATGGCCATGAGTTCGTCAATCATTTTTTCCCGCTTTTTCAAAAGCCAGGTAGTCCGTTTTTGGTAGGCTTGGGAAGTGATGCCGGCTTGGGCTAAATCAGCGATCAATTGGGGGTAAAAATGGGCCCCGGCGTTGGCCATCCGGTACCAAGGCTTATTGCGACGTTTGGAGAACCAGGGACAGATAATACCGGCTGCTGCCTTAGTGGCCTGGCCAATCCCGCTATCGTAGAGGGTGACTTGGTGGTCAGTCTGGCTGAGATAGAAAGCGGTTACCGAACCGACAATTCCTCCACCGATGATGGCTATTTTCATGCTTAATCTTCCCCTTTCTTATCTTCGTCATTGTCTTGGTCATGTTTTGCTTGGCGGGCGGCCTTGAGCTTGGCTTCTTTCTCAGCCTTGGCCCGTTTTTTCTTTTGCGACCGGTAGGAAGCCCGGCTGATGAGCGGGGTATTGAAGAGTAAGGTTTCCCAAATTCCTGTTCGATTAGTGCTGTCCTCCTCATTTTCAAGGTCATCAGCCTCTAAGTCATGGGCGTGTCCCTTAGCCAGACGGACATCATCATCGCTTTCTTCTTCCTGGTCATTATCCAGCTCTTGCTTGTCCTTGCCTGGGCTCGTCAAGGCCTGGTCATAGACTAAGTAGCCACTGACAGTCAGGATAAGGAGGAAGACCAGCCAAATGGGGAGCTTGATGACTAAGACTTGGTAAAGTAAGGAAAAATAAGGAACCAAGCCAATGAGGAGGAGAATGATGGTAATAATGATTAAGTAGACCCAATTATAGCCTTCATTCCAAGCGTCTCCGTAGTCACTGGATCGAGTAAATTGAAACACAAAAAAGATAAACATGATGGAGAGTAAAAGTTCCAACAAAAGGCCCAGGACACTAAGGGGCAGGGGCATATTTAAAGCCTGTCCCCAAGAATGATAGGCATTGAACCCTTGGAAAAAGATTAAGAGGGCGTAAAAGCCATAAGAAATGACTAGAAAGAGTAACAGGTACTTAGTCAGGGTGTGGGGTTGATCGTGGATGGTGACTAAGTGGTGCTTTCTGATAATCTTACGGGCATAAGCCTCGGCGTCATTAGGGAAGAGGTATTTGGGCAAGAGATGGCGGGTTTGGGCCCCTTCCAAACGGTCAAGGAGTTGGCTCAGGTCTTCATCAATTGTCAGTTGGGGCTCGGCGTGGGTGTAGAGATAGGCCTGGCATTGGAAGAAGTACTGCCGCCAAGGTTGGTCGAGGTCTTTAGCCCGATTTTGATTGCTGTGGTAGACCTTTCTAGCTTGGTCTTTTTCTTTTTTTAGCGCTGCTTTTTCTTCACTGGTTTCAAACACGTCTATTACTCCTTTATTTACAAGCATCATTATTAGCTATATTTTAAAGGAAGTCGGTCAAAATAGCTACTCCTCAACTATAAGGACGAATTTTTATATTTTCCGCCACTCCATATTTTCTATGCTATAATAATCAATAAAAATTTATAATTATTGTGTTTTCTAAAGGAAAGGAAGGATTTTTGTGAAAATTAATCATCGTTACTTAAATACAGCCCCCTCCATTATTCGCGAGTTTGCTGAAACTTTTGCCCAAATTGATGGTCTACTCCCCTTCACAATCGGGGAACCTGATCTTAACGCCCCTGAAACGGTTAAAGACGCCATCAAAAAGGCTCTAGATGAAAATAAGACCCACTATGCATCAGCTAAGGGTCTGGAAGAATTGGTCGAGGCCATCGTTGCTTATTTTAAACGAACACAAGCTCTTGATTTAAAAGCTGATAATGTGATTATTACCAATGGGGTCACCGAAGCTGTAAAAATCGCTATGGATGTTTTCATTAATGAAGGCGATAAAATTATTGTTCCTTCTCCTTTCTTTGGCCTTTATGAAATGACAGCAGCGATTGCGGGGGCAGAATTGGTAACCCTAGATACCAGCCAAACCGATTTCAAGTTAACCCCTAAGGCTTTGGAACGGAGCTTGGATGCTAACCCAGAGACGCGTTTAGTCCTCTTAAACTACCCGAATAATCCGATTGGGAATACCTATACCAAGGATGAAATTCGTGAATTAGCCGAAGTGATTAAGCGCTATGATGTCTTTGTCATTAGTGATGAAATTTATTCAGACATGATCTATGACCAAGACCATTATTCCATCTACAATGAAATCCCCAACCAAACCATCTACCTCAATGGCCCTTCCAAGAGTTACGCCATGACCGGACTTCGGATTGGTTTCATCCACATGCCTGATGGCTATGTGACTCAAGGTTTGGTTTCCCACCAAACCATGGTTACCAGCGTGTCTACCCCTGATCAACATGGGGCCATAGCTGCCTATAATGACTGTGATGACTTTGTCGTGGAAGCCCGTGATAAATTTAAGAGTCGCCGCGACCTGCTCTTAGAAGAATTACCTAAGATTGGTTTAGAATTCGTTCACCCAGCTGGAGCCTTCTATATCTTTATCAAGGCACCAGAATCATATAATGGTGATGACAAACAATTTGCCCTTGACCTCGCCCATAAGGCCAAGGTAGGGGTGATTCCAGGCTTCGCCTTCGGTAATGCCGGTAAAGGCTACGTTCGTTTCTCCTACGCCTCTTCTTACGAATCCATTCAAGAAGGATTGAAACGTTTAAAGAACTTTGTTGATCAACTCAACTAGAGCTTGTGATAGCAGCTTATGAAACTATAAGCTAAAAAAAAGCCTTCCCGCTTCAAGTGGGGAAGGCTTTTTTAACTGGTTAAACTAATCTAAGGCTTTTAACTTACCGGTCTTGGTCATGTCATGGATAGCCTTTAAATCAGGTTCAAAGAGGCTGATCTTGTCATGGTTCTTCCCGTAGTAGAGTTCATTAGGGAAGTAAAGGCGTTCATCACCCAGTTCTTGGCCAGTAAAGGCTCGGATCAGTTGACTGGCTTCCGATAGTTCAATGATGGTTCCGTCTTTTTCCAATAATTCAATCTGGGTCCGGGGATTCTTTTGGCTGGGATCATAGAGGTCATAGGGCAGGTCGTAGTTACTGTTATAGGCAGTATAGTAGTTAATGTCGTAGCCCATTTGTCCGATCTTCTCTTGGAGGACTTGGGCAGTTTCTGCTTGAGTGTTGGAGTCAAAGGTGACCGATTTAAAGGGTTTGCGGTTGATGAAACGTTTGGACAAGTCAACCAGAATCGGGTCATCACTCGTTAAGATCCAATGTTGAAAGTAGGTTTCCATCACACCATCATCAACATGGAGATAGTCGGTGAGGTCCCACTCATTTTTCAAAAAGGGTACCAAGAGTGGAGAGTGCTTGATAAAGTACTTGGGATTGTCTTGGTAGAGGTCCTTAGCCCGTTTCAAGAGGCGGTTGAGGATCATTTCCATGGCCCGAGAAACCGGGTGGAAGTAGACCTGCATATACATTTGATAACGGCTGACAATATAGTCTTCCACCGCATGCATGCCGGCATAGTCAAACATAATCCCACCCTGGTAAGGCCGCATGACCCGCAAGATCCGCTTGAGGTCAAAGGCCCCATATTCAGCCCCGGTAAAGTAGGAATCTCTTAAGAGATAGTCCATCCGGTCGGCGTCGCATTGGCTCGAAATCAGTTGGACCACTTGGGGGTTGGGGTAACTGTGGTTGATGACGGCAGCCACTTTATTGGGAAAATCAGGAGAAACGGTAGTCAAGATTCGGTTGACCTCGGTCTCAGGGGAGGTAATGATGGCCCGGGTGACCGCTTCATGGTCAGTACCGAAAAGTTTTTCAAAGGTGTGGGAGAAGGCGCCGTGGCCAATATCATGGAGGATAGCGGCACAAAGAACCACTAAACGTTCTTGGTCATCCCACAAGCCATCGCCTGGCTCTTGACTAGGATAGTTGCGTTGGAACTGGTTAACAATCCGGCGGGCAATTTCATACACCCCCAGGCAGTGGGCAAAACGAGTGTGGTCAGCTCCGTGGAAGGTAAAGCTGGTCGTGCCTAATTGCTTAACCCGGCGCAGGCGTTGGAATTCCTTGGTGTTAATAAGGTCTAAAAAGATTTGGTGTTGGATATGGATATAACCATGCACCGGGTCACGGAAGACTTTTTCCCGGATCCGGCGGTTAGCTTGTTCAAAAGACATAAATAACTACCTTCCTTCAGTTAAACGTTGGTTACGTTTGATCATGCGTTGGACCTGGTCATGTAAGATCTTTTGGTCTAAAGTCGCCAAGTCAATCTCTTCAAAAGAAGTCCCTAAGTCTTGGCTAATGACTCCTTCCAGGGCCTCGGTCACTTGGTCAGTGCTTTGGATTCTGGGCAGGCTCGCCTTGAGGTTGGCCATGCTATCGGGGTTAATGATAGGGTACTTGGTTTTTGTCGCTTGGTTTTGTTTACCTAATTGGTAGAAGTTTTTCACCACTTGACCACGGTAATCTTGCTGGCCATAAAGGGAAAGGTAAGTAAAGATTCCAATGGCCCCGCCAATCCGTCTTTGGGCAATGCCGGCAATTTTTTTACCTGCCAAGCTGACATCAAATTTACCCGGGCAGTAGGAATCACTGACTTCCCCGGTGGTTAGTTGCAATTGGTAGGGGGCCAGTAAGTCCTGGAGGAGTTGGACCTTGATTTGGTAGGCCTGGTCAATGCTTAGCTTATCGGGATAACTATGGGGGCCCAGGTGGAGGGTATAATTCACTACCCCAGGTTCACTAATGACCGCCAGTCCCCCGGCCGGACGCACCACCGCTTGGTAGGGGGTTTTTTCTTCGACGGCTGCTAGGGCTTGGTCCAGGTAGGGCAGGCGGGTGTCCTGCATACCAAGAATCAGGGTGGGGTCGGTGGTCCAGGTGTGTAAAATCAAATCGTAGGGGAGGGCTTCCTTGTTGAGACCATTTAATAGGTAGTCGTCAACGGCAAAAGGGAGTAAGGGCGTCTCCTTGGCGTAGTGCACATTGAGACGGGCGATTCTGAGCCCTGGCCCTTGATGAAGATAATTCTTGATTAACATGCAATCCCTCCTCGATAATTTGCCTATATTATAGCATAAAGTGAATAAACAAAGCCCCTCTCAGTGACTAGACAACCAGGAAAAAGCCTTGACTTTATTAAAAAAATTCACCTATGCTATACTCAATGAAGAGAAATAGACTGATTAGTAACAAACAGTGAAAGAGTGAAGAGGTGGACTAATGAGCAGAATGAAGGAGACCATTCATATCCGTGGCGTCAACCACATCAAGCAAGCGGGGGAAAAGCAGGAACTGATCATCGACCAAAAAGGCACTTACTTTGCCCACCCCCATGCTTTCTTTATTGAATATGAAGAAGATTTTCAAGGAGCTAAGAGCCGGGTGCGGTTGAAGTTTGACCACAAGCAGGGCCTAACCATTAAGCGCTCAGGTCAATCTGTCCAGGCCACTATCCCCTTAGCATTGGGAAAAAGGCAGAGCTTTCTCTACCGGATCAAGGGTTTGCCTAACTTAAGCCTGGCCAGTGAACTGGACCAGCTCAAGGTGGAAGAGTTTGAAGGAGGGGGCAGGATTAACTGTCACTACCGAATTTTTGAAGACTTGGACCAAGAATTGGGTCAATATCAATTGCAATTGAAATATACTTATGATGTAGTGTAAAATAGATAGAGTATGACAAATTTTTTAGCCTGAAAGGATGACGCTTGAGTGAACTTACAACGCCTAGACCACCAAAATAAGGAGGAGCTGTCTTTATTAGAAGTGGCTTATGAAATTTTGGCTGAGAGTAATGAAGTTTATGATTTCAATCAATTATTAGCAGCTGTGCAAGAATATCTTGACTTGACCGATGACCAAGTGGCTCAACGCATGGTCACCTTCTATACCGAATTAAATACTGATGGGAGTTTCATTTCCTTGGGTGAAAACCGCTGGGGCTTACGGGCTTGGTACCCAATTGATTCCATTAACGAAGCCATTGTTTCTTCCATGGATGATGAAGATATCAAAGAAAAACATAAGACTTCCCGTCGTAAGAAAGTCAATGTCTTTGATGAAGGCAATGAGGACATGATCGACTACAATGCTGATGATCCAGAAGATGTTGATGCTTATGAAGCAGACTTTGATGATGACGATTACGATGAAGCAGACTATGACGATGTCGACGTGGATGACGACGATGAAGATAGTGACGAAAATGACGAATTGAAAGATTATCAATCGGACTTGGATGAGTTAGGTGATGATGAAACTGAAGATGACTTAGAAGATGGTCTGGAAGGCGACTTAACCATTCTCGATGATGAGGACTTGGAAGACGAAGAGGAAGACGACCACGACTTCTAATAATTTATCGAAAAAACGTGTGACCAAAGTTAAGAAGGCTGGTATAAAACCAGTCTTTTTTGTATATTAAGTTTCTCCTCTTTTTGCGCTTGTCGCACTCTTTAGTTGAGCTCGGACGCCAGCCTTGAAGTTGCTTCAGAAAATCCCAACGCACAGCTCCCTGTGCTTATGATATTTTCCTCCAGCAATTCAAGTCTCTGACGGCGTCCTCACATCCTTTTCAAACCTGCTCCGGGTGCAAGGCAAGCGTCCACTTCACTAAAGGTCAACGAATTCTCTTTGATAAATCTTTTGTCCTTTAGCTCCAGTTGCTATAGCTGTTCGAAGCGGAGCGAGTTACAGATATAGTATGCGTAGCGGTCTTGCCTTTTGGCACACTCGTCGCACTCTTTTCCTTCACAAAGTTTTTTAGAAAGAGTATTGGGGGTTTTCAATTTAGCTGTTAAAAAGGCTAAATTTTTTATTAAGAATTTTTTGAGGGCTTTTATCAGGGCTTTAACTGCTGGATGATCTTGTGATCGATTTCATTAGTTGGATCTTGTTTTGATTGAGAGGGCATTAGGCTTGATACCAAGGGCTTTTAGGGAGAGAAAGGGATTGGATTTGCTTTTATTTTTACTTTTACTAAGAAAAAGATTTAAGCCAGAATAACTTAAAAGCGAGAATACATCGATATAGACTGACTTGGTATTTTAGTATACAATAAATCAGTATAATTATTTTACCCCCCAATCCTCAAATCCTCACTTGTGAAAGGAATTTTATCAACGAAATGAAAAAATTTATTATCGAAGGCGGACGACCACTTAGCGGAGAAGTGTTAGTTTCTGGGGCTAAGAATAGTACAGTGGCGCTGATTCCTGCTGCTATTCTGGCAGATAGTCCTGTTGTCTTAGAGGCTGTTCCAACGATTGATGATGTTGATTCGCTGATTAGTATTTTAAGAGACTTTAATGTGAGTGCTGATTTCCAAGAGCACGTCCTACGTATTGACCCTAGCCAAATGGAAAATATCCCCATGCCTGAAGGGAAGATTCAAAGTTTACGGGCTTCCTACTATTTTATGGGGGCCTTACTGGCTAAATATGGCGAGGGCACCGTGGGGCTACCAGGTGGTTGTTCCCTCGGTCCCCGTCCTATTGACCTCCATATTAAGGGCTTTGAAGCCCTAGGCGCTAAGATTGAAAGCGAAAATGGCGCCATCCACTTTTCCACCCCTAATGGCTTAACTGGGGCTGATATTTACCTGGATGTCGTTAGTGTCGGAGCGACTATTAATATTATGTTAGCGGCTGTCAAGGCTAAGGGGCAAACGGTGATCGATAACGCCGCCCGGGAGCCTGAAATTATTGACGTGGCTACCCTTTTAAATAAAATGGGGGCTAACATTAAAGGGGTAGGGACCTCGACCATCCGGATCGAAGGGGTTGACCACTTACACGGGGTCAGCCATGCCATTATCCCCGACCGGATTGAAGCGGGAACCTATCTCACTGCCGCTGCCCTGGTTGGCCAAGGGGTTTATGTGAAGAACGTGATCTTTGAACATATTGAAGGTTTAGTAGCTAAAATGGGCGAAATGGGCGTCAAGATGGATGTTTACGAAGACAAGATCTATGTCCATCCCCAATCTGATGACTTGGAGATGGTCAATATTAAAACCGCGGCTTATCCCGGCTTTGCCACCGACCTCCAGCAACCGATAACCCCGCTCTTGATCACTGCCCATGGTAGTGGCGTGATCGAGGACACCATCTATCCTAAACGGGTCAACCATGTCCCTGAATTACAACGGATGGGAGCCGATATCCATGTGGTAGACGACACCATCCATATCAAGGGTCCTAAGTCCTTAACCGGTACCAAGGTCACTGCCTCTGATCTGAGAGCAGGGGCTTGTTTGATCAATGCCGGCTTGGCTGCTTCTGGACGGACCGACCTCTATGGGGCGGAGCACATCTTACGGGGTTACGATAACATTTGTGAAAAATTACAGAAATTAGGAGCCAAGATCGACCTGGTTGATATCGACGACTAAGGGCCTCTACTCCTTATAAGAAAGGGTGCCTATGACTAAGAAGAAAGCAAAATTTGAAAAAGATGAGCTCTTAACCTGGGAAGATCTGGAAGGCCTCACCCTCAAGCAAATCTATGACTATGCCAAGGAATATAAGATTCCCTATTATAGTCAGATGAATAAAAAGGAACTGATCCTGGCTGTTATTCGGGCCCAAGAAAAAAGCCAGGGCTATTTTTCAGTTGAGGGCATCTTGGATATTACCGGCAATGAATTTGGTTTCTTGCGCCCAATTAACTATTCTCCTAGCCAGGAGGATATTTATATTTCTAGCTCGCAAATGAAGCGTTTTGGCTTACGGAATGGAGACTTGGTCTCTGGGACTGCCCGGCCGCCTAAGAACAATGAACGCTATCTGGGTTTGATGCATGTTTATGGGGTTAACGGCAAGGACCCAGAAGAAGCTAAACAGCGCTCGCACTTCCCCGCCCTAACGCCTATCTATCCTGACCAGGCCCTGCGCCTAGAATCGGCGCCTAAGCGCCTATCTACCCGGATGATTGACCTCATCGCCCCAGTCGGTTTCGGCCAACGGGGCTTAATTGCGGCCCCTCCCAAGGCAGGCAAGACTGTCTTATTAAAAGAAATCGCCAACGGTATTAGTGAAAACTATCCCGAAGCAGAATTAATTATTCTCTTAATCGATGAACGTCCTGAGGAAGTGACTGACCTCGAGCGCAGTGTCCAAGGGGAAGTGGTCAGCTCAACCTTCGACCAAAAACCTGATAACCATGTCCGGGTGGCTGAATTGGTCTTGGGACGGGCCCGGCGTTTGGTCGAAGATAAGCGGGATGTCATCGTCTTAATGGATTCCATCACCCGTTTAGCCCGGGCCTATAACTTGATTGAACCCCCGTCTGGTCGGACCCTATCCGGAGGGTTGGATCCGGCTGCCTTATACGGCCCCAAGCGCTTCTTCGGTTCCGCTAGAAATATTGAAGATGGCGGCTCTTTGACCATCCTAGCTACCGCCTTAACCGATACCGGGTCGCGGATGGATGACATGATCTATGAAGAATTCAAGGGCACCGGCAATATGGAATTACACCTGTCCCGGCAACTGGCCGAGCGTCGGATTTTCCCAGCCATTGATATTAAGAAATCCGGCACCCGCAAGGAAGAACTACTCTTAAGTGACCAAGCCCTAGAAGCCCTCTGGCAACTCCGCCAAGGCATGCAGGGGAATAGCCAAGAGTATACCGAGAGCTTCATCCATGAGTTATCACAAACCCAGACTAACCAACAATTTATCGAACGCTTGGCTTCTTTTGGTCAAGCGTTGAAAGAAAAATAAAAAAGTCTTGAAATCAAAAAAACTCTGTGATAATATATTGCTGTTATGTAAAAATAATCTCTAAATTGAAAAAGATTTAGGGCGCAAAGGAGAGTAGACGACTAATGAAACAAAATATCCATCCAGATTACCATCCAGTCGTTTTTATGGACACAAGTACAGGTTTTAAATTCCTATCTGGTTCCACAAAAACTTCTGATGAAACCGTTGAATGGGAAGACGGCAACACTTATCCATTGATTCGTGTGGAAATTTCTTCCGACTCCCACCCATTCTATACCGGACGTCAAAAATTCACTCAAGCCGATGGACGTGTGGACCGTTTCAACAAGAAATACGGTTTTGCCGACGCCAACGCCAAAAAAGACTAATAAGATTACAAAAAGGAGCTTGCCATTCATGTCAAGCTCTTTTTTTATACCTGGTGACTTCCGCTTATGAATTCTTAAGGATTTACTTAAACTTTTCTATAAAAGTCTTTACTTCACCTTCCTGACTTGTTTTTTTATAATAGGTGGGTAATAATTAGAACGATTTCGTTAGGCCAAATAAAGGAGTTATTATGAAGAAGATTAACTGGAGCCGCATATTGGGCATTCTCCTGATTCTTGTAGGAATCGGTTTTATCATTTACCAATATGTTCCCGCTGTGCAAGTGTATATCAACCAAAAAACTTATGCCCTAAGCAATGTCGACCGTGATCAAGTCCTCAAGAACCAGGAAGATAACTCAGGGAACTACGACCCTAACCAAGTGACTATGGTAACCCCTGAAATGGTCCGGGCAGCCCGGAAACGAATCCGTGAGGGCAGTGACGAACTCAATGTGATCGGAGCCTTGGCTATGCCCAAACAAAATATTTCGATTTCGGTCATGAATGGCTTAAGCGAGAGTGTTCTTTTGAGTGGGGCAGGAACCTTTTACCCCAACCAAGAGATGGGGGTTAATAATTACCCCTTGGCTAGTCATAATATGGATGCGATTGCGCCAGGCTTGTTGCTCTCCCCTATGGTGGAAAATACTTCTTTAGGGGATAAGATTTACTTGACTGATATGAAGAACATTTATGAGTATGAAACCTTCTATGCCCAAAAAACCGATCCTAGTCGGGTAGATATGGTGACGCTTGAATCCAAGGAGCCGATAGTGACCCTAGTGACTTGTGAAGAATCCACTTCCGCCGCCATGCGTTATATCGTCCAAGGAAAGTTGGTTAAACAATGGCCATTTGAGAAGGCGCCTAAAGAAGTGATTGAATACTTCAGCTAAACAGCGATTTTTAGGAATTTATCCCCCAACATAAAAAACTGCCGCTTGTCTATTTGACAGGGGGCAGTTTTTTGATTGTCGCGATTACATAAATAAACTTCTAATTAATAAGCCGATGATTAAACCCACCACAAAGATTAAAACATAGCGCAGGGTATTGTTATTGTTCTCTTTCATAAGTTTTCCTCCTCTTAATGAATGGCTTTTTATGACATAATTGTTACATCCTTAGCCTAACAAAAAACAGCGCTTTCAAAGAATTTTACTCATTGAGTATTCACTTCTCCCGGCTAGTCAATAATAAGCCTAAGCCTGACTAATCTGGACTAGCGGATGAAACTTGGCATTAAACACAAGCAAAAAAACACCTTAAGAAGGCTTGATTGAAGCAGTCTTCTTAAGGTGTTTTGCTGTCTGACTCGAGCGATTGTTGGTGATTTATTTCTTTTCCAAGTCTTTGAGGTAGGCCTGGGTCAGGTCACGGTAGCTTTCCTCTGGGTGCTGGCTAAAGTAAGTGACCCATTTTAAAAACCAGGCCTGGTTGGGATGGCGCCGGTAACGTTTGAGGAGCCTGTCTAAATCAGCCACACCATTGACGTGGAGAAAGGCGGCGTTAGCCCGGTGGTAGCTATCGATCGGGGGAGCGGGTAGGGGAAAGTGCCGTTTTTGCCCCAGGCTAAGAAAAGTTTGAAAGTCTTCAGCCAGTAGGAGTTTTTGTCCAGTGGCAAAATTCTGATAGTAAACTTTAGGCTCACTCTGGCTTTCCTTTAAGTTTTTGGGGAAGGCTAGGTAGGCCACCGCGGCCTGGTCTTCATAGAAGATAATGTCATGGTCGCCCAATTCCTGGGAAAATTGGAAACTCTCTTGGTCCAAAAGGTTGGGGACCAGGTAGGGGCGGTTGACGGGTCTGGGATAGAGTCCGGCAATATAGGGAATGTAGACGGCATCCAGGGCATCAGGACTGGGTTTAGGGCTTTTGAAATAGCCCTTAGAGCTATAGCCGCCATTAACTTGGTTGACTAAGTTGTGATAGGCGATAGGGAGGTCATGGACCATAATCGCCCCTTTGATCGGCCTTTGTGAGAGATAAGTATAGTAATGTTTTTGGAAGGGGAGGGCGAGCAAGTGAATATTATGAGCGCCTTTCATAAAAAGATGTGTCACTCCTGTCTAAAGTTTGGTATCATTATATGGTACTGTGAGGAGGGAGCTGGTGGTTGTGAATTATATTTATATTTTGCTTGAACCAACAAGTAATCATGTAACCAGTCGTGGTCTAGGGGTTTTGCACCTGAAAAAGGCCATGAAGAAGTTGCCCCGTAATTTAGTGCTCCTGTCTAGCCCTAAAGATATGGGCTCCTTTGATGATTATACACGTTTTGAGCTGATTCGCGGAGAAAAAGCGTTTCTGATTTCTTGATTGAACAGGAAAGCGTGGCTAATCCCCATGTCAAATGGATTGACTATGATTCTCAGGAGTTACTGCATCAGTTAGATCCCGGTGAAATCGCCGAAATGCTCTATCTGAGTCATGCCAACCGGCACTGGCATTCACCCTTCTTTTATAAATTACAGAATAATTATGTCTGCCTACCCATGGAAAATCATCTGGTAAAGGTTTATTATCGCTATATCAATGAGTTTTTCTACCAATTGGCACTTAGAATTAAGGCTTGTGTGGAAGATAGCGGGGTAGGCAAGCGGCCATTGTTTTTCTTAAGCAGTTCTTTAAGCACTAAGGAAATCCCTCTCCCCTCACTGGAAACCATAGAAGAATTACGACCCTTGCTTTACGAAGGGGCGATTTTTGATTTTTCCCAGGTGGATTGGGCCCGGCAAAGTGACCTAGTTATTCCGATTTATTTGGCAGAGGACCAAGTGGATGAAACCATCAATCGACTATCAGAGGCGAAGTTATTAGCCAAGCTGACCTATGATTCAGCGAAGGGTTGGTCGATTAAAGAACTTTCGAACGAAATATTTGGAGGCTAATTATGAAGATTGTCTTACTATACGGAGGACAAAGTGCTGAGCATGATATTTCTATTATGACGGCGCAATCAATTATCAAGCATATTAATTATCAAAAGCATACTTTGTTGCCTGTCTATATTACTCAGGCCAACCAATGGATTAAGGGGACGGCGATTGACCGAGCTCCAGAAGCGGACCTTCCGCTCCGTTTTAATCCTGAATTGGACGCTAATGACCCTGAACACGGCGACTTAGTTAGTCCTTGTCAGGTCTTTAATGGGGAAGAAGTTATTGCCTTCCCAGCCTTACATGGTCCCCACGGAGAAGATGGTAAGATTCAAGGTTTATTTGAAAGCTTGAATGTGCCTTATGTGGGCGCGGGTGTTCTAGCTAGTGCAGCGGGCATGGATAAAATTATTTCCAAACAACTCTTCCAACAAGCGCAAATTCCCCAAGTACCTTTTACCTCGCTCACCCATTATGAATGGGACCAAGAACGGGCCAAAAGCCTCACTCGAATTGAAGGGGAATTGGTTTATCCCATCTTTGTTAAACCCGCTAACCTAGGGTCTAGTGTGGGGATTTCCTGTGCCAACGACCGGGAGGAATTAATCCAAGCCATCGAGCTGGCCTTTAATTATGACCGCCGGGTAATTGTGGAACAAGGGGTAGAAGCCCGTGAGGTAGAAGTAGCCGTGCTCGGTAATGATGCCATTGAAACCTCAGTAGCCGGTGAAGTGGTCAAGTCTAAGAGTTTCTATAACTACGAAGAAAAATACATCAATAATACCGTAGAATTAGCCATTCCTGCCGACCTACCTGGTGAGATTATGGATAAGATCCGCGCTTATGCCGCTAAGGCCTATGCTGCTATCGATTCTAGTGGCTTAACCCGGGTGGACTTCTTTGTCACCCATAATATGGATATCTACATCAATGAAGTCAACACCATGCCTGGCTTTACCCAATGGTCCATGTATCCATCCTTATGGGAAGCGACTGGTATTCCTTATGACCAATTGCTGGAAAGATTAATCCAATTAGGCTTAGAACGTTTTGAAACTTATAAAGGATTGAAAAATGAGCAGTGATCAGATGAAAGCATTAGCCATCAATGAGATTGTCAAAGCCGTGGGGGCCCTGGACTATGATTCCACAGCTGCCCATAACTTGATTACGTCGGTAGCCTTTAATTCTAAGGAAATCAAGCCAGGGGGCTTGTTTATCCCCCTAAAAGCTGCCCGGGATGGCCACGATTTTATTCAAGATGCCATCGACCATGGGGCTCAAGCCACCTTGTGGGCCAATGATCCCGCCGATGCTCCTAGCCAGATCCCGGTTATCCAGGTGGAAGATACCTTCACCGCCTTTGTTGATCTGGCCAAATATTATCTAGGTCTCATTGGGCCTAAGGTGATTGCCGTTACCGGTTCCGCTGGCAAGACCACTACTAAAGATATGACCGCGGCTACCTTATCAACCACCTTTAATGTTTATAAGACCCAGGGCAATTATAATAACCAACTGGGGGTTCCCTTTACTATCCTCTCCATGCCGGAAGATACTGAAGTCCTGGTAGTCGAAATGGGGATGTCAGGACCTGGTGAAATTCGCTTCCTCGCCCAACTCTGTCCCATGGATGTTGCGGTGATTACTATGATCGGGGAGAGCCATATTGAATTTCTCGGCTCGCGGGAAAATATTGCCAAGGCCAAGCTAGAGATCCTAGAAGGCTTAAAGGAAGACGGCACCTTCATTTACCCAGGCGACGAGCCCTTGATTGACCAAGCGGTGGTCGACATGCCGGAAATCAAAAAGATCCGGGTAGGACTGGATGACTCTGAGGATGTCTATGCCGAAAATATTGTCAATGAGCGCGAGCACACCCATTTTTATACCAACTTGTCCCCCAATGTGGAATTATCCATTCCTGTGAGTGGCGACTATAATGTGAAGAATGCTCTGATGGCCTGTGCGGTCGCCTATAGCCAAGGCTTAGCGGTGGAACAAATTAAAACGCCCCTGAGTCAATTTAAGCTAACGGCCAACCGTAGTGAGTGGTTGCTGGGTAAGGATGACATCCAAATTCTCAACGATACCTATAACGCCAACCCCAGTGCTATGCGGGCAGTTATCCGTAATTTCTCACAATTAGAACGTCCCGCTGTCACCAGCCATAAGGTATTGGTCTTAGGGGATATGTTAGAATTAGGTAAGTACAGCGCCAGCATGCATGCTAGCATTGCTGAGGAGATTGATAGCCCGCATATTGACGGGGTATATCTCTATGGTCAGGAGATGCAAGCCTTGGCTACAGCCCTAAAGGATAAGGGCTATCCCGAAGACAAAATTCATTACTATCCTGAAGATAAGGCCACTTTAATTAAGGACTTATTAGACCAAGTCCATTCACAAGACCAAATTCTCGTCAAAGCTAGCCACGGTATGGGACTGGCCGAAGTCGTTGCTGCCTTAAAAGCTTAAGGATAAAAAGCTTTAACCAGCAATTTTATGCAATCCGTGCTATACTAGAACAAGTGAATACACCAAGAACATAAGAGCTCGCCTTATGCAGGCGACTCTTTTTTAATAATAAGGAGGAATCTCTTCGTTAATGAAATTTGAAGAACTTAATTTAGATCCTAGACTGCTCCAAGCGGTCAAGAATATGGGCTTTGAAGAAGCCACCCCCATCCAAGCACAAACCATTCCCTACGCGTTAGAAGGACGGGATGTTTTAGGCCAAGCCCAAACCGGTACCGGAAAAACCGCTGCTTTTGGCCTACCCCTCTTAGATAAAATTGACCACCATACCGACCATATCCAAGCCTTGGTGATCGCGCCAACTCGGGAATTAGCCATCCAAAATGGACAAGAGCTTTACCGCCTGGGTAAGGAAAAGGGTGTCCGCACCGTTAATGTATACGGTGGGGCCAATATCCGCCGGCAAATCCACCAAATTAAAAAAGGCGCCCCTGTGGTAGTGGGAACGCCAGGCCGGTTAATCGATTTAATGAAACGCAAGGTCTTAAACTTAAACTTTATCGAAACCTTGGTACTAGATGAAGCCGATGAAATGTTGAATATGGGCTTTATCGAAGACATTGAAACCATTATTCGTGCTACTCCGTCTAACCGGCAAACCTTGCTTTTCTCGGCTACCATGCCCAAGGAAATCCAACGCATTGGTGAACACTTCATGCAAGACCCGGTAACGGTCAAAATTGAAGCCAAGGAAATGACCGCCGATACCATCGACCAGTACTTTACCAAGTGCCATGACCGGGAAAAATTTGATCTGTTAACCCGCTTTATTGATGTCAGCCATGCCAAACTGGCTATTGTCTTTGCCCGGACCAAACGCCGGGTCGATGAAGTCAGTCGCGGACTGATTGAACGGGGCTACCAGGCTGAAGGGATCCATGGGGACTTATCCCAGGAAAAACGGTCTAGCATTATGAAGGACTTTAAAGACGGTCGTTTGGAAATCTTAGTGGCTACTGATGTGGCGGCTCGTGGCTTAGATATTAGTAATGTGACTCATGTTTATAACTACGATATTCCTCAAGACCCTGAGAGCTATGTCCACCGGATCGGCCGGACGGGACGGGCAGGTAAGGGCGGTATGTCCATTACCTTTGTCTCAAACCATGAAATGGGTTACTTGCGTACTATTGAAAACCTAACCCATAAAAAAATGTCTCCCCTCCGTCCACCAACGGAAGAAGAAGCCTTCACGGGTCAAATCAAGCAATCCCTGGCTGCGGTGGAGGAACTCTTAGAAGAAGACCGTGATGACCAATATGAAGAAGTGGTGAACTACCTCAGCGAAAACTATACTGCTGAACAATTAGCCCTGGCCGTGGTTCGCTCACAAATGAAGGATAAAAATGATGTCAAGGTGTCCATCACGCCTGAGCGGCCTTTAGGGCGGAAACGTTCTGACAAAAACAGGGGCAAGTCCCACTCTAAGAACCGAGGCCAGCATAAGGGGAGAAATCACCACTCTAAGCCAAGACCTAAAAATAATAAGGGCCAAGGCAAGTCTAAGCACACCGGCAACAAAAAACGCAGCCAGGCTAAGAAAGGCAACAAGCCGGCTAAAAACCAATCCAATAAGCAATCATTTACCATTCGTTAAAGGATAGCGGACCATGATCAAAGGAATTGGTACCGACTTAGTTGACATCAAACGGATTGAAAAAGCGCAAAAACAGCGCCCCGATTTTGCCAATCGGGTATTAACAGTAAGTGAACGAGAGGCCATGGAGGCCAATAGCAGCTGGAAGCGTCAGATGGAATTTCTTTCAGGACGCTGGGCAGCTAAAGAGGCCTTTGCTAAGGCTTTGGGGACCGGCATTGGTCTATCCCTATCCTTCCAGGACCTGGAAATATTAAATGACCAAAAGGGCCGCCCCTGCCTGAACACGGCCGCCTATTCGGGCAAGATTTTTCTTTCGATCACCCATACCGATGACTATGCCCAAGCCTTTGTGGTCTTAGAAGAATAAAGAATGCTAGAACTACAGTCTCCGGCAGCATTTTGCCGACTGGCTGTAGTTTTTCTTTGTTTATTAATTTTGCTTTTTTATTTATTATTTCTTTAATTACAATCTGATCTGTGCTAATTTTACTAGGAAGGAGGAAGGCTATGAACTTTTACATTTTACTTTTTATTTTTGGTATTAACTTAATTTATATTATGCTTAATACTATCCGTACCCTCTTGGCCATGCGGGGTTATCGGTCCATTGCTCCTTTTATCGCCATGATTGAGGTGACTATCTATACCATCGGGCTTTCTGTGGTGATGAAATACCTGGATACCCCGATCTACCTGGTAGTTTATGCCCTAGGTTATGGGATTGGGATTTACCTGGGCATCCTCTTAGAGGATAAGATTGCCTTGGGACATGCGGTGATTCAGATTTTTACCCAATCAACCGATAATCATTTGGCCCAAAGCTTGCGCCAACAAGGTTATGGGGTGACGGTGCAGACTGGGTACGGCCGGGATGGTGACCGCTTAATCATGACAGTCTTAACCCCACGGTCACGGGAACAGCAAGTTTGCCGGACCATTGAAGCCATTGATCCCAAGGTCTTTTATATTTCTTATGATGCCAAGTATATCCACGGTGGATTTTGGACCAAGCGTTTGCGCCCTAGTCTTCCCCATCCTAGAAATCCGATGAAAAAAAGGGCCGAAAAGCAGGAGGATGAGAGCAAGGGCGAGGAGGACTAAGAAAATGAAGAAGCTAGGCTAGAGATTTTTGACTAGGTCTTAGCTGGAATTATAAAATTAAATAGCGAGACAGAATGCTTTCTGTTATATTTTGGGGAGCCCCTAGAGTAGGACTTGTAAGGTCAAACGACTCTAGGGGTTTTTCCTGTTTTCTTATTGCAATTGACAAGGAGGAAGACTCTGTATATAATCATTAAATTAATTTAAAAGTAATCAAAAATTCAGGTTCAGTGATGATTAGTGGTCCAGGAAAGTGGTCTCTGGTCAGTTTATTTAAACAAGCGAAAAGAGGGAATTGCTTATGGGAGGGAATAAAAAGTTATCTTTAAGACAGGGTCTGCCTTTACTGGCAAATTACGGGGTCTCCTTAATTGGTGATACTCTTTACTTATTTGCTATCAATTGGTTCCTCGTTTCTCAAACTCAAAATACGGCATTATTAGGAAAAATAAATAGTATCAGCACTTCAATTTTATTGTTTTCCAATCTTCTAGTCGGCCCGCTTGTTGATCAACTGAATCGAAAAAAATTATTAATCTTTTCAGACTTAATGAGCTTTATAGCTTGCTTAGTCTGCTCTGTATTATATAAAGATTATCTTGCTGATCAATTGATATTAATTCTTACCAGTGCGATCTTGAGCCTTGCTTTGGCCATCAATTCCCCAGCCGCCAAGGCCATTGTCCCTCATGTGGTCTTAGGGGAGGATATTGAACGTTTTAATTCTATCCAAAATACCCTATCAAGTATTATTAAGATAGGAGCCCCTATTATCGGTTCGCTAATTCTCTCTATTAATAACAATTTTAATTTCTTCATCCTGATAAACTCCTTATCCTTTTTATTATCAGCACTAATCATTGCTTCTGTGCCTTACCATGAAAATAATCACTTACCTGCTAGTCAGCCCTTTCAATTTCATGCGCATTTTGTCTCTGGTTTGAAGTATGTGTGCAGGATGAAAGCAATTTTAGGAGTCATGGTCTTCATTTCCTTATTAAATTTTATAATGACTTCTTATGACTTAGTTATTCCCTATGCGATCAATGTCTTATTAAAGGGGTCTGACAAGATATATAGCCTAGTCCTTAGTACAGAAGCTCTGGGCGGTATTCTTGGAGGGGTGATATTAACCTGTTATGGGAGTGGTCAATCAGAAGAAAGTTTTATCCAAGATCTTAAGTATCTAGCAGTCGTCTTGTTAATGGCGGGATTTTTTCATCATATTTTCTTTATTTTCCTATGTGCCTTTGTTAATGGCTTTTACCTAGTTCAAATTAACGCCAAGGTGTTCACGATTATACAAAAGCATAGCGACCAGGAGTTTTTAGGCCGAGTATTTTCTTTGCTCTTTGTTTTCAGCTCTTTGTTTTCACCTTTAGCTAATGTTGTATTTGGCAAGATCGTTCCCCTAGTCCAATGGCAGAGCTTTACTTTAGCTGGGCTAGGGGTAGTTGCTGTTTCCTATAGCATCAAGAAGTTCTTTTTTAGGGAGAGTAAAGCCTTCTTTAAGGGAAAATAATTGTGGTACAATGGGGTGTGCGTTGTTCGAAACCATCCAACGTAAAAAAACTAGGAGGAAAATACTATGCAAGAGAACAAAACCCGGCCCTTAGTGATTAATGCCCTAGTGGCGGCGATTTATGTGGTGATCTATTTTATCGCCCCTCAAATCGCCTATGGACCGATTCAATTTCGCCTATCTGAAGGGCTGAACCATTTGAACGCCTTTGACCGCCGCTATAAATGGGGTGTGGTGGCAGGTGTCTTTATTGCCAATTTCTATGGATTTGCCAATGGTTTAGGTTGGTATGACCTGGTCTTTGGGACCTTCCATACCGTCATCAGTTTCTTGATCTGTGATTGGATCTACCCTAAGCTTCCTTCCATCAAGGCCCGCTTAGGTGCAACGACAGTGATTTTCTCATTGATGATTTTCATTGTGGCTTTTGAACTGAATCTAGCCTTCCAATTACCTTTCTGGTACACCTACTTCACCTTAGTGGTCAGCGAGCTGATTGTTTTAGCGATCACAGCGCCACTTATGTACTGGATCGACCGTCAAGTTCATTTCCACGAAAAAATTGCATAAGAGCATTTGATATAGAATTTGTATGTGCAAAGCTGGGGCAAAAGTTCCGGCCTCTTTCCCAATCAAAATGCCAATACTTTAATCAAAATGTGTTCCAAGCGCAGAGCAAGCGTTCGCTTCAAAAAAGGCGTAGAATTCTCTTTGAGAATTTTACGCCTTTTTCTTCCAGCGGTCTTGCTCTTTGATGCGCTTGTCACACTCTAGGTTTTGCCCTAGCTTTTTTTATCCAAAATTTTAAATAGCACGTATTCACAAAATAGATAAAAGCGGAATAGAGAGAAAAACGACTACCTGTTGAAGTCTTTTCCTAAAAAAGGGAGTTTTTTGAAAAAATATTGGGAAAAGACTTGCTCGTGACCTTGCGTCATAAGCTAATCTACAGGCAGAAAGGAGGAAAAGCAATGCTTAATGAAGAGAAGAAAGGAAGTGAACCTGTGGCAACTTATACAAGTGGTGAATTGGCTAAATTAGCGGGGGTGACTGTGAGAACGGTCCAGTATTATCACAAACGCGGTCTGGTTCTTCCCACCAGTATTTCAGAAGGGGGCCGGCGTTTATATTCCCAAGGCGACCTCAACCAAATGAAGACGATCTGCTTTTTGAAAGACCTGGGCTTTTCCCTAGACGATATTAAACAAGTCTTAGATGAGGACAATGCCCGTGACTTGATTGATTTATTAATCGACCAACAGATCCAAGCCCTGGAGGCCAAGCGCCAGGAAGAAGAAGTCCAGCTCGACCGGCTTAGAGCCCTGCAAAAAAGCCTCAATTCATTTACTGACCTTTCTGCCACTGGCTTATCGAGCATTGCCAAAATGATGAATAAACGCAAACATGTTCAACAATTACATCTCTTTATCCTATTAACGGCCTTGCCGATTAGTCTCTTAGCAGGTTTGGCGGTTTTCTTACTCCTGACCCAGGGGAACTTTGCCTGGTTGGTCCTCTATTTCATCCTGGCTATCCCTTATGGACTCGGTATTAGCCGTTATTATTTCAAGCAAGTGGCCTATATTTGTCCGGAATGCCATTATGACTTCCAACCGGACTTGAAGGCAGCGATTTTCGCTAAACATACCCCTTATACCCGGAAACTAATTTGTCCGCATTGCCACTACCATGGCTACTGCGTCGAAACCCTCGCTCAGAAAGAAGGAGACCATTATGAATAACTTGAGTGAATATTTACCCTTTTTAATTCCTGTTGTTGTTTTACAAGTTGCTTTGTTAGTTTATGCCTTGCACCATATCTTAACCCATAAGACCTATAAAAGAGGGGGGCGGACTTTTTGGTTGGTTGTAGTGATCGTCTTGATGCAATTTATCGGCCCGATCCTCTATCTCATCTTTGGTAAGGAGGAGGACTGATGGCAATTTTGACCTTGGACCATGTGTCCAAAAAATTCGGCAGTCATACCATCCTTGATAATTTATCCTTGACGGTGCCCCAAGGCAGTGTCTTTGGCTTCATTGGAAGAAATGGGGCCGGCAAGACGACTACTATGAAACTTATCCTGGGCCTCATGTCCGCTGACCAGGGGCAAATTTGTGTTAAGGGCGAGCGGGTCAGCTATGGCCAGACTCAAACCAACCGCTATATTGGCTACCTGCCTGATGTGCCGGCCTTCTATCCTTTTATGAACGGAGAAGAATACCTGCGCTTTTTAGGGCAGATTGCGGGTATGTCAGTCAGTGAAGCCAAGAAAAGGAGCCAGGAACTTTTAGACCTGGTAGGCCTAGCCCAAGATAAACAACGGATCAAAGGCTATTCGCGGGGCATGAAGCAGCGCTTAGGGATTGCCCAAGCCCTCATGGGTCGTCCACAATTATTAATTTGTGACGAACCTACTTCGGCCTTAGATCCCTTGGGACGGCGGGATATTCTAGCGATTTTGTCTAATATTCGCCAGGAAACCACGGTGCTTTTTTCCACCCATATCTTGTCAGACGTTGAAAAGGTCTGTAGCCATGTGGCCCTCTTAAACCAAGGGCAGATTGCCCTAGCCGGCCCCTTGGAAACCTTGACCCATCAGGTGGGTGGACCCAGCTACCAAGTCGAGCTGGAGCAGGCTGAAGACCGCTTAAGCTTTCAAGCGGCCTTTCCCAAGAGCCAACTCGACCAGACCGGCAAGTTGCGCTTTTCTAGCCAAGATTATCCCTTGAAAGTAGTCTTAGCCTGGTTGGCTGACCAAGACTTAGCCCTCCGGCAAGTGGAGCGGGTAGAGACGTCGTTAGATGATTTATTTCAAGAGGTGGTTCGATGAAGACATTAATGACTTTACTGAAGAAGGAGTTTTTAGCCCAGTGGCGGGGTGGCCAGCTCTTTATTTTAGTTTTGGTTTTCTTTGTCATTGGTTTAATGAATACAGGCTTGGCCCTGGCGACTCCCTGGATGCTGGAACAAATTGCTAGCCAAGATAACGGCCTAGCCATCCAGGTCCAAGCGGTAGAAGTGACGGCGACCATGGCTTGGGAGCAGTTCTTTAAAAACCTCCCCCTAGCCATGCTCTGCTTTGTCTTTTTGGAGAGTCAGCTCTTAACTAAGGAATACCAGACCGGGACCTTGATTCTGGTCTTGACCAAGGGTTTGAAACGGAGCCAATTCCTTCTCGCAAAATTTATCTTCTTGGTCACCCTTTGGACCGGGGCCTATAGCATTTGCTGGCTGACCACCTTAACTTATACCCAATATTATTTGGGCAGTGTTAATCAGGACGATTTAACCCTTGCCCTCCTAGCCTGGTACGGTTTTGGCCTCTTGGTTGTCAGTCTTCTCCTCGTATCTTCCACCCTGGCAACTTCCTCTAGTGGGGTCCTAGTGACCTTGTTTGCTAGTCTCTTAGTCTTTTATGTGCTGAGTGTCTTCCCACAAAGTAAGGATTATTCTCCGATCCTTTTAACGGAAGGGAAGGCCTTATTGGGAGAAGGTTTGGATTTTGAAGACTGCCGTCAAGCGATCTATACTACGGGAGGGCTGATCCTGGGCAGTCTCTGTCTCAGTTTCCCCCTCTTTAACCGCCGGCAATTGTAGCCAATCCTGTCTAGTGGTCCATTTAATTAGAAAGTGCTTTGCCCGGCTGGTCCGGGCTTTTTTATAGAAAGGCAAAATGAATCAGGGAAAAGCTAGCTTTTCCTATTATAATGCTTGAAGCAAAGTATAGACGGGCGAAAAAAATTATAATATACTAGATTAATATAAAGACATTTTTGAAGCAATAAAGGAGAAATGATATATGGAAGATCCGGGGGCCTCTTCGATCCTAGGACAAATAATTTTAATACTGGTATTAACCTTAATTAATGCTTTCTTAGCTGGGGCAGAAATGGCCTTTGTTTCTGTTAACCAAGGCAAGATCAACCAATTGGCTGAGGAGGGCGACCGTCGCGCTGTAAAAGTGGTCCAATTACTGGATAAGTCGGATGATTTTCTGTCTACCATTCAGGTAGGAATCACCTTTGCTGGGTTCTTATCCTCGGCATCGGCTGCCAATACCTTTGTGGGCTACATCTTGCCTTATTTGGCTAATATACCCGCTGCCGAAATTCTGGCTACAGCGATTGTTACGGTGATTTTATCTTATATCTCCCTTGTCTTTGGGGAGCTCTTTCCTAAGCAAGTCGCCATCCAAATACCAGAGAAGTACTGCCTATTTTCGGCAGGAACAATATCATTCTTAAATAAAGTGTTTACACCTTTCGTCTGGTTATTAACCGCCTCGACTGACGTGCTAAAGGCTATCGCACCGATCGACTTTACCCAAAGAGAAGAACGCTTGACTCGCTCAGAAATGCGGAAGTTAATTGAGAGTGGCCGCAATGACGGAATCATTGATATGGATGAATTCCGGATGATGCAAGGGGTGCTTTCCTTGGATTCCAAGCTAGCTAAGGGCGTGATGGTGCCGCGGACAGATACCTTTATGCTGGATATTGAAGATGACCGCGAGGAGAACTTGCAGCTCATTCTTCAGTCCCAATATTCTCGGATTCCGGTTTACCGGGATGACAAAGACGATATTCTAGGTATTGTCCATGCCAAGGACGTTTTACGGGAAGCTAACCGGGTAGGCTTTGAAAATATTCAAATGGAAAACATCATGCGCGAGCCTTACTTTGCACCGGAAACGGTCTTTATCGATGATTTGCTTTTAGAGTTTAAGCGTAACCACCTCCACATGGCCATCTTAAAAGATGAATACGGGGGAGTGGTCGGTTTAGTGACCTTGGAAGACTTGATTGAAGTGATTGTCGGGGACATAGAAGATGAGTACGATGAGATGTCCTTTAAATATAAGAAGGTTAGTGATGATACCTATATCATTGACGGAAGTATGCCGATTGATAAGTTTAATCAGCTGTTCAATGCCCATATCTATTCGGGCGACTCCGATACGATGGCCGGTATTATTATTGAACACTTGGGCCGCTTTCCCCAAGATACCATTAATGAAAGCATCCAAGTCGATGATTATCTCTTCACCACGACTGATGTAGATGATGGACGGATTCGTAAAATCAGAGTCCACTACCAACCTCGTGAAGAAGACGACAACGAATAAGAAAAAGCCTAAGTTGACCTTGAGCGCTTAAATACGCTGGCCACTTAGGCTTTTTTCTATTGAAGGGATGAATTATCTTGGGCTTTCTTCATGAAGCTTTCCTTTTTAACTTTCACGCGGCGGTGGTCTAAACGGCCAATTAATTGGTCTTGGCAGTAGGCCTGCATTTGAAAATGATAATGACGATCATCGTAGTTAACCAATTCACAATGAATACGAATTTCTTCATTCAAGAGACTAGGGGCCAAATGCTCTAACTGGGCATAAGTTCCCACGGTCGTTTCGTCTTCCTCTAAGTGATCTTTCAAAAAACGTACGGCTGCATTTTCGAAATAACCTAAGAGCCAGGGGCTAGAAAGCACTTCTAAACTTCCCGAGCCGACTTGGTTTGCCAATTGGTGGGGTAAAACAGTAAAATAGGTATCCATAGTAATCCTCCTTGGGCGCATTATAAAAATTTAAATTAATTATACCATAGCTGTTGACAATGTCTAAATAAGCTGGTAATCTATTAGAGTTGCTTGAGAGCGAATAGCTCCCCAGCAAAAAAAATATTTCAGAAAATTATTGACAAAATCTTCTGAATGATTATATAATATAGTTCCTGGCTGAGAGATTTGCCAACAAAAGTTTTTAAATAAGAAAACTTTTAAAAAGTTGTTGACAAGGATTAGAAAGCTATGGTATACTAATTAAGTCGCTGTCACGGAAGGCAGCAAGATTTAGACCTTTGAAAACTGAACAAAGAAGACGAACCAAATGTGTAGGGCATCAACATTTATGTTGATGAATCAACAATTCAAACAATAAGTCTAGACCAGACTATAACTAGTCAGCAAACAAATGAGCTATCAACGCTCATGATTCTTTCATGAGAGTTTGATCCTGGCTCAGGACGAACGCTGGCGGCGTGCCTAATACATGCAAGTCGAGCGAACCGACGAAGTGCTTGCACTTCTGACGTTAGCGGCGGACGGGTGAGTAACACGTAAGGAACCTACCGATAAGCGGGGGACAACATCCGGAAACGGGTGCTAATACCGCATAGGAAACACCACCACATGGTGGTGTTTGGAAAGACGGCTTTGCTGTCACTTATCGATGGCCTTGCGGTGCATTAGCTCGTTGGTGGGGTAACGGCCTACCAAGGCAATGATGCATAGCCGACCTGAGAGGGTAATCGGCCACATTGGGACTGAGACACGGCCCAAACTCCTACGGGAGGCAGCAGTAGGGAATCTTCCGCAATGGGCGCAAGCCTGACGGAGCAACGCCGCGTGAGTGAAGAAGGTTTTCGGATCGTAAAGCTCTGTTGTAAGAGAAGAACAAATTGGAGAGTAACTGCTCCAGTCTTGACGGTATCTTACCAGAAAGCCACGGCTAACTACGTGCCAGCAGCCGCGGTAATACGTAGGTGGCAAGCGTTGTCCGGATTTATTGGGCGTAAAGGGGGCGCAGGCGGTTTCTTAAGTCTGATGTGAAAGCCCACGGCTTAACCGTGGAAGTGCATTGGAAACTGGGGAACTTGAGTACAGAAGAGGAAAGTGGAACTCCATGTGTAGCGGTGGAATGCGTAGATATATGGAAGAACACCAGTGGCGAAGGCGACTTTCTGGTCTGTCACTGACGCTGAGGCCCGAAAGCGTGGGTAGCAAACAGGATTAGATACCCTGGTAGTCCACGCCGTAAACGATGAGTGCTAGGTGTTGGAGGGTTTCCACCCTTCAGTGCCGGAGTTAACGCATTAAGCACTCCGCCTGGGGAGTACGGCCGCAAGGCTGAAACTCAAAGGAATTGACGGGGACCCGCACAAGCGGTGGAGCATGTGGTTTAATTCGAAGCAACGCGAAGAACCTTACCAAGTCTTGACATCCTTTGACCACTCTAGAGATAGAGCTTTCCCTTCGGGGACAAAGTGACAGGTGGTGCATGGTTGTCGTCAGCTCGTGTCGTGAGATGTTGGGTTAAGTCCCGCAACGAGCGCAACCCTTATTGTTAGTTGCCAGCATTCAGTTGGGCACTCTAGCGAGACTGCCGGTGACAAACCGGAGGAAGGCGGGGATGACGTCAAATCATCATGCCCCTTATGACTTGGGCTACACACGTGCTACAATGGATGGTACAACGAGCAGCGACCTTGTGAAAGCAAGCGAATCTCTTAAAGCCATTCTCAGTTCGGATTGTAGTCTGCAACTCGACTACATGAAGCCGGAATCGCTAGTAATCGCGGATCAGCACGCCGCGGTGAATACGTTCCCGGGTCTTGTACACACCGCCCGTCACACCACGAGAGTTTGTAACACCTGAAGTCGGTGAGGTAACCTTTGGAGCCAGCCGCCGAAGGTGGGACAGATGATTGGGGTGAAGTCGTAACAAGGTAGCCGTAGGTGAACCTGCGGCTGGATCACCTCCTTTCTAAGGATATATTCGGAATGCATATTTGAGTCTTCTTTGTTTAGTTTTGAGAGGTCTAACTCTCTATTGTTCTTTGAAAACTGAATACTATCATAACATTCCGCATTTCTATTTTTTGCGAGATAGAAATGTCAATAAACCAATTTTACCAAGCGTAAAAACCGAAAAAGAAAGAGTTTTAAAACTTTTCGCATCATACAACTTAACCGGTGGTTAAGTGAATAAGGGCGTACGGTGAATGCCTTGGCACTAGGAGCCGATGAAGGACGGGACGAACACCGATATGCTTCGGGGAGCTGTAAGTAAGCTTTGATCCGGAGATTTCCGAATGGGGGAACCTCATTGTTTTCATCGACAATGGTCCACTCAGTGAACACATAGCTGAGTGGAAGGTAGACGTGGTGAACTGAAACATCTCAGTAGCCACAGGAAGAGAAAGAAAAATCGATTTCCCGAGTAGCGGCGAGCGAAACGGAAAGAGGCCAAACCAGCGTGCTTGCATGCTGGGGTTGTAGGACTGATGGACGGGAGTGAATGAGCTAGTCGAACGCCATGGAAAGGGCGATCAGAGAGGGTGACAATCCCGTAGGCGAAAGCTCAGCCACCTCATTCAGTATCCTGAGTACGGCGGTACACGTGAAATTCCGTCGGAATCCGCCAGGACCATCTGGCAAGCCTAAATACTCCCTAGTGACCGATAGTGAACCAGTACCGTGAGGGAAAGGTGAAAAGCACCCCGGAAGGGGAGTGAAAGAGTACCTGAAACCGTATGCCTACAAGCAGTCAGAGCCCGTTAAGGGGTGATGGCGTACTTTTTGTAGAACGGACCGGCGAGTGACGATAGCAAGCAAGGTTAAGCTGAAGAAGCGGAGCCACAGCGAAAGCGAGTCTGAAGAGGGCGTTGAGTTTGTTGTCGTCGACCCGAAACCAAGTGATCTACTCATGTCCAGGCTGAAGGTGTGGTAAAACACACTGGAGGGCCGAACCCACGTCTGTTGAAAAAGGCGGGGATGAGGTGTGGGTAGCGGTGAAATTCCAATCGAACTTGGAGATAGCTGGTTCTCTCCGAAATAGCTTTAGGGCTAGCCTCGGATGATGACTATTGGAGGTAGAGCACTGTTTGATCGAGGGGTCCATCCTGGATTACCGACATCTGATAAACTCCGAATGCCAAATAGTTTAGTCCGGGAGTCAGACTGCGAGTGATAAGATCCGTAGTCGAAAGGGAAAGAGCCCAGACCACCAGCTAAGGTCCCAAAGTTTCAGTTAAGTGGAAAAGGATGTGGGGTTGCTTAGACAACTAGGATGTTGGCTTAGAAGCAGCCATCATTGAAAGAGTGCGTAATAGCTCACTAGTCGAGTGACCCTGCGCCGAAAATGTACCGGGGCTAAACTGAACACCGAAGCTGTGGATCCGTAGGATGGTAGGAGAGCGTTCTATAGGCAGAGAAGCATGATCGTGAGGACATGTGGAGCGTATAGAAGTGAGAATGCCGGTATGAGTAGCGAAAGACGGGTGAGAATCCCGTCCACCGAATGACTAAGGTTTCCTGGGGAAGGCTCGTCCTCCCAGGGTTAGTCGGGACCTAAGCCGAGACCGAAAGGGATAGGCGATGGACAACAGGTTGAGATTCCTGTACTTGTTTGATTTGTTTGAGCGATGGAAGGACACAGAAGGCTAAGCGGAGCGCGGAGATGGAAAAACGCGTCCAAGCAATGAGTGAGAAGGTGAGTGAAAGGCTTGCCTCAGACTTCATGAGTTGTGATGGGGAGGGAAGTTTAGTACCGAAGCCGCCGACGTCACGCTGTCAAGAAAAGTTTCTAGTGAGAATCAAACAACCCGTACCGCAAACCGACACAGGTAGTCGAGTGGAGAACACTAAGGTGAGCGAGCGAACTCTCGTTAAGGAACTCGGCAAAATGACCCCGTAACTTCGGGAGAAGGGGTGCTGACCGCAAGGTCAGCCGCAGTGAATAGGCCCAAGCGACTGTTTATCAAAAACATAGGTCTCTGCCAAATCGAAAGATGATGTATAGAGGCTGACGCCTGCCCGGTGCTGGAAGGTTAAGAGGAAGGGTTAGCGTAAGCGAAGCTCTGAATTGAAGCCCCAGTAAACGGCGGCCGTAACTATAACGGTCCTAAGGTAGCGAAATTCCTTGTCAGGTAAGTTCTGACCCGCACGAAAGGCGTAACGATTTGGGCACTGTCTCAACGAGAGGCTCGGTGAAATTGTAGTACCAGTGAAGATGCTGGTTACCCGCGACAGGACGGAAAGACCCCATGGAGCTTTACTGTAGGTTGATATTGAATGTTTGTGCCACATGTACAGGATAGGTAGGAGCCATCGAAGTCGGGACGCTAGTCTCGATGGAGGCACTGGTGGGATACTACCCTTGTGGGATGACCATTCTAACCCGCGACCATTAGCTGGTCGGGAGACAGTGTCAGTCAGGCAGTTTGACTGGGGCGGTCGCCTCCTAAAGTGTAACGGAGGCGCCCAAAGGTTCCCTCAGAATGGTTGGAAATCATTCGCAGAGTGTAAAGGCAGAAGGGAGCTTGACTGCGAGACCTACAAGTCGAGCAGGGACGAAAGTCGGGCTTAGTGATCCGGTGGTTCCGCATGGAAGGGCCATCGCTCAACGGATAAAAGCTACCCTGGGGATAACAGGCTTATCTCCCCCAAGAGTTCACATCGACGGGGAGGTTTGGCACCTCGATGTCGGCTCATCGCATCCTGGGGCTGAAGTCGGTCCCAAGGGTTGGGCTGTTCGCCCATTAAAGCGGTACGCGAGCTGGGTTCAGAACGTCGTGAGACAGTTCGGTCCCTATCCGTCGCGGGCGTTGGAAATTTGAGAGGAGCTGTCCTTAGTACGAGAGGACCGGGATGGACACACCGCTGGTGTACCAGTTGTTCCACCAGGAGCATGGCTGGGTAGCTATGTGTGGACGGGATAAGCGCTGAAAGCATCTAAGCGTGAAGCCCCCCTCAAGATGAGATTTCCCATACTTTGAAAGTAGTAAGACCCCTGAAAGACGATCAGGTTGATAGGTTTGGAGTGGAAGCTTAGCAATAAGTGGAGCGGACAAATACTAATCGGTCGAGGACTTATCCAAAGGATAAGGTTGTATGAGGTTTAAGGAAGGCATGATAGATTCAGTTTTGAGCGAACAAGCTCAAAAAATAAATTGTACGGTGACGATGGCAAGAAGGACCCACCTGTATCCATCCCGAACACAGCAGTTAAGCTTCTTAGCGCCGAATGTAGTTGGGGGTTGCCCCCTGTGAGACTAGGACGTTGCCGTGCTAACTAAGAGCCATTCCAATAGGAATGGCTTTTTTGTTGTTTTCTTTTGGAATTGCCTAGGGCTCTGTGTTTTAATAAGGCATAGGATAAGTAAGTTATTAAGATCATCAAAACCGTTTACAAGTTTGTGAAAACAAAAAAGCAAGCAGGTCTGAATTAGTTAAAACCTGCTTGCTAGTATTAGTAGGAGAAATTGCTTTTGCTTACTCGTTAAGAAAGGAAGAATGCCTATGCAAAAAATTGCTGTTGATATGGACGAAGTGATTGCGGATTTTTTAGCCAAGCAAATTCGTTTGTTTAATGAAAACTATGATTTTCAAATTAAAAAAGAAGACCTCCTTGGGAAGAACTTGGATCAATTATTTCCCCAGTACCAAAAAGTACTCCATGATATGGTGGCTGATCCTAATTATTTTGCTGATCTTGGGATCATTGAGGGGGCACGAGAGGCCCTTTGGCAACTCAGTCAGGATTATGAAGTCTTTATTACTACGGCTGCAATGGAATTTCCGAGTTCTTTTGCGGCTAAGTATGAGTGGTTAACCCAACACTTTGACTTTATCCCCGATAGTCACTATGTTTTCTGTGGGCAAAAGTCGATTTTGGGGGCTGATTATTTGATTGATGATAATAGTCGTCATTTTCAAGGCTTTAATGGTAAGGGGCTGCTCTTTTCAGCACCCCATAACCTGACGGAAAATTATCCCGACCGGCTGGATAATTGGGAGGCAGCCCTGGCCTACTTTTATGGATCTGCTGGCTTGATTAAATAAGTTCCTAAGTAAAAGGCATTTTATTAGTCGTCTTCTTCAAGGTTACTTTCCTTAACCAGGTAAAGGGGGCGTCTCTTGCTTTCCAGAAAAGTCTTGCCAATGTACTTCCCCACAATGCCGAGAGAAAGCATTTGTAGACCGCCCATGAGTAAAATAATAACAATGGTTGACGTCCAGCCCGAGGTGGGATTACCAAAGAGCAGGGTACGGATCATAAAGAAGGCCGCTAATCCAATAGCTAGGATAAAGACAATCAGGCCTAGGATAGCGATGATGTTGAGGGGAATTTGTGAAAAAGAAATAATCCCTTCTAAGGAATATACCAAGAGATTCCAAAAGCTAAAATGGCTGTGGCCAAACTGACGTTGGTGGTTAGGAAAATCGATATAGGCCTTTTGGTAGCCGACCCAATTAAAGATTCCCTTAGAGAAACGATTGACTTCACTCACCTTGAGGACACTATCGACCATTTGCCGAGTCATCATGCGGTAGTCTCTTTCCCCGCTGCGAATAGGGGTGTGGGATAATTGGTTAATCAGCCAGTAAAAGAGACGGGCACACTGGGAGCGAAACCAAGATTCTCCTTGCCGGTCTTGACGGCGAGTCACCACACAGTCATAGTCTTCTTCTTTGAGTTTTTGGTACATGGGGACCAATAATTCAGGCGGGTCTTGGAGGTCGACGTCCATAATCACCACGTAGTCTCCGTGGCTGTGTTGTAAGCCAGCATAAATGCCCGCTTCCTTGCCGAAGTTCCTAGAAAAAGCTAGGTAAGTCAGCCGCGGATCTGCTTGGCTCAGGGTCTTGATTTCTTGGAGGGTCTGGTCTGTGGATCCGTCATCAATAAAGAGGAGCTGCCAGTTCAATGGGTCAGGGAAGTGAGCCATGGTCGCTAACATGGCCTGGTAATAGGGGCGGATATTATCGGCTTCATTGTAGCAAGGGATAATAATAGAAATTGACTTCAATGGGGTCACCTCATGTTTATTTTACAAGTCTGATTCTCGTGCTTACACCCTTGAGTATAGCAAAAGTCAGGACTTTTATAATTCATTTATTTTAATTTTTATGAAATTTAAGTTATTATAGAAAGGAAAGGTTGTGGAAAATATGGCTTATAGTGAAAGTGAATTTAATGAAGCTGTTGAAAAATTAAACCGGGTGAACGCCAAAGACCTGCTTTCTAATCTAGATAGTAAGGAAGAATCCTTAGTTTTCGTGGGGCGGCCAACTTGTCCTTATTGCCGCAAGTTCCTACCTAAATTAATTGAAATCATTGAAAGCGATGATTTGGAGATTGCTTACCTGGACTCAACCGCCACCGCAGAAAGTGTTGCCATTCAAGAATTTAGAGAACAAGCCCAAGTGGCAACAGTGCCTGCCCTAGTGCGTATCGGTGGGGAAAAACGCTTAGAAAACCTAGGTGTTGATTCCTCAGATTCAATCGAAAGTATTAGAGAGAAAATCGCTCAATAATTTCTCACTAGCGAAAAAATAAAATACGAGCATGTTTCTCGAAAAGGTGTCAATACTGGACTGGGCACCTTTTTTCTTTTAGCTAGGCTTTTGCTATAATAGAGAAAAATGAAGTAGGTGATTATAGCAATGAAGCGGTTTTTAACTTTTCTCTTAACGGGAGTTTTAGCCTTTTGCCTAGCGGGTTGCCAAGGCTTGGACCAAGTTCTGGATCAAGTCTCCCATCAGCAGGTAGAAAACCAGGTGGAGTATGGTCAGGTTTATCGCTCTGATGAAGAGGTTAGTGCCTATCTCAATGCCTACCAGGAACTTCCGCCAAATTATATCACTAAAAAAGAAGCCCAGGCAGCTGGATGGGAAAGTGATAAGGGCAATTTATGGGAAGTGACCGATAAGAAAACCATTGGTGGCGATCATTTTGGTAACTTCGAAAAGAAGCTACCGGCTGATAAGACTTACCGAGAGGCCGATGTCAACTACTATGGGGGCTATCGGGGCGATGACCGCCTAGTGTATTCCTCATCTGGCGACATCTACTATACGGATGACCACTACCAAAGCTTTAAACAGTTGTATTGAGGTGAAGGACAATGAATGGGAAAAATAATACTAGGAAGATGCAAACATCTCCTAAACGCTACCAGGGCCAGGTGAATCGCCAATCGCGGGCCTATCAGGTGGTTCTCGATGGCCGCTTGATTAAGGACAGCCAGGACCTCTACCGGGCCTTTGCCCAGGGGATGGATAAGAGCGTGACTTTTGCCGGCAACTTGGACGCTCTATATGATGTGTTGACCGCCAACGCTAAACCTCTCAAGCTTATCCTGAAGCACCCCGTTGACTTAAGAAGCAATCTGGCAAGCAAGGCCGAGCCTTTTTTTACTATGATTAAGGCGGCAAAAGCGGCAAATCCCCAGCTTGAAATTATTGACTAGAAAGGAAGAGTCATGTGACAGCCAGGAAGACTTTACTTTATATTGCTGGTCATTACCCTGACTTAGCCCAGGCCGATTTACACTTATTATTAGAGCGGGGAATTGGGATTGTGACCCAAATTTTTACCCCAGATCGTTGGGAGTCGCCCTATGCCCTAAGTGAGGACCAATGGCTCTTATCCTTTAATCATACTGCGTCAGCCTTCTTGGCCTACCGCTTGCTCGAGCAGCTCCTGTATCCGATTCAAGTCAATGCCAGCATCGCTTATGGCAGTCTTGATTCACAAGCGGGACTAGTCGCCAGCCCGGCCTACCACTATGCAAGTCAAGCCCTCTTAGAGGCCCAGTCCTTGGGAGAAGGGGCCTTACTCTATAACGCAAATTATTTAGAGGACCAGCTGACCAATATGCTACTTTTGGCCTGGCAAGAGATTATCAAAGGACAGTCTGAGATCCAAAGAGCCCTGCGACTGTCCTATGAACTCCAATTTCCTCTCTATGCGGCCTATGCCATGACCAGTGAATGGCCTTTTCAAGAGATCGAAGCCTTGGAAATCTTAAAAATGCCGGTTTATGCCATGGAGGGGAAGTTACAGGATTACCAGACCATTGACTTTCAAGCGCGAAAGCCCTTAAAAATTGTTGATTTACATGCTAAAATACAGAGTGACCATTTTTATGTGACTGGTCTCTATGAAAAGGGCTATGCCAGTGCCATAGCCAAGATGAACCAAACTAGCCGACAAAACGTGGATTATCATCTCAAATCAGGACGCTTTGCCGCTGAACGTAATTATGCAGCGGCTATTGTTTTACAATTGGAACGTGAGGAAAATGCTCTTAGTGTTTAAGGAGTCATAAGGAGGATATACATGCAGCTGAAACTTAATCAAAGCAACCGCGAGCTTAAAGATAAGGCTAAGTCAGCCATTTCTGGCAATCGCTTGTCTTTAACCGGGATGTTTTTACTTAATCTATTCATTACTTTTGTTTTTTCCAGCCTCTTGGGCTTTTTAGCCAATTGGTTGAAACCCCTTAGTATCCAATCTTTTTCGATTAACCGGGTATTTTTAGATACGCCGGGTTTGATTGGTGAAATGATCAACCAAGTCGGACAAAGTACCGACCCCATCGCTTTAGGAATTACTCTATTGGTGAGTTTCTTAATCAGCTTTTTCATGGTTCAGGTCTGGGTCTATGGTACCCCTTGGTCCTTATTAGAAATGGTTGATGAGGGAGACCACCATATTGGCCGGGTGTGGTCAGCCTTTACTCATCGGCCTATCCGCCACTATATGACGAATTTCTTGGCTGCTATTGTACGCTGGTTTTCTGCCTTTGTCTTTTATTTAGTTTTAGCCACGATTTTATTCTTCTATTATGTGGTCGTTCTTTCCACCGCCCGGGCAGCCATTGGCCAGGTGACCGGAATCGTGGTCCATGTGCTCTATCTGTTGATTGCGCTATTATTACTATTTTTACTTGCTCTCTTGACCAGTTGGCTCTACTATGGTTTTAACTTCATTATGTTTCCAACTTACGATAACGAAGAAACCGGGGTTTTCCGGTCTTTGAGAATGAGCTGGCAACTGATGCGGGGCAATAAATGGCGGCTCTTCAAGATGGGGCTAGGCTATGTTTTTACGCCCCTGATTATTGGGGGACTGGTGAGTCTCTTAATGGCTTACTTTAGAACGGCCTTCCCTCAAGCAGACTATTATTTCTGGGCCCAATTAGGTCTGGGAGCCTTGGTGGTTTTATTCTTGTTTGGTAATTTGATTAAGTTCATGGTGGTTCAAGCGGTCTTTTACCGGGAACAAACTAAGCAATATGCCCTCTACCTCAATGATCATTTCTCTGGTTTTGGCGCTGAAGCTAGCGATAATATTGCTGACTTATACCACACAGAAGATCGTCCTCAATTTACCGCAGATACCATGGCCATCGATGCCTCTGAATTAAACGCTCTGGACGATTCTGCTTCTTCCAGTGACGACTATCTTTCCGAAGCGGCCTTTAGAGAAACCTATGGCCCAGACCAAGATGATTTTAAGGCAGGTGGTGAAGAGACAGATAGTCAAATCCAAGCCACTTATCCAGAAAATGAGAGTCCTGCTCTTGACCCCGCTTCTTTAGAAAGTCAAGCGGCCGATGATGAGATTATGGTGATGGCACCAGCTGGCAGTCAAGATGAGCCTGTTTCTTCTGATTCTCAAAGGGATCATAAGTCCGATAAACCAGATGAAGGGGCTTATGACTATGCTGACCCAGGCTATGTCCTCGATGATCGTCAACAGGAAGAAGTCCTGCCTGCTTCGGATATCTTCGACCTGGCTGAAGATTATAGTCAGTCTGAAGCAAGTTCTACTAAAGAGGAAACTCTTCCAGATCAAGCGGAAGCCCCTCAAGATAAAGTAACTGAAGCGGCAGAAACAGACCATTTTGAGACCCGTCCAGAGGAAGAAGAAACAAGCGCTTTTGACTTCCCAGTCCTAGAAGAATCAACCCCATCCGAAGACAGTCATTCATCAGTAGATAAAGCTGATTCAGAAGCAACTGTTGAAGAAGAGACTGAGGCTGACCCAGCCAGTGAAGTTGTCGAAAAGAAACCTTATGACCCTTATGGCTATAACACCCCTAAGAAGACCAACTTTAAACAAGCCAAGCATAAGGATGATATCCTCCTCGCCGCTGACCGCAGCGCGGAAAGCAGTTATGACAAGTCGATTGTGAATCAATCGGATTTCCTCGATGGCGATCCTTTGACTCCAGACCAAGAAGAAGACCAAGATTCAGCCGATAAGTAGTAAAGAGTATAAAGAAAAAACGGAGTAAGCCTCAAGCTACTCCGTTTTTTGCTATTCAATTAACTATGAAAGAGGTCTAAGAACTTTTATCTTGGTCTGAGTAGGGTGATCCCTTGTGGCCTTCCCAAGCCAGCCGGTGGATGGATTCGGCGACCTGTTCAGGAATACCCAGACCTTGGATTTCACTAAGATCAGCCTGGCGGATGGCCTTAATGGTTTTAAAGTGGCTGAGCACCTTACGCCGGGTTTTCGGCCCCACCCCTTTGACACTATCAAGACGGGATTGGAAAGAATTCTTGTGGTGGACTTGCCGGTGGAAGGTCTTGGCATAGCGGTCGACTTCGATTTGAATTCTCTGAACCAGGTGGAAGGCCTGGGATTTGGGATCTAGGGGCACAATGGCATGGTCATCGCCATAGATTAAGTGGGAAGTCCGGTGCTTGTCATCTTTGACCATGCCAGCAACCGGTAAGTCGTCGAGGCCCAGTTCATTGACCAAGACATCCCGAGCGGCATTAACCTCAATACTGCCTCCATCCATGAGAACGATATCGGGTAGGTCCTTGCCTTCTTTTAAGAGTCGGCTATAGCGGCGACGGATCACTTCTTGGGTAGCTTGGTATTCATTGGCTCCCTGGAAGGACTTGATCTTAAACTTGCGGTAGGCCTTCTTATTGGGGCGTCCGTCTTCATAGACCACCATCCCACAGACATTATCCACTCCAGAAATATTGGAAAAGTCAAAGCTTTCCATCCGTCTGAGATAGGGCAGGTTTAAGGCGGCACTAAGCTCTTCAACAGCCCCCCGGGTTTTCTTCTCATTCATTTCTAACAAGCGGAATTTTTGTTCATGGGCTAATTGGGCGTTCTCGGTAGCCAGGTCCAGCATATGGCGTTTATCCCCGCGTTTAGGGGTGACCACGGAGATCTCGAGAGCATCGCTCAAGAGATGGGTATCGATATTTTCCGGTACCAGTACTTCCTTAGGCAGGGTGTGGTTTTGCTCTTGATAGAACTGAACAATATAGGAGGTCAATTCTTCTGCGGGATCGTTATAACAGGCGAAGAGGGCCGAGTCCCGCTTAATAATGGAAAACTGGCGCAGGAGAAAGACTTGGATGCTGATCCAACCATGGTTGTAGTAATAGGCAAAAACGTCGCGGTTATTGTATTGCTTACTCATAACATTTTGTGGCTCAACGGTTTGCTCAATATAGTTAATTTGGTCGCGGTATTCAGCGGCCCGCTCATAGTGCATGTTTTCCGAGGCTTGGACCATTTTATTCTGAAGGTCCTCTTTAATGGTTTGGACGTCCCCATTCAAAAAGCGGGTAATCCGCTTAATCTGTTGGGCATATTCTTGGGCCGATACTTCGTGGTCACAGCAGCCGATGCATTGGCCCAGATGGTAGTAGAAGCAGGCCCGCTTTTCATTCTTGCCACATTTCCTGAGGGGGTAGGTTTTTTGGAGCAGGTCCCGGGTACTGGTCGCGGCATTGACATTGGGATAAGGGCCAAAATACTTGCCCCCGTCCTTTTTGACGTCAGAAGTGATGATCAGTTGGGGGTCTTCTTCATTGGTAATTTTCAGGTAGGGATACATGGTCCCATACTTGAGCATAATGTTATAGTGCGGTTTGTATTTTTTGATAAGATTAATTTCCAACAAGAGGCTTTCTTTGTTGGTGTTGGTCATAATCACTTCAAAGTCAGCAATTTCTGCCACCAATTGGGCGGTTTTTCCGGTGTGCTGACTGCGGAAGTAGGAATGCACCCGGTTAAAGAGATTCTTGGCTTTTCCAATGTAGATAATGTGTTGGTTGCGGTCTTTCATAATGTAACAACCTGGTTTTTTAGGAACTAATTTCAGTTTGTTCTCGATTAGTTGGTTGGCCACCAAGAATCATCTCCTTTCTAATCGATAATGTTTTTTACTTTAAACTCATCTATCTATTATAGCAATCCCGCTTAAAAAATCCATCCAAGCCGCCTGGCGGGTGAGCTTAAGTGGGATAAAGCGGGCGGCTTATGCTAAAATATAAGGAGTACTTAGCTCACTGAGATCATTTAGTCAAAGGGAGGCAATCATATGAGTCAAAAGAATCAATTCTTGAAGAAGGGCTTGCAATCTGCTGCCGTCATTGGGGGCAGTCTGGCCTATCTTTATTTTCAAAATTATCAACTGGGAAAAACCCATTATTTAGTCGAAAGCCCCCGCTATGCTGGCGGTTTGGAAGGGGTAAAAATTGCCCACTTGTCCGACCTTAATTTCCCTGACCAAAGGGTTAAGGTGGTCGATATCTTGAAGGCCGTCAAAGAGGAGGAGGTCGACCTCATTGCTATTACCGGTAATCTCATCCATCCGGAAAAGGCCTTTGACCGCCAAGAATTGGCTGTTTTTATCAAACAATTAGTTAATCTGGCCCCAGTATTCTATGTTAGTGGTTCCAATGAAGTGAAGAGCCCTTATAGCCATTTAATGGAAGAGCTCTTAAGACAAGCAGGGGTCAGGGTCTTACATGACCAAGCGGAAACCATCACGCTTCATGGGCAAGACCTGGTCGTCATGGGCCTAGCGGAAAAACCAGGCCGCCACTTCTTAAAAGGGGACGCCTTACGCTATCTCCCCCTTGAAGCAGATCAATTAGCCCTACCTAAGATCTTACTAGCCCACCATCCTGAAGCCTTCTTACGCTACCATGAATCGATCGAAAAATCGCCTGACTTGGTCCTAGCAGGTCATGCCCAAGGTGGCCAAATTCGGCTTCCGGGACTGGGAGGCCTTTACGCTTCTGACCAAGGCCACTTGCCCCAATATACCGAAGGAGTTTTCCGCCTTCCTGGTGACCAATACAAGTGTCTAGTGATTTCACGGGGGATTGGGGCGCCTAAGTGGCATGTCCGTTTCAATAACCAAGCAGAACTGGTTGTGGTGCAATTAACTGCTTCTAAAGAAGCTTTCTTGGAACGGGAATTAGCGGAAACCGACCGCGAAATTGCCGCTTATGGGGGCTTGTCCTGGAAGCAAGCCAAGGCCATCCTCAATAATGAAGTCGATGAACAATTAGCTGCCCAAACCGCACAGGCTGACCTAGTCCCAGCCAAGTCAGCAAGAGAAGCTGAAACTTTAGCCATTACTGGCCCTGACCAAGATCAATCCACCAAGTATTTAAGTATTAAAGAAGAGAGCGATGAGGTTTAATTTTGAAAGCAGAGCAAGACAGTTTAGTTGCTAGTTTCTTAGCCCAGCCCCTTAAGGCAGAGTGGGAAGCACAAGGCTTTGACCAACCCACGCCCGTCCAAGCCGCTGCTTGGCCCCGCATTTTACAGGGGGACAATCTTTTAGCCTTATCGGCAACGGGGACCGGGAAGACCTTGGCTTATCTTTTAGCCAGCTTCAATCAAGTCCAAGCCCAGGCGGGTTTACAGTTAATTATCCTGGCCCCTTCCCAGGAATTAGCCAGTCAAATTGCTAGTGTGGCTCGCCCCTGGGCCCAGTCACTTGAACTAAAACTCCAGCTAGTCATTGGTGGGGCTAACATCAAGCGCCAGATTGACCAATTGAAGGCCAAGCCGGAAATCGTAGTGGCTAGTCCAGGGCGGATTAATGAACTGATTGAACAACGGAAATTAAAAGTCCACCAAGTGAAATATTTGGTCTGTGATGAAGTCGATGACTTGCTAAAAGCTGACAGCCTTCCTCTATTCACAGATTTAATCAAACGTCTCCCCAAACACCGGCAAAATATCGCCTTTGGAGCTACCATCACCCAAGACAGCTTGACCAAGGCTAAAGAATTACTAGCCATTGACCAGGTCATTGACCTTAGACAGGACCTATCCAGCCAGGCCAATCTCCACCATGGCTACCTGTTCACACCGGTCCGTAAACGGGTGGACCGCCTGCGCAGCCTGGCCCAATTGGCCGACTTTAGGGCCTTGGTCTTTGTCCGTACTAAGGCTGATGTGGATTTACTGGAAGAAAAGTTAAGTTACCATGGGTTACCCGTGGCGGCCTTGCATGCGGAAATGAGTGGTCAAGACCGGCAAAGAGTCATCCAAGCCTTTAACCGGGGTCAGTTGCTTTATTTATTCACGACCGACTTGGCTAGCCGGGGCTTGGATATTTCTGGTTTAGCCTGTGTGATCCAATATGACCTGGCCAAGGATCAGGCCACCTATGTCCACCGCAGTGGCCGGACTGGGCGGATGGGGAAAGAAGGCTTGGTCTTGACTTTCTGCAATAACGACCGCACCCTGAGAGAATTAAAACAAGTCTTACCAGAAGGGACCGAGCTGGAAGAGTACGCTCTCTACCGAGGACAGCTGGTCAAAGCTGCTAGCCAGCCCCAGCCAGCAGGCCATGACCAGGCAAACAGAAGGACGAAAAAGCTCCAGTCTTCCAAGCGGGCGGCGCCTTCAGCTGATCAATCGGCAGGCAAAGGGAAGAAAAAGAAAAATCGAAAACGCCAGCAAAAGAACAAGGGTGCCCGGCGTAAAAAAACAAAAAAGAATTGAAGCCCAAGAAAAACTTCATTAGAATAATAGAGGACTAAAAATGAAGGAGTGCATATAAAATAATGGATCGTTATGCGATTATCCTTGCTGCTGGTAAGGGAACCCGGATGAAATCAAATAAGTATAAGGTATTACATGAGGTCGCTAATAAACCCATGGTGGCTCACGTCTTAGACAATGTTAAGGCAGCCGGCTTTAATGAGGTCATTACCATTGTCGGTTTTGGGGCCGAAGAGGTCGAAAAAGTCTTAGCAGGGCAAAGTCAATTCTGCCTCCAAGAAGAACAATTAGGAACGGGCCATGCGGTTTTACAAGCGGAAGATTTACTGGCGGATAAGGCAGGCTCTACCCTAGTGATTTGTGGAGACACGCCCCTAATTACCCAGGCTACCCTGGAAGATTTATTGGATGTCCATGAAGCTGAGGGGGCTAAGGCCAGTATCTTAACCGCTAAGGCCGAAGACCCAAGTGGCTATGGCCGGATTATCCGTAAGCAAGACGGGTCGGTGGCTAAAATTGTTGAAGAAAAGGATGCCAAGCCAGAAGAAAAGGCAGTGAAGGAAATCAACACCGGAACCTATGTCTTTGATAACCAGGCCCTTTTTGAAGCCCTCCACAAAGTGGGCAATGATAATGCCCAAGGAGAATATTACCTCCCAGATGTGATTGAAATCTTACGTGGTCAGGGGGAACGGATTTCAGCTTACCAAATGGCTGACTTTGGTGAATCACTGGGGGTTAATGACCGCCAAGCCCTGGCCCAAGCCAACCAGCTCTACTATCAAAGAAACAATCGCTACTGGATGGATAATGGGGTAACTATCTTAGATCCCCAAACAACCAAAATCGATGCGGAAGTCTCCATCGGCCAAGACACCATTATTGAAGGTCAGGTCAATCTCTTAGGACAGACCCGTATCGGTGAGAACTGCCATATTCTAGGCAACAGCCAGATCGTGGATAGCCAAATTGGCGATGAAGTGACGGTGGATTCTTCTAAAATTGAAAGTAGTCAAGTCGGCTCTCATACTTCCATTGGTCCCATGGCCCATCTCAGACCCCAATCAGTCTTGGGAGAATACGTTCATATTGGTAACTTCGTTGAGATTAAAAATGCTAGTCTCGGGGACCACACCAAGGCCGGCCACTTAACCTATGTCGGCGATGCTGACTTGGGCAGCTATATTAACCTCAGTTGCGGGGTGATCTTCTGTAACTATGATGGTTATAGTAAGCACCGTAGTCAGGTGGGCGACTATAGCTTTATCGGTTCTAATGCCAATATTGTTGCCCCGGTTAGCCTGGCTGATCATAGTTTTGTTGCTGCGGGATCAACCATTACTGAAGACGTTCCTAAGGAGGCCCTGGCCATTGCCCGTTCACGGCAAAGTAATAAAGAAAATTACTGGCACAAATTACCTATTTCTAAAAATAAGCCGGAAAGTTAACCCTAAAGAGCTTACATCTATGGTAAGATAGTATGGTAGGGACATAGTTTTTAAACATTTAGGTTTTAGGAGGAACTTATGACAATGTCAGAACATGAAGATAAAAACTTTAAGCTTTTCTCATTAAATTCTAACAAACCCTTGGCACAGAAGGTTGCTGATTGTTTGGGAATTGAATTGGGAAAAATAAATGTTAACCACTTTAGTGATGGTGAAATTCACATTAACATTGAAGAATCCATTCGTGGCGATAATATTTATATTTTGCAATCGACTTCTGCACCAGTCAATGAGAACTTAATGGAACTAATGATTATGATCGATGCCTGCCGCCGGGCCAGCGCTGATCAAATCAATGTGGTGATTCCTTACTTCGGCTATGCCCGCCAAGACCGTAAGGCCAAACCACGTGAACCGATTACATCCAAATTGGTTGCTAATATGATTGAAGATGCTGGCGCTACCCGAGTGCTTGCCCTCGACCTACACGCCAGCCAAATTCAAGGTTTCTTTGATATTCCGGTGGACCACTTAATGGGGGCTCCTTTACTGGCTAATTACTTCCTTGATAAAGATCTTTATCAAGGCAAAGACATTGTCGTTGTCTCTCCTGACCATGGCGGGGTAACCCGGGCTAGAAAATTGGCTGAATTCCTGGATGCGCCAATTGCTATTATCGACAAGCGTCGTCCACGTGCCAACGTCGCCGAAGTCATGAATATTGTTGGTGAAGTCAAAGGTAAAGATTGTATCATTATCGATGACATGATCGATACCGCCGGAACCATCACTGCTGCTTCCAATGCCTTAGAAGAAGCCGGCGCTGTTTCGGTGACGGTCTGCTGTACCCACCCCGTCTTATCCGGCCCAGCTATTGAACGTCTAGAAAACGCTAATATTGATGAAATTGTGGTAACCGACTCAATCAACCTCCCTGAGGAAAAGAAAATTGATAAGATCACGACAGTATCGGTTTCTGAACTGATTGCTGAAGCCATCTATCGGATTCAAAATAACAAATCAGTGAGTCCGCTCTTCCGCGAACAATTCAAGGGAATGGAAGCCAAAGATTAGTAAAATACTTAAAAAAGAATAATCTTAGTGTAGAGGAAGCTTTGACTGATGTCTGAGCTTCTTTTTAATAGGATGCAGTCAAAAATGTGTTCCAAGCGCAGAGCAAGCGTCCGCTTCAGAAGTCCTTGTAAATCCTTTTATAGGATTTACTGCGAACTCCTTCCAGCGATCTTGCTCTTTGGTGCACTTGTCACACTCTGTCCAAATCTGTTCCAAAAGGCAGCCCTGACGTCCGCTTCACTAAAGGTCGACGAATTCTCTAGTTGAGTTCGGACGCCAGCCTTGAAGTCACTTCAGAAAATCTCAACGCACAGTTCCCTGTGCTTATGGTATTTTCTTCCAGTGATTCAAGGCTTTGACGGCGCCCTCTCATCCTTTTTGAGAATTCTTTCGCCCTTTAGCTCCAGCGGTTCAGGGCTCCTATGCCTTTTGTCACACTCTATTGAAAATCTGTTTCAAGTGCAGAGCAAGCGTCCATTTCAGAAAACGGCCACGAATTCTCTGCGTGAATTCTTACGCCTTTTTCTTCCAATGGTCTTGCTCTTTGGTGCACTCGTCTCACTCTGCATCCATTTAGGCGAAAAAACTTGTGAGGGTAACTTTTTTTCGCTAAAATGAAGAAAATTACTAGTAGCAAGTCATCTGTACATCCCCTCGCTGTGGGCGGTGTACAGATTTTGTTGCGTTAAAAAGAAAAGGATGATCGATATGAAGTTAGTGGTTGGATTAGGAAATCCAGGAAAAGAATACGAAGGGACTCGCCATAATATTGGTTTTATTGTCCTTAATGAATGGGCCTACCGCCACCATGAAAGCTTTGATCGTTCCGCTTTCAATGGGGTCTATTTTAAACGCCGGGTGGCTAATGACCAGGTGCTCTTTGTCAAACCCACTACTTTTATGAATCTATCCGGTCAATGTGTATCTGGCTTTATGAATTATTACCACATCGACTTAGAAGACCTCCTAGTGGTCTATGATGATATGGACATGGAACCCGGCCGTCTCCGCCTACGGAAAAAGGGCAGTGCTGGCGGTCATAACGGAATGAAAGATATCATTAAAATGCTTAATTCTAAAGACATTCAACGAATCAAGTTGGGCGTGGGCCATCCTAAGGGCAAGGGCTCGGTGGTCAACCATGTCCTAGGAAAATTCTCAAAGGAAGACCAAGGCAAGATGTTAGAAAGCAGCCAAGCGGCAGCCGATGCCATTTCTTACTGGTTAGAGGGCAATAGCTTTGAAAACACTATGAATCGTTTCAATAACTAATAAAGAGAGAAAGACGTGGAAATGAACTTAGAAAATTATCTCAATGAGAAAATTATTGACAGTAAGCTAGAAAACACCTTGAGGACGGGGCAGAGTGTTCTCTACCTGGGTTTACAGGCGGCTAGTAAAGCCTATATGATTGCTGAAATTCAAGCCAGCCATCCCGATAAAAAGACCGTGGTCTTGACCAATAATCTCTTGCAGGCGGAGCGTTTTTATGAAGACCTGCAAACTTTCAATCCAGAAGCTGACCTCCACCTCTATTCCAGTCCAGAAAGTGTGGCTGAAGACTTAGCCATTCAAAGCCCGGAAGCTCTGGGGGACCGCTTGGCGACCTTAGACTGGTTACTTGATGAAGATAGTAGCGGGATCTTAATTAGTCCTATCTTCGGGTTAAAGCGTGCCCTGACTCCTGTATCTGAGTGGAAACACCTAGTTAAAAACATCCAACGGGGCCAAGATCTGGCAGTCGACCAGCTGAAAGCAGACTTATTGCTTTTGGGGTATGAACGGGTGGAGGCCGTTTTACGACCTGGTGAAATGAGTGTCCGGGGGGATATTGTTGACCTCTTCCCCCTAACCAGTTCCCAGCCCTTGCGACTGTCTTTAGCCTTCGATGAAGTGGAACGTATCACGACTTTTGACGTTAACAGCCAAAAGAGCCAAGAGGACTTAGAAGCAGTTACCATCTTACCGGCTAAGGACCTCTTGTTTAGCCCTGACCGCCTAAAAGCTGGCGTGGCTCATTTAGAAAAAGTGGCCCAGGAAAAAGCTGAGAAAATCCAAGATGAAGCCATCAAAAAACAAGTCCAGGCCATCTTCCAAGATGAAATTCAAGCCTGGTCAGCTGGGGAGACGACCGAACGAACCCATTATTTTAGTCAGATCCTCTATCCAGACTCTTGCAGCCTGCTTGACTATGTGGGGCAGGGACAGAACCTAGTGCTAGATGATATGACCCGGCTGATTGAATTATCCCAGGAAATTGACCAGCGAGCCGCCCTTTATCTGCAAGGGAAGGTGGAAGCTGGGCACCTGCCTCCGATTGACCAGATCTATTTAGATAGTCACGACCAAGTGATGGCTTATTCGGGGCGGAAGTTCTACCTGGCCCAGTGGCAGAAGGGTTACGGCAATATGCGCTTTGATGGCCTCTACCAATTTCAAACGCGGACGGTTACGCCTTTTTACCATAATAAGGAAGCCATTAAACTGGAATTTGAAGCCTGGTTGAGAATGGGCCGGTCTTTACTGATCTTTATCGAGGAGGAAGAGAAGGCCCGCGACTTAGAAAAAGATCTCAAGGCCATGAACTTCCAGGCGGTCTTGACCCAGGCAGATCAAATTATTCCTGAGGCTATTAATATTATTGCTGGCCACTTGTCGGGAGGAATTGAATTTGTTGACAGTCAAGTGGTCCTTTTAGCCCAAAGTGACCTCTTTGACCAGGCCAAGCGTCGTCGTCGTAAAAATACCAATAACCTCTCTAACGCTGAGCGCTTAAAGAACTACCAAGAGTTAAAACCCGGCGACTATGTGGTCCATGTTAACCACGGGATTGGGCAGTTCGTTGGGGTAGAGACCATCGAGGTGGCGGGTAACCACAAGGACTATCTCAGCATCGTCTATGCTGATAATGCCTCTATCCACGTCCCCATTGACCAAATTGACTTGGTCCAAAAATATGTTTCAGCGGAAGGCAAGAGCCCTAAACTCAACAAAATGGGCGGAACCGAATGGCAAAAGACCAAGCAAAGGGTCAGCAAGAAAATTGAAGATATTGCTGATGACTTGGTGGACTTGTATGCAGAAAGAGAGACCAGAAAGGGCTATGCCTTTAGTCCTGACAACGAAGACCAGGCTGCCTTTGAAGACGAATTTCCTTATCCTGAAACCGATGACCAGCTCCGCTCAATCCAGGAAATTAAAGCTGATATGGAAAAAGAAAAGCCCATGGACCGTCTCCTCGTTGGGGACGTGGGCTTTGGAAAGACTGAAGTTGCCATGCGGGCTGCCTTTAAGGCTATGCTAGACGGTAAGCAAGTCGCCTTCCTGGTGCCAACGACTGTCTTAGCCCAGCAACACTATGAAACCATGCTAGAGCGCTTTAAGGACTATCCCTTTACTATTGACTTATTGAGCCGCTTTCGGAGCCCGGCCGAACAAAAGCATGTCATTAAGGGCTTAAAAGAGGGCAGCGTCCAATTAGTGATCGGTACCCACCGACTCCTATCCAAGGATATTAAGTTCTTAGATCTGGGTTTATTGGTTGTTGATGAGGAACAACGCTTTGGCGTTAAGGCCAAGGAGAGATTAAAGGCCTTGCGAAAAAATGTCGATGTCCTTACCCTGACGGCAACGCCGATCCCTCGTACCTTGAATATGTCCATGATGGGGGTTAGGGACTTGAGTGTGATTGAAACGCCACCAGCTAACCGTTTTCCGGTACAGACCTATGTCATGGAACAAAACTATGGAGCGATCCGGGATGCCATTGAACGTGAATTAGCCCGCAATGGTCAAGTCTTTTACCTCTTTAATAATGTGCAAAATATCCAAGAAAAAGCTAACTTCATTGAGGAATTAGTCCCCCAAGCCCGGGTAGCCATTGCCCATGGTCAGATGCATGCCAATCAATTAGAGGAAGTCTTAATGGATTTCTTGGCCGGAGATGACGATGTCTTAGTCACTACCACCATCATTGAAACCGGGATTGATATGCCTAATGTCAATACTCTCTTGGTGGAGGACGCAGACCGGATGGGCCTATCGACCCTCTACCAACTTCGGGGACGGGTAGGCCGATCCAACCGGGTGGCTTATGCTTACTTTATGTACCGGCCTGACAAGGCCCTCAATGAGGCCAGCGAAAAACGGCTGACCGCCCTCGAAGACTTTACTGAATTAGGGGCAGGGTTCAAAATCGCCATGCGCGACCTCTCCATTCGTGGAGCCGGCAACCTCCTGGGGCAAGAACAGCACGGTTTTGTCAATTCGGTGGGTTATGACCTCTTTCAACAGATGCTGGATGAAGCCATCCGTAAGAAGCAAGGCAAGGCAGCTAAGCGGCCTCAGTCACCGACAGAAATTGAATTGCACATTGACGCCTATATTCCTTCAGAATATATCCAGGACGAAAATCAAAAGGTGGAAATCTACAAACGCATCAACCTGCTGGAGGATGTCGATGCCATGTGGGACTTGGATGACGAATTATTGGACCGCTTTGGTGAGCCTCCGGTAGAAGTTCAATGGCTCTTAGCAGTCGGGGCGATGAAGTCCTATGCTACTGCAATAGGGGTAGAAAAAATCACGCGTAAGGGGAAGGCGATTGAGCAGGTCTTTACCAAGCAACAAGATCCTAGCCAATTGACTCCGCTCATTTTCCAAGCCTTAGAAGATATCCCCATGAAATTACAAATCAAAATGGCTAATGATCAATTAGTCATGCAGTTAAACACTAAAGACCTCTCAACTGATCAGTGGTTAGACTATCTCCTCCAATTCCTAACCCAGCTCAGTAAGGATTTAAAGGCGGATTCTGACCAAGTGGAAGGGGAGGACTAGGGATGGTGTCGAGTAAAAACCGCCGCAGTCAACAAGCCTTAAAGGGGGCCAGCTTGTTGACCCTGGCCGGCATTATCGCTAAGATTCTCAGTGCGGTTTACCGGGTTCCCTTTCAAAACCTAGTGGGCGACACGGGCTTCTATGTCTACCAGCAAGTCTACCCCATTTATGGGATTGGAATGACCTTTGCCCTGAGCGGCTTACCTAATTACGTGGGTAAACAAATTTCCTGGCAGGTTGACTTGGCCCACCGTCGCCTGTTTTTGCGGCGTTATAGTCTCCTAGTAGTCATTTTTTCTTTATTGTGTTTTAGCTTGACCTTTTTTCTAGCCCCGCTTTTAGCCCAGGGAATGGCTGATCCCAACTTGGCAGTGGTGATTCGGAGCGTTTCCTATATGTTCTTAGCCATGCCTTTTCTCCTCCTCATTCGGGGAGCCTTTCAGGGGCGCAATGATATGAAACATACCGCCGTCTCTCAGGTGATCGAGCAAGTGGTCCGGGTTGGGGTAATCTTAGGGGTGGCTTATCTCTATAGCCAGGTCTTTAGTCAGGACTGGTCCCTCTATGAGATGGGGGCCTGGGCCATGGCCTCGGCTGGGATTGCTGGTTTTACGGCAGCTAGCTACCTAATCCTGGCCCTGCTTCAATCCAGGGGCACCCAGCGCCTATTCCAAGAATCGAAAAGAAGTCGAGCTCTGGCTGAAGATCCGCCTTATCACTTGACCTGGCCCCAGATTTTAAGAACCTTTGTCACCGATGGCCTGGTGATTTGTAGTTTTTCAGCCTTATTGGTCTTCTTTCAATTGATTGATTCTTTTACCCTTTATGATGGTTTACTGGATTCTGGTTTGGATGGCGACCTGGCTAAGGTTTATAAGGGAGTCTATGATCGCGGCCAGCCCTTTGTCCAATTGGGCATGGTCTTTTCCCTGGCCTTCCAGACCTCTTACTTGCCCCTGCTTTCCCAGGCCTTTGTCAAAAAGCAAAAGGCCCAATTTAGGGAAGCGGCAGCTCGTTTTAGCCGCTTAACTTTCTTTATTAGTCTATTGGTCACGGCGGGGATAATGGCGATCTTACCGGAACTCAATGTGATGCTCTTTAGTGATGCTAAGGGCAGCGGGGTCTTAGAACAGTATCTACTGATGATTGTCTTGGCCAGCTGGGTATTGATCTACCATAATATTTTCCTGGGCCAGAACCAGTGGTTTTATTCGGCCATGGCCCTGGGCTTGGGATTATTAGTTAAAGGGGTCTTTGCCCACTTGCTGGTTAGCCGCTTTGGCCTAGTGGGGGGCGTCTGGTCCAGTTTACTCGCTCTAGTGATGATGCTGATTTTGATGCACCATTTTATCCCCCATTCGATTAAAAGCGAGAGTCAAATGGGGATTTTACTGAGAGACACTAGCCTAGTGGTTCTTCTCATGTGGCTGGCCATTATGGCTTTGCGCTGGTTCTTTTGGCTAAATTTCCCTAAAGGTCGGGCCTTTGCTACTTTATTTGTGGGCTTGGCTGTCCTTTTGGGAGCAGGTGTCGTATTATTAGTAGTAAGAAGATACCCGATACTTAATCCGGCTGAGTGGCAAGAGCTTCCCTTGGCTAAATATTGGATCAAAAATAAGGAGAGTTAGGAAGAGTCTATGCGAATTGATAAATTTTTAAAAGTTGCTCGAATTATTAAGCGACGTACCGTGGCCAAAGAGGCCTGTGATCAAGGTCGGGTTGCTGTCAATGGGCGGCCGGCCAAGTCAGGGACCAACTTGGAAGTTGGTGATACGGTTAAGCTTGAGTTTGGGAATAAGTGGCTGACTTTGAGAGTCGATGCTCTAGAAAATTCGACTAAAAAAGAAGACGCCAGCAAAATGTATACCATTCTCGATGAAGAATGGAAGGAAAAGGCTAGCGAACCTGAATTTTTTTAATTGAAATAGGAGCTATACTTTTTAAAAGAAGCAAGGTACAATAGGAAGGGTACTATTTTGTGAAAGGATGCTAAAGATGGGCGACCAAGGCAAGGAAAATAAGAATAAAATTACTTCCATTGCACGCTACGCTGGCAAGAAGGAGCAAGAAGATACTAAGAAACAGAAATGGCATGACTTAATCATGCGCTCGCTCTTAGGTTTTTGTTTACTAGGCTCCCTATTATGTCTGTTTGGCGTCTTCCATGCCCAACTTAAGACCCGGTCCTTAAGTGAACAAACTGAGCAGGCTAAGCAACAAAGACAGAGTGAACAAGAAATTGTTGACTCTCTAAAGAACCAAGTGACCTTATTAAATAATGAGTCTTACCTGGCGAGCTTAGCTCGGGCCCAATATTATCTCAGCAAAGAGGGCGAAATTATTTTCTCCACTCCTGAAGATAATGATTCCATGAAGGCAAAAAGTCTTAACAAGGCATACCTAGAAGCGCAAAATAATCAAAACAAAGTAAATAATGAAAAAAATTAGGAGGATCATAAGCTTTCATGACCGTAGAAGTTGGGGAAAAAGTAACTGGTAAGGTTACAGGAATTGTTAAATTTGGTGTATTTGTCGATCTCGGTGATGGAACCAGTGGCTTAGTCCACATTTCTGAAATTTCCGATAGCTATATTAAAGATATCAATGATTATCTACAAAAAGGCGATGAGGTGACTGCGATTGTCACTAAAATTCAACCGGATGGAAAGATTGCCTTATCCATGAAGGACGCCAAGGATCACAAGCAAGCTGAGCCCAAAGCACATGCTAAGCCTGGTAATAGTGGTCCTAAGCCAGCTAAAGCCAACAATAGCCATAAGAAATTTGACCGTAAGCCACAAGCAAAAACCAGTGACTTTGACGCCATGATGAATAATTTCTTAAAGGAAAGTGATGATCGCTTAACTTCCTTAAAGCGTAATACCGAAGGCAAACGTGGTGGTCGCGGTGGCCGTCGCGGCTAATGACAAGAGATGAAGAATAGAAAAAATTACCAAGAGGTTATGACGCTGGTCACAGCCTCTTTCTTTATTTTTATGAGGAAGGTGGAACATGTCAGAGCTCAGTCAACTTGCTCAAATGATTTACCAAAAGTTAGTGGCAGAAGATAGCGACTATTTAGCTAGTCACAAGCCCTATGCCCTGGCGGTTTCTGGCGGTGTGGATTCCATGGTCCTATTAAGGTGTTTTGAGACACTGCAAGCGACTCATGGGCTAAATTTCTTTGTCATCCATATTAACCACCGCCTGCGCTTGGAGTCAGAAGCCGAGCAGGAAATGATGGTGGCCTATTGCCAAGTCCGCGACTTGGATCTCAAGGTGAGTATTTGGCAGCACCAGGATGATTTGGGTGGCAATATCGAAGCCAAGGCCCGGGCCTTCCGCTACCATGCCTTTGGAAAAATTCTCAAAGACCAGGCCTCCTTGCGTTTGGTGACGGCCCACCATAGTGATGACCAGGTAGAGACCGGCTTAATGCGCCTGGTCCATGGCGGACATTTGGCCAGTTTTAGGGGGATGGAGGTCCTTAGCCCGCTTTACACCTATCCCAAGGCCCAAATTCTCCGACCTCTTTTAGACGTCGAAAAAGCCAGCTTGTATGACCTAGCTAGAGGTGAAGGAATACCCTACCAGGAAGACATGACCAATTGGGATAAGCATTTCCAACGTAATCGTTTCCGTCAAGAGATTATTCCCTACCTAGAGCGGGAATCGGTTAACTTCAAGGCACATTTCCGTCATTTTCAAACCGATCTCAAAGCCTTATTGGACCTGGCCCAACCCCAGCTCAACCAGCTGCTGACTAACTTATTTGACCAGGAAGGGGGCTTTTTTCACATTGACTTGGAAGCCTTGGGTCAGTATTCTCAGGCGGAACAAGTCTTACTAATGGAGATGATTTTTCAGCGCTGTGAGATTCCAGAACTCTTGGCCTTCACTCGGACGGGAATGGAAGAATTGGTCGACTTTCTTAACCAGGGGGCTGCCCAGGGCCAATGGGCCTTGCCGGGGCATTATGTCCTGGATAAGGTCTACCAGGCCGCCTTTATCCGCTTGAAAACCAGCCCAGCTAGCTACTATCAGACCGGGCCAGAGCTATCAGAGAGGCCGCTTGAATTAGATAAAGCAGCGATTCAGCTAGAAGACTTCTCCTTAAGCTGGACTTTGACTGGTCAAGAAAAGCTTCAGGACACCAGCCAAAGCTTTTACTTGTCTCAATCCCTAAGTGACCAATCCCTGACTATCCGCCACCGGCAAGCTGGTGACTATCTCAAACTCCCTTCAGGAAGCCAGCAAAAAATCCGCCGTTTCTTTATTAATGAGAAGATTCCTCAATCTGACCGACAGGCGGCATGGCTGATCGTCCGAGGTCAGTCTTGGGTCCTTGGAATCTTAAGTCAAAAGGGACAATGGCTCTACCGCTATCCTCTGAACGGGGAGGCGGCTTTTAGCCAAATTCAGCGAGTCTAAGCATTCCTTAAAAATTGTCTAAAAGGGCTGAAAATGTTGCAGATAGGTAGCTGCTTTTGCTACAATTAAGGACATAATTGAACTTATATAACACGGAGGCTATACATGAACCAAGAGATTAGCGATATCTTAATCAGTACGGAGGAAATCCAAGCCATTAATAAGCGCTTAGGTGAGGAAATTTCCAAAGATTATCAAGACCAAGACCTACTTGTGGTCGGAATCCTTAAGGGATCATTTTTATTTATGGCCGATTTAATCCGAGAAATTAACGTGCCTTTAGAAGTAGACTTTATGGCGGTTTCTAGCTACGGCGATGGCACCGAATCAGGTGGTGACGTTAAGATCCTCAAAGACTTAGAGGCTTCAGTGGCAGGCCGGCATGTCTTATTGGTAGAAGATATTGTCGATACAGGCTACACCTTGGAACGCCTAGGGGAAGTTTTCAAAGAACGGCAGGCGGCATCGGTTAAAATATGTGCATTTTTAAACAAGGCTGACCGCCGACAGGTAAAGGTTGAGGCTGATTACCTCGGCAAAGAAATTCCTGACGCCTTTGTGGTGGGGTACGGCATGGATTATGCGCAAAAGTACCGCAATCTACCTTATGTAGGGGTTTTAAAGAGCGATCAGGCCTAATCTGTGTTATACTTACCTATCTGGATAAGACCGATATAGTTTAAAATTAGAAATGGAGCTAATGTATGCAAAGAAAAGGATCAAAGAGACCCAATAACTTTTTTTCCAGTGGTCTAATTATCATTGTCATTTTCTTGGCGCTACTAGGAATAGTGAATTTCTTCTCGTCAGGAGGAAATTCGGCTGCTTCAGAGGAAATTAACCAATCCGAATTTATTCAAAAACTGAAGGATAAAGAAATTGAAACGGTTCAAATTAAACCTCGCGCAGGCGCCTATGAAATCACCGGGAAGTACCGGGAAGACAAGGAAGGAAGCGAGTCATCAACTTCCAATAATATTCCGATATTAAATAATACTGAACTCGACCAAGCTAAGGGATTCATTGTTCATGTATTACCTAATGACTCAACCCTCTCAGCCATTAACCAAGCGGCAGAAGATTCAGGGGCCGAAGTCGTGGCCCAAGAAGAAGATCAAACCAATATGTGGATTAGTTTGATCATGAGCGCCATTCCCTTAATCTTCTTCGTTTTTATCATGTATATGATGTTCTCACAAACCCAAGGTGGGGGACGGAACAACCCTATGCAAATGGGTAAAAGCCGGGTAGAAGATGTTTCTAAGAAATCACGGGTGAAATTCTCTGACGTTGCTGGTTGTGAGGAAGAGAAGGAAGAACTAGTGGAACTGGTTGACTTCCTCCGTGCTCCCAAGAAATACCACGATATTGGTGCTCGGATTCCTAAAGGGGTCCTCTTAGAAGGCCCTCCCGGAACCGGTAAAACCTTACTAGCTAAAGCCGTAGCCGGGGAAGCTAATGTACCTTTCTACTCCATCTCGGGGTCAGAATTTGTGGAAATGTTTGTCGGTGTCGGGGCTAGCCGGGTGCGTGACTTGTTTGATACGGCCAAGAAAAATTCGCCTGCTATCATCTTCATTGATGAAATTGATGCGGTTGGTCGGCAACGGGGCGCAGCTTCAGGGAGCGGTGGCCATGATGAACGGGAACAAACCCTCAACCAACTCTTAGTTGAAATGGACGGTTTTGAAGAAAAGGACAATGTGATCGTGATTTCAGCAACCAACCGTTCTGATGTCTTAGATCCAGCCTTATTACGTCCGGGACGTTTTGACCGCCAAATCTTAGTGGGCCGTCCAGACGTGAAAGGCCGGGAAGCCATTCTGAAAGTTCACGCCCGCAACAAGCCACTAGCTCAAAATGTCGACCTCAAAGTGGTGGCCCAACAAACTCCAGGCTTTACCGGGGCGGAATTAGAAAACGTCCTCAACGAAGCCGCCTTATTGGCCGCCCGTTTAGATAAGAAAAGAATCGAAATGGTGGATGTGGATGAAGCCCAAGACCGCGTGATCGCTGGCCCGGCTAAACCAAACAGCCAACCAAGCTTAGAAGAGCGCCGGGTAACCGCCTTCCACGAGGCTGGACATACCGTCTGTGGTATGGTCTTAAGCGATGCTCGGGTCGTTCATAAGGTGACCATTGTTCCTCGTGGTAAAGCAGGGGGGTATGCAGTGATGCTACCTAAAGAAGATCAAACCATGCACTCCAAGAAAAACCTTCACGAACAAATTGTGGGGCTGCTTGGAGGACGTGCTTCAGAAGAAATCTTCTTTGACACCCAGACCACTGGGGCATCCAATGACTTTGAACAGGCAACCTCTTTAGCCCGTAGCATGATTACTGAATATGGGATGAGTGAGGAATTAGGTCCGATTTCTTATGAAGGAAACCACTCCATGAGAGGCACCAACCCTTACCAACAAAAATCCTATTCAGGTGAAACCGCAGCTAAAATTGACCAAGAACTCCGCAAGGTCATGGACCAAGCCTTGGAAGAAGCCAAAGATATCTTAAGTCAGCATAAGGAGCAAGTCCGTGTGATTGCTGAACATCTCTTAAAACTTGAGACCTTAAATGCTAAACAAATTAAGAGTCTATTTGAGAACGGTCATTTACCAGATGATGATGAAAGTCAACAAAGTGGCCATGAAAATGAACCAATTTCTTATGAAGAAGCCAAAGAAAACTTGAAGAAATCTCAAATTGAACGTCAAAAGAAGGTTCAAGAAGAGGTCGATGATTCCAAGGAAGAGACCATTAGCTCTCCAGAGGAAGACCGCCATGAGGATCATGCAAATGAAACTCAAAATGACAATATCCCTTCCCAAGAATCAAATGATGATGACCAAGAATAAGCTTAACTTGATCGATTAAGTAATTGGGACTGCGCCAAAAGACGCAGTCCTTTTTTCATGAGAAATTTTATGAGAGTGTGGTACATTGCCATGGCTTTTTAACAACCCAAAGTCAAAAGCAGAACGGATGCTGATGGCCATTTAGCCGTGAACCAGTAAAATCAATCATTTGCTATTGATAGGTGATTTAGGCATAATAAAAAGGCATTAAGGAAAGGAATTAAAAAATGACAGATAAGTTAATTAAAGCAATTTCTAAAGATGGTTTTGTACGTTGTAGTGTGATCGATGCCGGTGACTTAGTGGAGGACGCCCACCAACGCCATGATACCTGGAGCGCAGCCACAGCCGCTTTGGGTCGGACTCTAATCGGGACTTTGCTCTTAGCTGGCGATATTAAAGACGATGCCAGAATGTCGGTTCAAATTAAGGGCAATGGCTTGGGTGGAAAAATTGTCACGACCGCTAATGGAGCGGGCGAGGTCAAAGGTTATATTGACAATCCCCATGTCTCTCTCGACTTGAATGACCAAGGCAAGTTGGATGTCCGTAAAGTGGTTGGCACTGAAGGAACCTTTTCAGTCACTAAGGATCTGGGTTTGAAGGAACCTTTTAGTGGACAAACTCCGATTGTTTCAGGTGAGATTGCCGAGGATTTCACTTATTATTTAGCGGCTTCGGAACAAATTCCTTCTGCCATTGGACTGGGTGTCCTGGTCAATCCAGATGAATCAGTCAATAAGGCGGGCGGTTGGATGTTACAAGTCTTACCGGGAGCGAGTGAAGAGACCATCAGTCGCTTGGAGCGTACAGTCCAAGAACTCCCTCACATCACTAAATTACTCAGTCAGCATGCCAGCCTGGAGGAAATTATTGAACGTCTCTTAGGCGAAGGCCAAGCCAATATCTTGTCTACTCATCCGATAAGCTTTACTTGTGACTGCACCAAGGAACGCTTTGCTAAGGGCTTAGTCAGCCTAGGTAGTCAGGAACTCAAAGCCATTATTGAAGAAGATGGTCAAGCAGAAACCGTTTGCCATTTCTGTAATAGTCATTACCACTACAGTAAGGACGACTTGGAAAAACTTCTAGAGGAGGCCGAAGCCTAGTCCTTTACCTTTAGTTGCTTAGTTGATTATGCTAAAATAGTAATAATAAATGCCAGAAGCTGATGAAGAGGTGTGTAAAATGGTAGAAAAACTGGACAATTTGCTCTTGACCATTGGAGAGACTCCATTGATTAAATTACAGCGGTCGGTTCCTTATCAAGCAGCGGATGTTTATGTCAAATTAGAAAGACAAAACCCCACTGGTCATATCAAAGACCGTTCCCTATTAAATATGTTGGAAGTCTATGAGGAAAAAGGCGACCTAGCCAGTGGGACTACGCTAGTGGTCTGCGCTGACTTTGTTACTATTCGTTCCTTGGCTTGCCTAGCGGCTATTAAGGGTTATGATGGCGACTTCTTCCTCAACGAAGTGATCAGTGAGGCTGACTTGAAAGCACTGCGTGAATACGGTATGACCATTCATCCTCTCAGCGATCCTGACAAAGTCACTGAGCAAAGACAATCAGCCATTGAAAGTGGTCAAAATGATCAAGCATTCTTGCTTCATCCTGATAGTGACTATGCCTGCTCGGTGGTCCACCAATTGACTACGGGGCCGGAAATTATTGAGGCCTTAGGGGGGAAAGCTCCGAATGCCTTTGTCTCGGCGGTATCAACAGGAGCCAGTCTCTCTGGTATCGGTCGGTCCCTCAAAGACGCGTCGGAAAAGACTGCCATCTATGCTGTGGAAGCAAGTAGTCAATCAAGCTTAAATGATCTCGACATGGCTAGCGACTTACCCCTTTTAGATACCAGTCTCTTTGCTGAGATTATCCGGGTCCAAGACAGTCGCGCTTACCAAGAACAAGAGTGGCTAAAGGTCAATGAAGGCCTTGAAGTCGACCTTCAATCAGCCCTAGCCATTACCGGAGCGATTGCCGTTGCCGAACGCCTAGGCCGGGGGCATAAGGTAGTTACCATAGCTAATGGACGATAAGCTAGAAAGAGTGTGACAGTCACACCAAAGGACGAAACTACTGGAGAAAACTGTCATAAGCTCAGCTAAGCTGAGTGTTGGCAGTTTTTGAAGTGGACGTTCGTCCTGTGACTGGAGCAGGTTTGAAAAGGATGTGAGAACGCCGCTAAAGCCTTGAATTGCTGGAGGAAAATATTATAAGCGCAGATAAAAGGATGTGAGGAAGGATCAGTGAGGGAGATTCCTTGGAAGAAAAGATGAAAAGATCAGCAAAGCTGGTCGTTCAACTTTTCTGAAAGGACATCCCTTCACCCTTCCGAACTCAACTAAAGACTGTGCCTTGGTATTTTCTGAAGCAACTTCAAGTCTGGCAACCGAACTCAACTAGCCTGAGCGTTGGCAGTTTTTAGTTGGGTTCGACTTGGCAGACTTGGAGTGATTTCACAAGTCAGAAACAAGCGAATGCTTCGCTTTTATTCTGACTTGCTACAATCATCCAAGCCTAGGCGCCAAGTCTCACACCCTGTGTGAAATGGACGTTCGTCCTGTGACTGGAGCAGGTTTAGAGAGTGTGATAGTCACACTAAAGGACGAAAATAAAGAAAGAAAAGGGCTGGGGCTTTTGTCTCTGCTCTTTTCTTCTGTCGTTTTTTCTGATAGAATCATTTGGTGTGTCTATAATTAGAAAGGGAGTACTATGATCAAAATCGGCAATATTGAAATCACTAACCCCATTGCGGTCGCTCCGATGGCTGGTGTCTCTAACGCCGCCTTTCGAACCATTGTTAAGGCCCAGGGAGCGGGACTGGTTGTTTGTGAAATGATTTCTGACCAAGGAATTCATTTTAGAAACAAAAAGACCCTATCTATGCTTCATATTGAGGATGAAGAGTGGCCGCTTTCCGTGCAGATTTTTGGTGGCCAGGCCGACTCCTTAGCTGAAGCAGCCCAATTTATTGAAGCCAATACCAAGGCTGCCATCATTGATATCAACATGGGCTGTCCGGTTAATAAAGTGGTGAAGACCGATGCGGGATCTAAGGCGCTCTTAGATCCTAATGAAGTCTATAAGCGGGTAAAGACGGTTGCCGATGCAGTTTCCATCCCAGTCACAGTGAAAATGCGGACAGGTTGGGACGACGACCATATCCTGGCCGTGGAAAATGCCCTGGCTGCCCAAGAAGCTGGTGCGAAGATGATTGCTATGCACGGCAGAACCCGGGAGCAAATGTATACCGGTAAGGCTAACTGGGACATTATCAAGCAAGTCAGCCAAAAGCTCTCTGTGCCTTTTTACGGCAATGGGGACATCCGAACTCCCGAAGAAGCCAAGTACGCCCTCGACAATTATGGAGTTGATGGTGTCATGGTGGGACGGGGGTGCCTAGGTAACCCCTGGGTAATCCACCGTATGGTTCATTACGTGGAGACCGGCGAACTCTTACCTGAAAAAACAGGTCTAGAACGGATTGAAGCCTGCAAGGACCACTTGACCCGACTGGTTGACTTAAAAGGGGAAAGTGTTGGGGTCCGGGAATTTCGTTCCATGGTGGCTTATTATCTCAAAGGAATCCCGCGTTCGGCTAAGGTCAAGGTGGCCTGCACCCAGGCTGATTCCTACCAAGAAGTCGTCGACCTTTTAAATGATTTCGCTAAGGCGACTAAAGAGCGTGAAAAAGCGCCTAAACGCCAACGCCTATCACGGGAAGAACGTTTAGCACAAAGAGAAGCTGCTAAAAACCGTTAAATAGTATAGAATAAGAGGGAAGACCAAAAAAGCATGCCTGAAGGGCTGTTTTTAATAGAATGAAATAAAATAGTATGGGAGTGTCGATAATGGCAAAGGAAAACCAACAGCATGAAGCGATGAATGACCAAATGCAAGTCCGTCGCGAAAAAGTAGATGAATTAATAGAAAATGGCTACCAACCATTTGCGAAAGGCTTTAAGCGCGATGCCCTCGCTCAAGAAATCCATGACCAGTATGAAGCTTTTGACAAGGACCAACTGGCTGATAAAGCAGTCTTTGTGAATATTGCTGGCCGCCTCATGACAAAAAGAGGAAAGGGCCGGGCCGGTTTTGGTCATATCCAGGATGGCTCTGGTCAAATTCAAATTTACGTTCGTAAAGACGAAATTGGCGACAAGGACTATATGGATATCTGGAAGAAGGCTGACCTCGGTGATATTATCGCTGTTTCAGGTTATGTGATGCGGACCAATACCGGTGAATTATCGGTGAAGGCAGAAGAATTAAAACATCTGACCAAGGCCTTACGTCCACTTCCTGACAAGTACCATGGTTTACAAGACAAGGAACAAATCTACCGTCAACGCCATTTGGACTTGATTACTAACCGGGAGAGCTATGACCGCTTTGTTACCCGGTCAAAGATCATCAGTGAAATCCGTCGTTTCCTCGACCAACGTGGCTACTTAGAAGTGGAAACCCCAGTTTTACATAACATTCCTGGGGGAGCCAATGCCCGTCCTTTCGTTACTCACCATAATGCTTTAGACATTGATTTATACCTACGCATTGCTTTGGAACTCCACTTAAAACGCTTAATCGTCGGTGGAATGGAAAAAGTTTATGAAATTGGTCGGGTCTTCAGAAATGAAGGGATTGACCACACCCACAATCCTGAGTTCACCTTGCTGGAACTCTATACTGCTTATAGCGATATGTGGGACGTGATGGACTTAGTCGAAGAATTATACCACCATATTGCTAGCCAAGTGGTGGGATCGACCACTATTCCTTATGGGGACCACCAATTAGACTTCTCGGGTCAATGGCGCCGGGTCCACATGGTTGACGCTATTAAAGAGGCTACCGGTGTCGACTTCTGGCAAGAAATGACCGATGAAGAAGCGCGTCAATTAGCCAAAGACCACCACGTTGAAGTTAAAGACACCGATGACTTTGGTAAGGTGGTTAACGAATTCTTCGAAACTTTTGTGGAAGAGACTTTAATTCAACCAACCTTTGTTTATGGTCATCCTAAGTCAATCTCACCATTGGCACGGGCCAATGAAGAAGATAGTCGCTTCACCGACCGCTTTGAAGCCTTTATTGCCGGAGCGGAAGCAGGCAATGCCTTTACTGAATTGACCGACCCAATCGACCAACGGCAACGCTTCGAAGCCCAAGTCAAGGAAAGAGAACTTGGTGACGATGAAGCCCAACATATGGATGAGGACTTCGTGGAAGCCCTAGAAACTGGGATGCCACCAACGGGCGGTTTAGGAATTGGGATTGACCGTTTGGTAATGATCTTTACCAACTCCGACTCCATCCGTGACATCCTACTCTTCCCAACCATGCGTAATAAATAAAAAACAAAAGAGTGCGACGGGTGCGTCAAAAGGCAAGACCACTGGAGCTAAAGGGTGAAAGAAGTCTCAAAGAGACTTCTTTCACCCTTTAGTGAAGTGGACGCTTGCCTTGCACCCGGAGCAGGTTTCGATTAGAGGGTTCGTATTTTTAAAAGAGGTCAGGACTTTTGTTCCAACCTCTGACATAACTATGCGGCTGCTTGATTTTCACTAGAAGGAAGATGAAGCAGCCTTTTTATTGATATAATTAAGTCAAACATACTTATAGATACATAACGATGAACTGACGCCTGCAGACAAGTCACTTGAGGAGGAAAGCTTATGAAAGACGTCACCCATTCAGAAAAAGAAGACCAAAAGAAAAACAGTCAGCTGAAAAGATTGCGCTTGGGCTTACATGCTGGGGGCTTATTAATCTTATTAGGCTACTATTATTTTTATCTACCGCCTTTGAACTATGCCTCCATGGCTTTTTGGGCCTTTCTTGGCCTGGGGGCCTTACTTTTCTTTATTGCTGAAGCGATCTATGATAGTGAGCTAAAACGAACTCACCGCCAGAAGGCTCGGCAAGCTAATCTTGGCCAGCGTTTGCGGTCTGCTTTCACTCAAAAAGAGCGTCCCAAGCGTAAATATCGGATCCTTTTTGCTGGAGTGGGGGCTGTACTACTAGCTTATTTAGCTATCCAGGTGATTTATAGTCCCTTGTTTATGGCTGACCGCTATGCTCATATGATCGAACTGGACAAGAAAGATTTTAAGGAAGATTTTCCAGAAACCAATGTGAGCCAAATTCCCTTAATTGACCGCGATACGGCGGCCTTATTAGGTAACCGGCGCCTAGGGGAACTTTCTGAATTGGTTTCTCAGTTTGAGGCCGCTCCTGACTATACGCAGATTAATATTCAAGGTCATCCCTACCGGGTCTCCCCCTTGGAATATGCTGGTTTTTTCAAGTGGTTGAATAATTTTAGACAGGGGATTCCTAACTATATCCAAGTCGATATGGTCTCAGGAGACACTAAACTAGTGGACTTAGAAAACACCATGAAGTACACCAATGATGATCTCTTCTTCCGCAATGCTAAACGGGTCTTGCGCCTACGCTATCCCTTTGCCATTTTTAACCAACCATCCTTTGAGGTCGACGACCAAGGCCACCCCTACTATGTGGCGACCACTTATGGTAAGCATTTTATATTCAAGGAGCCTGAACCTACAGGAGTGGTCTTATTGGATGCGGTAAGTGGGGAGACCCAGCACTATCAATTGGACCAAGTGCCTGGCTGGATCGACCGGGTCTATTCTTCCGACATTATCCTCCACCAACTGCAGATGAACGGGAAATACCGGGGCGGCTTTTGGAATGCCTTATTTGCTAAGACGGGTGTGACCAAGCCCACAGCAGGCTATAATTACCTGCCCATGAACGATGACATCTTCCTTTATACTGGGGTCACTTCGGTAGCCCAAGATGCCTCAAATATCGGTTTTGTCTTGGTCAATATGCGGACCAAGGAGACCAGTTTCTACCCCTTGACCGCGGCGGAAGAAATATCAGCCATGAAGTCCTCGGAAGGCTCTGTCCAAGAAAAAGGCTACCAAGCGACTTTCCCACTCTTAATCAATTTAAAGGGCAATCCCATGTATATCTTGTCTCTAAAGGACCAGGCTGGGTTGATTAAGCAGTATGCCTTAATTGATGTCAATAACTATCAAAATGTGATCATCGCTCAGTCAGTGCCCGCTTTGATTGAAGAGTATGCCAAGGCTAGTGGGGCCCATTTTGAAGAGGTCAGTCAAATGGAAGACCTTAAAAGCATTGAAGGCAACTTAGACCAAATCGCTGCCGTAGTCAAAGAGGGCAACTCGGTCTATTACTTGAAGATCGATGGCAGTATCTACCAAGTCCCCATTCAACTTAATGAAGAACTTCCCTTCCTGGTGCCCGATACGGCGGTTAAACTCCAAGTCAAAGAGGGCGGCCAGGTAGAGAAAATGGAAGTCGTCGATTAGTTGATTAGCTCAAGAATGAAGGGAAAGCCGGATTTCCGGCTTTCTTTTTGTTTTAGCTACTTATTTTCTCTTATTTCTATCTGTAGTGATCTAAAAGAGGAATTTTTAAATAAATTTGTTGACATTAAATCCAAAGGGTGGTAGAGTATTTAAGGTGCTTTTTGTATACAGATTCCTGTAAACAAAATACAGTCGTGCTGACTGATACATCATGGCACAACATAAATCACCAATAATCGATTCACTAGGTGTCGATTATTTCTTTTTTGTAGTAGATGACACACCAGGATGTGTGGCTTTAAAATGAAAACAGAAGAATTGGAAGGAGGAATAATAGTAAATGCCTACTATTAACCAATTATTACGTAAACCTCGTAAATCTAGCAAGGCAAAATCAAATTCACCTGCTTTGAACAGAGGTTATAACTCAATGAAAAAACAACCTACCCGTACCAACTCTCCTCAGAAGCGTGGAGTATGTACTCGTGTAGGGACGATGACACCTAAGAAACCTAACTCAGCCTTACGTAAATACGCTCGTGTACGTTTATCCAACATGGTTGAAGTGACTGCTTATATTCCAGGAATTGGGCACAACCTTCAAGAACACAGTGTCGTACTTATTCGTGGTGGTCGTGTTAAGGACTTACCAGGGGTTCGTTACCACATCGTTCGTGGCGCTTTAGATACCGCTGGTGTTGAAAACCGCCGTCAAAGTCGTTCTAAATACGGAACCAAAAAACCTAGAGACTAAGATTAAATCAGAAAGGAGGGCATTGGATGCCTCGTAAAGGACATGTTGCAAAACGTGATGTATTGCCAGACCCAATTTACAATTCAAAAATGGTTACTCGCCTAATCAGCCAAATCATGGTTGACGGTAAACGTGGTAAAGCAGCAACCATCTTATACAATGCTTTTGATATTATTAAAGAAGAAACTGGAAATGACGCTATGGAAGTTTACCAAGAAGCGCTTGAAAACATTTCTCCAGTTTTAGAAGTTAAAGCGCGTCGTGTTGGGGGTGCTAACTACCAAGTGCCTATGGAAGTTCGCCCAGAACGCCGTCAAACTTTAGCTCTTCGTTGGCTCGTTCAAGCAGCTCGTAACCGTGGTGAAGGAACCATGAACGTTCGTTTAGCGCGTGAAATCATGGACGCTGCTAACAACACCGGTGCTGCCGTTAGAAAACGTGAAGAAACCCACCGTATGGCTGAAGCCAACAAAGCTTTCGCTCACTTCCGCTGGTAATAAATTTTCCTGCTTTATTAGTGGAAATTTCCTAGTACGGCAGGTATTATAAGTGAGGACAAGTTTTTATTCTATTTTAAAGTAAAGGAGAGTTATTCAAAGATGGCTAAAAGAGAATTCCCTCTTGAAAAAACAAGAAACATCGGAATTATGGCCCACATCGATGCCGGTAAGACAACCACGACTGAACGTATCTTGTACTATACCGGTAAAATCCACAAAATTGGTGAAACCCACGAAGGGGCTTCCCAAATGGACTGGATGGAACAAGAACAAGAACGTGGGATTACGATTACTTCTGCAGCAACAACTGCACAATGGAAGGGTTATCGAGTAAACATTATCGACACCCCAGGGCACGTGGATTTCACAGTTGAAGTTGAACGTTCCTTACGTGTTCTTGATGGTGCCGTAACCGTTCTTGACGCTCAATCCGGGGTAGAACCTCAAACAGAAACTGTTTGGCGTCAAGCTGATACCTACCATGTTCCACGTATCGTATTTGCTAACAAGATGGACAAGATCGGTGCTGACTTCTTATATGCTGTTGACACCATCAAAGACCGCTTAGGAGCAAATGCTCACGCAATCCAATTACCTATTGGTGCTGAAGATAATTTCACTGGAATCATTGACTTAGTTAAGATGAAAGCTGAAATTTATGAAGACGAAATGGGTCAAGTGATTGATGAAGAAGATATTCCAGAAGAATATCAAGAACTTGCTGAAAAATGGCGTACTGACCTTGTTGAAGCAGTTGCAGATACTGACGAAGACTTAATGATTGCTTACCTAGAAGGTGAAGAAATCACTGAAGAACAATTAAAAGCTGCTATCCGTAAAGCAACCTTGAACTTGGAATTCTTCCCAGTATTATGTGGATCTGCCTTCAAGAACAAAGGGGTTCAATTAATGCTAGATGCAGTTATTGACTACTTACCTGCACCTACTGACGTTCCTCCAATTGAAGCAGAACGCGCAAACAATCCAGATGAAACCTTTGAAGTTCGTGCAAACGATGACTCACCATTCTCAGCTTTAGCCTTCAAGGTGATGACAGACCCTTATGTTGGTCGTTTAACCTTCTTCCGCGTTTACTCAGGAACTCTTGAAGCTGGTTCTTACGTGCTGAATGCTACTTCTGACACCCGTGAACGTGTCGGACGTATCTTATTGATGCACGCTAACTCTCGTTCAGAAGTTGAAGAAGTCTTCTCTGGTGACATCGCTGCTGCGGTTGGTTTGAAGAACACCACAACTGGTGACACCCTCTGTGATACCAAGAACCCAATTATTTTGGAAAGAATGGAATTCCCAGAACCTGTTATCGAAGTGGCTATCGAACCAAACACCAAGGCTGACCAAGACAAGATGCAAATTGCTTTGGGTAAATTAGCTGAAGAAGACCCAACCTTCCGTGCAAGTACCGACCATGAAACTGGTCAAACCATCATTGCCGGTATGGGTGAGTTGCACTTAGACATTATCGTTGACCGTTTGAAACGTGAATTCAACGTTGAAGCAACTGTTGGTGCTCCTCAAGTGTCTTACCGTGAAACCTTCACCAAACAAACACAAGCCCAAGGTAAGTTTGTTCGTCAATCTGGTGGTAAAGGGCAATACGGGGACGTATGGATCGAATTTACCCCTAACGAAGAAGGTGCCGGTTTCGAATTCGAAGACGCTATCGTTGGTGGGGTTGTTCCTCGTGAATACATCCCTTCAGTTGAAGCTGGTTTGAAAGACGCTATGGAAAATGGTGTCCTAGCAGGCTTCCCATTAGTTGACGTGAAGGCTAAACTTTATGATGGTTCTTACCACGATGTCGACTCCAGTGAAGCAGCCTTCAAGGTTGCCGCTTCTCTTGCATTACGTAATGCAGCTAAAGATGCTGGCGCAGTAATCCTTGAGCCTGTGATGAAGGTTGATATTGTTGTTCCTGAAGACTACTTAGGCGATGTTATGGGACATGTTTCCGCACGTCGTGGCCGTATCGAAGGACAAGAACCACGCGGGAACGCTTTAACCTTACACTCATTTGTGCCACTATCTGAAATGTTTGGGTATGCAACAACCTTACGTTCAGCAACCCAAGGACGTGGGACATTTACCATGACCTTTGACCACTATGAACCGGTTCCAAAATCTGTCAGTGAAGAAATCATTGCCAAATATGGTAAAGGTTCTGAAGATTAGTCTAAAGGCTTAAAAATCAAGGAAAGATGAGGTAGAGTCCTTGACTTTATCAAGGCCTATCTCATATAATTAAACTACTGAATCTATATACATAAGATAGAAATTTAGTGTTAACTTTTAGGAGGAAAATTATACAATGGCAAAAGAACATTTTGATCGTAGTAAACCACACGTAAATATCGGTACTTTAGGTCACGTTGACCACGGTAAAACCACTTTATCAGCAGCTATCGCTACTGTTTTAGCTAAAAATGGTTTCGGTGAAGCTAAAGACTACGCTGCGATCGATAACGCACCTGAAGAACAAGAACGTGGGATTACTATTAACACTTCTCACATCGAATACGAAACAGCTAACCGTCACTACGCTCACGTTGACTGCCCAGGCCACGCGGACTACGTTAAGAACATGATCACCGGTGCTGCTCAAATGGACGGTGCGATCTTAGTTGTTGCCGCAACTGATGGTCCTATGGCTCAAACTCGTGAACACATCTTACTTGCTCGTCAAGTTGGGGTTCCTTACTTCGTTGTATTCTTAAACAAATGTGATATGGTTGACGACGAAGAATTACTTGAATTAGTTGAACTTGAAGTTCGTGACTTATTAAGTGAATATGGTTTCCCAGGAGATGACGTTCCTGTAATTAAAGGTTCTGCATTAAAAGCTCTTGAAGGCGACGCAGATGCTGAACAAGCGATCTTAGACTTAATGGAAGCTGTTGACGAATACATCCCAACTCCAGAACGTGACACTGACAAACCATTCATGATGCCAGTTGAAGACGTATTCTCAATTACCGGTCGTGGTACCGTTGCTACTGGTCGTGTTGAACGTGGTAAGATCGAAGTTGGTAAAGAAGTTGAAATCGTTGGTTTAGCTGACAAACCTGAAAAAACAACTGTTACCGGTCTTGAAATGTTCCGTAAAACACTTGACTACGCTGAAGCAGGTGACAACGTTGGTGCCTTATTACGTGGTATTACCCGTGAAAACATCGAACGTGGTCAAGTTTTAGCTGAACCAGGTACCATTACTCCACATACCGAATTCAAAGCTGAAGTTTATGTTTTAACTAAAGAAGAAGGTGGACGTCACACCCCATTCATGAACAACTACCGTCCACAATTCTACTTCCGTACAACTGACATTACCGGTGAAGTTATCTTACCAGAAGACACACCAATGGTAATGCCTGGTGACAACGTTACTATGGAAGTTAAATTAATTCACCCAATCGCTATTGAAGAAGGTACTAACTTCTCAATCCGTGAAGGTGGCCACACTGTTGGTGCCGGTGTTGTTTCTGAAATTCTTTAATTTTTAGAACATGCCAAGAAAAAGAGCTCATCCGAGCTCTTTTTTTATTTTAAAAATAATTTTAGAACTAAATGGTTTACAAAACAGGTATTTGTCGGTATTTTATTAATAGTTATTTACTAAATTAAGACAAATTGTTAGCGAAAAAATGAAAACAACTTGTCGGGGAGGAAATGATATGGCTAGTAAGCATAATGGAAAAAAGGGCTTTTTAATTGCTCTGGTAACGGTGATCAGTGTTTTAGCACTGGTCTATTTAGGAGGGAGCTACTATTATCAAGGACACTTCTTGCCAGAAACGGTGATGGCTGCAACAGATATTAGCCATCAAAGCCCGGAAGAGGCAGAAAGTCGCCTCAAGGACAAGTTATCCAACTTAGGGGTTAAGGTCACGGAAAAAGATCAAGTAATTAAGGAAGTCAAACCCCAAGATGTTGGGATTCAATTTAATATCAATTCTTCCTTAGAACAGGTCTTAGCTCAACAAAATGCTTGGACTTGGCCTTTAGCTTGGTTTAACCAAGACCATGGTGTCTTAGCAGTTGAAGAAAGTAAGAATAATGAAGCTGCTCTTAAGGGGTTGGTTAATGACTTAGCGATTAATAATGCTGAGCGCCAAGCTCCCACTAATGCCCAAGTGGTAGTGGACCAGGCCAATAACCAATTAAGCATCAAAAAAGAAAGCAATGGGAACCAAGTTTCAAAGGAAAAATTAGGCCAATTGATTCAATCAGCCATCGACCAAGGGCAAGATCAGGTGAAGTTGGAGGATGCTTACTTAGAGCCTCAAGTGAAGTCCGATGACCCCGAAATACAAAAGCAAATGGAGCAATTCAATAAGATTTCTTCTATGAAGCTAGCCCTTAATATCGAAGATAAAGACTATCCGATTGATCCCGCCACCATTCAAAGTTGGCTGATTGTTCAAGCGGACTCTTCGATTGATGTGGACCGGTCTAAGATTTCAGCTTACTTACAAGAGCTCAACCAAAAAGTGTCTGGCTTATTAAACCCACACGAATTTAAGTCCACCATGTCAGGGACAGTGACCATTTTCCCTGGAATTTATGGCTGGTATATTGACCGTGACCGGGCGGTAGAAGAAGTGGCCCAAGCGGTCTTAGCTGGTGAGGATAAGAGTTTTGAACCAAGTATTGCCGGTCAAGGCTATAAGGTAGATAATTTCTTTGGGGATACTTATATTGAAGTAGATATCCCTAACCAAAAACTATTTCTCTATGAAAATGGACAATTGAGTCTGGAAACCGATGTAATTACTGGACAAGACAAGTCACCGACGATTCCGGGTGCCAATGAAATTTGGAATATGGAGTCACCAAGTATCTTAAGAGCCAATTCACCAATCACTGGGATTCCTTACGAGCAACCAGTGGATTATTGGATGGCCTTTGACTACCATGCGGAAGGTATCCATGACGCTAAGTGGCAACCAGCCTTTGGGGGGCAACTCTACCGCAACATGGCAGGGTCCTACGGTTGTGTCAATACCTCAATCAATGTCATGCCAACCATCTTTGCTAAATCCTATGTGGGCATGCCAGTTGTTATCTTTAATGAAGAATCCCTTCATTAAAGAAGCAGGGCATTTGATAGCATTGAAAATGAACATATATATAATAGAAGAGAAACCGAGTCTTAGCAGATAGAAAGTCTCGGTTTCTTTTTGTCTATCTAAGTGGAAGGCGTCGAACCAATACAGTGTCACTTAGACAATTTAGCTCATGCTTATAGCTATTAGGGGAAGGTTTGGAAACAAGAAGGGGCTAAAGAAAGTTTTTGGCGATTTTTTTAAAAAAGTAAGCGAAAACCCTTGATATCACATCAACATGTCTGTATAATTGTAAGAGTGCTGTAAATTCCAGGGGTTACTATGCCCTGGAGTCAAAACAGCCCAAGCTTTGAAGTATGAGGTTGCGACACACCCGGGAGCTTTGCCAAGAGGGTGGAGCCGGTCTTTCATATGGAGCTAGTCAATCGTAGAATTATGACGAGGAGGAAATATAATGGCAAAACAAAAAATTCGTATCCGCTTAAAGGCTTATGAACATCGTGCGTTAGATCAATCCGCACAAAAAATTGTAGATACCGCTAAACGTACAGGAGCACAAGTAGCAGGGCCAATCCCACTACCAACTGAACGCTCAATCTTCACCGTGATCCGTGCAACTCACAAGTACAAAGACTCACGGGAACAATTCGAAATGCGTACACACAAACGCCTAGTGGATATTGTTAACCCAACACCTAAGACAGTCGACGCTTTAATGAAACTCGACTTACCAAGTGGTGTGGACATCGAAATCAAACTTTAATTTAGTTAACCAATTTTAAAAAAATAATTTTATGGAGGTGTAATCATGACTAAAGGAATCTTAGGTAAAAAAGTAGGTATGACTCAGTTCTTCACTGAATCTGGCGAATTAGTACCAGTTACTGTTATCGAAGCTCAAGCTAATGTTGTTTTACAAGTGAAAACTTTGGAAAACGATGGTTACGAAGCTGTTCAATTAGGTTTCGACGACAAACGTGAAGTTCTTGCCAATAAACCTGAACAAGGTCATGTAGCAAAAGCAGAAACTACTCCTAAGCGCTTCATTCGCGAATTCAAAGATGTTGAGCTAGGAGAATACGAAGTAGGTAGCGAAGTAAAGGTGGATATTTTCCAAGAAGGCGACATCGTTGATGTAACTGGAACCTCTAAAGGTAAAGGTTTCCAAGGCGCGATCAAACGTCATGGTCAACAACGTGGTCCTATGTCTCACGGTTCTCACTACCACCGTGCTGCTGGATCAATGGGTATGGCTTCAGATGCTTCCAAAGTCTTCAAGGGTAAAAACTTACCAGGACAAATGGGTGGCAACACTGTAACCATTCAAAACTTAGAAATCGTTAAAGTGATGGCAGATAAGAATGTTATCTTAGTGAAAGGTAATGTTCCAGGTGCCAAGAAATCACTCGTTGAAATCAAGACAGCTGCTAAATCAGCTGAATAATTGAGGAAGGAGGAAGAAAATAATGGCTAAAATCAACTTATATAAACAAGATGGTTCACAAAACGGCGAAATCGAAGTAAAAGACGACATCTTCGCTATTGAACCAAACGAAACCGCAATCTTTGATGTTATTTTGATGCAACGCGCTTCCCGTCGCCAAGGAACACACGCAGTGAAAAACCGTTCCGCTGTTAGTGGTGGTGGACGTAAACCATGGCGTCAAAAAGGAACCGGTCGTGCTCGTCAAGGTTCTATCCGAGCTCCTCAATGGGTTGGTGGTGGACGCGCATTCGGTCCTACCCCACGTTCATACAGCTACAAGTTACCTCGTAAGGTACGTCGCTTAGCTTTACGTTCTGCATTATCACGTAAAGTGAGCCAAGACAACTTAGTGGTTGTTGACGCTCTTAGCCTAGATGCACCAAAGACCAAAGAATTTAAAAACATTCTCGAAAACTTAAATGTTAACGAAAAAGTCTTAGTGGTTGTAGATAAAGACAACACGAACGCCCACTTATCTGCACGTAACTTAAACAACGTTACCGTAGTTGATGAAGATAACGTGAACGTTTACGACTTAGAAAACCATGTGAAAGTGCTTATGACTCAATCAGCTCTTTCTAACGTAGAGGAGGTACTTGCATAATGAGTGCTCAAGATATTATTCTACGCCCAATCATTACTGAAGCTTCAATGGAAGCTATGGATGACAACAAGTACACTTTTGAAGTAGCTACAGACGCTAACAAAACTCAAGTGAGACAAGCTGTTGAAGAACTTTTCCAAGTAAAAGTTGTTAAAGTAAACATCCTTAATGTACGTGGCAAGTTAAAACGTATGGGACGTTATGCAGGTTATACCCGCAAACGTCGCAAAGCCATTGTCGAAGTTGCCGAAGGTCAATCAATTGAAATCTTCCCAACAACTGATGAAGATTCTGAAGAATAGGAGGAATTAACGTGGCGATTAAAGTTTATAAAGCGACAACTAACGGACGTCGTAATATGTCAGGTTCCGATTTTTCCGAAATCACCAAGAAAACACCTGAAAAAAGCTTATTAGCTAAACAATCCAGAAGAGCTGGACGTAACAACCAAGGTCGTATCACTGTTCGTCACCATGGGGGTGGACACAAACAAGCTTACCGTTTAATCGATTTCAAACGTAACAAAGATAACGTTGAAGGCGTGGTTAAGGCTATCGAATACGATCCAAACCGTTCCGCTAACATCGCATTAATCCATTATACTGACGGGGTTAAAACCTACATCATCGCACCTAAAGGCTTACAAGTAGGTACCCGGATCCAATCTGGTGCTGACGCTGATATCAAAGTAGGTAACGCTTTACCTCTTAAGAATATCCCAGTTGGTACTGTGATCCACAACATCGAAACCAAACCTGGCAAGGGTGGCCAATTAGTTCGTGCCGCTGGTACCAGTGCTCAAGTTTTAGGTAAAGAAGACAAATATGTCCTCGTAAAATTAAACTCTGGTGAAGTACGTTTTATCTTAGGGACATGCCGGGCTACAGTCGGTTCTGTTGGTAATGAACAACACGAATTGATTAACAGCGGTAAAGCTGGACGTAGTCGCTGGTTAGGTAAACGCCCAACTGTTCGTGGTTCCGTAATGAACCCTAACGATCACCCACACGGTGGTGGTGAAGGCCGTGCACCAATCGGACGTAAGGTTCAAATGACCCCATGGGGTAAACCAGCTCGTGGTATTAAGACTCGTGATAAGAACGCACGTAGCAATAAATTAATTGTACGTCACCGTAGCAAGAAACGTTAAACTAACTAGATCTTGACGAAAGGAGCCAGAGTAAATGAGCCGTAGTATTAAAAAAGGACCTTTTTGTGACGAACACTTAATGAAAAAGGTTCAAGAACAACAAGACAACGATAAAAAACAAGTAATCAAAACATGGTCCCGTCGTTCAACAATCTTTCCTAACTTCATTGGTTTAACGATTGCTGTTCACGATGGACGTAAACATGTTCCAGTTTATATTCAAGAAGACATGGTTGGACACAAATTAGGTGAATTTGTTCCTACCCGTACTTACCATGGTCATGCTGCAGACGACAAGAAGACACGTCGTTAATGCGAGAGGAGGAAAATAAATAATGGCAGAACAAGTTTTATCTGCAAAAGCTACTGCGAAAACAGTTCGAATTCCAGCCCGTAAAGCGCGCTTAGTAATTGACTTAATTCGCAACAAGAGCGTTGGCGAAGCAATCGCTATTCTAAAAAACACCCCTCGTGCAGCTAGTCCTGTGATTGAAAAGGTGTTAATGTCAGCTGTTGCTAACGCAGAACACAATTCAGACTTAGATGTAACTAAATTATATGTCAGTGAAGCCTATGTGAACGAAGGGCCAACCATGAAACGGTTCCGTCCACGTGCTAAAGGCGCAGCTTCACGTATCAATAAACGCACCAGCCACATTACCGTTGTGGTAAAAGAAGCAGAGGAGGAGTAATTAGTGGGTCAAAAAATTAATCCAACCGGTTTACGTATCGGGGTCATTAAAGACTGGGATGCACGCTGGTTTGAAGAAAAAGATTATGCCAACACGTTACATGAAGACTTAGCTGTCCGTGATTATATTGAAGACGCGCTAAAAGATGCTTCAATCTCACAAGTTGAAATTGAACGTGCAGCTAACAAGGTAAACATCAATGTGCATACTGCTAAACCAGGTATGGTTATCGGTAAAGGCGGTTCTGAAGTAGAAAAACTCCGTAAAGACCTTAACCAATTAACCGGTAAACGCGTACACATCAACGTTATCGAAGTTAAACAACCTGACTTAAGTGCAGAATTAGTCGGCGAAAACATCGCTCAACAATTAGAAAACCGTATCGCTTTCCGTCGTGCAATGAAACAAGCCATTCAACGCACCATGAAAGCAGGCGCTCAAGGTATCAAAGTCCAAGTATCTGGCCGTTTAAACGGTGCTGATATGGCTCGTACCGAAGCATTAGACGAAGGAACTGTTCCACTACATACCCTACGTGCTGACATTGATTATGCCTGGGTAGAAGCAGACACCACCTATGGTAAAATTGGTGTTAAAGTTTGGATTTGCCGTGGAGAAGTTCTTCCAACAACTAATAATCAAGAGGAGGAATAATCGTGTTAGTACCTAAACGTGTTAAACATAGACGTGAGTTCCGCGGAAAAATGCGTGGAGAAGCTAAAGGCGGTAAAGAAATCGCCTATGGTGAATATGGCTTACAAGCATTAGATTCTAAATGGATCACCAACCGCCAAATCGAAGCAGCCCGTATCGCGATGACACGTTATATGAAACGTGGAGGGAAAGTATGGATTAAAATCTTCCCTCACAAACCATACTCCGCCAAAGCCATTGGTGTTCGTATGGGTTCCGGTAAAGGTGCTCCAGAAGGCTGGGTAGCTCCTGTTAAACGCGGAAAAATTTTATTTGAAATTGCAGGGGTGCCTGAAGAAGTTGCTCGTGAAGCGCTACGTCTTGCCGCCCACAAATTACCAATTCGTTGTAAGATTGTCAAACGTGATGTAGGTGGTGAATCGAATGAATAAATTTTCTGAATTAAAAGATCTTTCCGTGGCTGAATTAAACGCAAAGGAACAAGAATACAAACAAGAGTTATTCAATTTACGATTCCAATTGGCAACCGGTCAATTAGAAAATACTGCGCGTATTAAACAAGTTCGTAAACAAATTGCTCGTATTAAAACAGCATTGCGTCAACAAGAACTCGCGTAAAACGTTAATCAGTAAAGGAGGATATTAAAGAAATGGCAGAAAAACGTAATCACCGTAAAGTTCTACAAGGACGCGTTGTTTCCGACAAAATGGATAAGACGATCGTTGTCCAAGTAGACACATTTAAATTCCATCCAACATACAAAAAACGTATTTCGTATTCCAAGAAATATAAAGTACATGATGAAAAGAATTCAGCAAAAGTAGGCGACACCGTTAAAATTATGGAAACCCGTCCACTATCTAAGGATAAATATTTCCGTCTAGTTGAAATTGTTGAAAAATCAGTTATTATTTAACGCTAACTGGAAGGAGGATACTAGAAGATGATTCAAACAGAAAGTCGCTTGAAAGTTGCTGATAACTCAGGAGCTCGTGAAGTCCTATGTGTCAGCGTTTTAGGTGGTTCAGGTCGTAAAACAGCTAACATCGGTGACGTTATTGTATGTACAGTAAAACAAGCTACACCCGGTGGCGTTGTTAAAAAAGGTGATGTGGTAAAAGCTGTTATTGTTCGCTCCAAGAGTGGAACACGTCGTGCTGATGGTTCATACATCAAATTCGATGAAAATGCCTGTGTAATTATTCGTGATGACAAAACACCACGTGGAACTCGTATCTTTGGACCAGTAGCTCGTGAATTACGTGAAAACAACTATATGCGTATTATTTCACTCGCTCCAGAAGTACTTTAATCATATTGAAAGAGAGGTGTCCAAAAGATGCGTATTAAAACAGGTGATAAAGTAGAAATTATTGCTGGTAAAGACAAAGGCGTTCAAGGAACAGTTTTAAAAACTTTCCCTAAGAAAGACCGCGTACTCGTTGAAGGCGCAAACTTAGTGAAGAAACACCAACGTCCATCCCAAGCAAATCCACAAGGCGGCATCATCGAAGAAGAAGCTGCAATTCATGTATCAAATGTCCAATTAATTGATCCAGAAACCAACGAAAAGACCCGCGTTGCCATTGAAGAACGTGACGGCAAGCGTGTTCGTGTGGCTAAAAAATCTGGCAAAGCCTTAGATTAATCAAGGAAGGAGGAACTAACAGATTATGGCTAATCATTTAAAAGAAAAATACAATAACGAAGTAAAGAACGCTTTAATTGAAAAGTTTAACTATACTTCTCCAATGCAAGTGCCAAAAGTTGACAAGATTGTTTTAAATATGGGTGTCGGCGACGCAGTCTCCAACTCAAAAAATCTTGAAAATGCAGTTGAAGAATTAACCAAGATCTCTGGTCAAAAACCAATTATCACCAAAGCGAAGAAATCAATCGCTGGTTTCCGCTTACGTGAAGGTATGCCTATTGGTACCAAAGTTACCTTACGTGGTGAACGTATGTATGACTTCTTAGACAAGTTAATTAATGTTTCACTTCCTCGTGTTCGTGACTTCCGCGGAATTAGCAAACGTTCCTTTGATGGACGTGGTAACTATACCTTAGGTATTCGTGAACAATTAATCTTCCCAGAAATCGACTTTGATGAAGTTGATAAAGTTCGTGGTTTAGACGTTGTTATCGTAACTACCGCAGAATCTGATGAAGAATCAAGAGAATTATTGGCACAATTAGGAATGCCATTCCAAAAATAGTACAAGGAGGCGAACGGTTTGGCTAAAAAAGCAATGATCGAAAAGAATAAACGTAAACCTAAGTATTCAACACAGGCTTACACACGTTGTGAACGCTGTGGCAGACCCCACTCTGTTTACCGTAAGTTTAAATTATGCCGTATTTGTCTTCGTGAACTTGCCCATAAAGGACAACTTCCAGGGGTCAAGAAGGCTAGTTGGTAATCAAGTAATATAAAGGAGGGTGTACTTAGATGGTCATGACAGATCCAATTGCGGACTTCCTAACTCGTATTCGTAACGCTAACTTAGTGCGTCATGAAACAGTTGAAGTTCCAGCTTCAAAAATGAAAGAAGCAATTGCTAAAATCTTAGAAGAACAAGGCTATATCAAAGGCTATGAAGTCTTAGAAGACGACAAACAAGGGATTATCCGCGTATTCATGAAATACGGTGCCGATAACCAACGTATCATCACAAACTTACGCCGTATTTCTAAACCAGGATTACGTGTTTACGCAAAAAGTGATGAAATTCCTAAAGTGTTGAACGGTTTAGGGATTGCCATTGTCTCAACATCTGAAGGTGTTGTTACTGACAAAGAAGCACGCCAAAAGAACATTGGTGGCGAAATTCTTGCCTACGTATGGTAAGAGAGAAATCATTATAGAAAGAGGTGCAGCCTAGATGAGTCGTATTGGTTATAAACCAGTTGCCGTACCAAGTGACGTAACCGTATCTGTTGACGGTTCTACTGTTACTGTTAAAGGCCCTAAAGGTGAATTAACACGCGAATTCAATCCATTGATTAAAATCGCTCAAAACGAAGAAAATGAATATACTTTTGAACCAGTTAACCAATCAAAAGAAGCCCGTTCTATGCATGGAACGTCTCGTTCATTATTCTATAACATGGTATTAGGGACCCACGAAGGTTTCTCTAAACAATTGGAACTATCCGGGGTTGGTTACCGTGCTCAATTACAAGGTAAAAAACTTGTCTTACAAGTGGGATTATCCCATCCAGTAGAATTTGAAGCACCAGAAGGTATTGACTTTGAAGTCCCAAGCAATACTGAAATCAAGATTAATGGTGTTGACAAAGATAAAGTTGGCGAATTAGCTGCTAAAATCCGTCAAGTACGTAAACCAGAACCTTACAAGGGTAAAGGGATTAAATACGCTGGCGAACACATTATCCGTAAAGAAGGTAAAACAGGTAAGTAATAAGCTTACAGTGCTTTATCTCATAAAAATAACAATTAAGAGGTGACAAAATTGATTAGCAAACCAGATAAAAATGCATTACGTCAAAAACGTCATGCACGTATTCGTCGTAATCTTTCTGGAACAGCAGAGTGCCCACGCTTGAGCGTTTACCGCTCAAATAAACACATCTACGCTCAATTAATTGATGACGTAGCGGGTGTTACGCTTGCAAGTGCCTCTGATGCCAATTCAGAATTAAACAAAGGAAGCAAAACTGAAAATGCCCAAGCAGTTGGCCAAGCCATTGCTGAACGCGGTAAAGAAGCAGGAGTGACTGCAGTTGTCTTTGACCGTGGGGGTTACCAATATCACGGCCGTGTTAAAGCTTTAGCAGAAGCCGCTCGTGAAAATGGATTAGAATTCTAAGCAAAGGAGGATACCTAAACATGGCAAAAGATTTCGTTCAAATTGATGACAAAAAGATTGAAGATCGCGTTGTTGCTATTAATCGAGTAACCAAAGTTGTTAAAGGTGGTCGCCGTATGCGCTTTGCAGCCCTAGTGGTTGTTGGTGACGGTGAAGGTCACGTTGGTTTTGGTACAGGTAAAGCTTCTGAAGTGCCAGCAGCAATTAATAAAGCGATTGAAAATGGTAAGAAAAACATGATCGCGGTTCCACTTGCTGGTACAACTATTCCACATGAAGTCATTGGTAAATTCAATGGTGGTCGTGTTATGCTTAAACCTGCTAAAGTCGGTTCTGGGGTTGCCGCTGGTGGTCCAATCCGTGCCGTTGTTGAATTAGCCGGTATTGCTGATATTACTTCAAAATCTCTCGGATCCAATACACCAATTAATATGGTTCAAGCAACTATCCAAGGTCTTGCTGAATTAAAAGACCCTAAAGAAGTTGCTCAATTACGTGGTAAATCCGTACAAGAACTATTAGGTTAGGGGGACAAACCATGTCAGAAGTAAAAATTACTTTAAAGAAAAGTTTAATTGGTCGCAAAGAAGATCAAATTAGAACCGTTAAAGCACTAGGTTTAAAACATGTTGGCTACAGTGTTGTAAAGACACGCGATGAAGCAATTAATGGTATGATTAATAAAGTAGCCCACCTAGTCTCTATTGAAGACGTAAAATAATTTCTAAAGGAGGTGCAGACTAGATGGCATTACATGAATTACAACCCGCAAAAGGATCTCGTCATTCACGCAAACGTGTAGGTCGTGGATCAGGGTCAGGTTGGGGTAAAACCTCTACCCGTGGTCAAAAAGGACAATTAGCACGTTCCGGTGGACGTACTCGTCTAGGCTTCGAAGGTGGACAAACTCCACTTTACCGTCGTATCCCTAAACGTGGTTTCACCAACATTAACCGTAAGGAATATGCGATTGTTAATATTGAAGACTTAAATGTTTTTGAAGACGGCTCAGAAGTTTCAGCCAATGAATTAGCTGAAGCAGGTTTAATCAAGAAGGAAAAAGCTGGCGTTAAAATTTTAGGACAAGGTAACTTAGAACGTAAGTTAACAGTAAAAGCTGCTAAATTCTCAGCGTCTGCAAAAGAAGCTATTGAAGCCGCTGGGGGAGTTTGCGAGGTGATCTAATGTTTAGCACCTTGAAACAAGCCTTCAAGGACAAAAATATTAGAGGTCGAATCTTCTTTACTCTATGGATGTTGATTGTCTTTAGAATCGGCTCACATATTACCGTTCCCTTTGTTAATGCTGGAGCGGTATCAACTTTAGCAAATTCGGGCCTATTCGGCTTGTTAAATACCTTTGGTGGTGGAGCCTTAGCGAGTTACTCCATCTTCTCCTTAGGTGTTTCACCCTACATTACTGCTTCGATTGTTATCCAGCTCTTGCAGATGGAAATTGTCCCATCATTCACTGAGTGGTCCAAGCAAGGGGAGGTAGGGCGTCGGAAGTTAAATAAATGGACGCGTTACTTTGCAGTAGCGATCGCTTTCTTTCAATCATTAGCATTGTCATTAGGGTTTAACTCATTAGCCCAATTCGGTTTAATTCAAAACCCAAGCACGACAACTTACTTATTCATTGCCTTGATAATGACCGCTGGATCCATGTTTGTTACTTGGATCGGGGAGCAAATCACCCAATATGGGGTAGGTAACGGAACATCATTGATTATTTTTGCAGGGATCGTATCCCGTGTCCCTACAGAAATTGTCGCTTTTGTAAGTTCCAAACTTCTCAAGGCAGAAGGCAACGCCTTGGTTCAAAATGGCTTATTGGCACTAGCCTTTACCCTGATAATGATCCTAATTATTACCTTTGTGGTCTTTATCAACCAGGCAGAACGCCGGATTCCGGTGCGTTATTCTAAACGGGCCAATAGCGCTAACCAACGTGCCCACCTACCATTAAAAATCAATTCAGCTGGTGTTATCCCAGTGATCTTTGCTAGTTCCTTAATCATGGTTCCGCAAACGATCTTGAATTTCTTTAGAGCTTCTCATGGAGAGGCTGAATGGTTTAAACTCGTCTCACGGATCTTTTCATTACAAGATCCTTTAGGGATTGCCCTATATGCGGTGACGATTATTCTGTTCACCTTCTTCTATGCCCATATTCAAATTAATCCGGAACGTGTGGCTGAGAACTTCCAAAAATCAGGCGCCTATATTCCTAGTGTTCGTCCTGGTTTAGCGACTGAACAGTTTATTTCAACAGTTCTCAATCGTTTAAGTTTCTTTGGTGCTCTGTTCTTAATGGCCATTGCTACCGCGCCTTTAGTGATTTCTTATGTCTTAGATATGTCACAAAGAGTTGCCTTAAGTGGGACTAGCTTGTTGATCGTTGTCGGAGTCGCATTAGATACCTATAAACAAATTGAAGGACGTTTAATCAAACATCGTTATATTGGATTCATTCGTGAATAGGAAATTGGGAGTGCAAAAAGATGAAAAGAAATATTATTTTAATGGGTCTACCTGGTGCAGGTAAGGGAACCCAAGCTGAACGTATTGAAGCAGCTTATAAAATTCCTCATATTTCTACTGGTGATATGTTCCGCCAAGCTATGGCTGACGGTACGGAATTAGGGAAGAAGGCCAAGTCCTACATGGATTCTGGGTCTTTAGTACCTGATGAAGTAACCAACGGCATTGTCAAAGACCGCTTAGCTCAAGTCAAAGACGATGAAGGTTATATGTTAGATGGTTTCCCAAGAACCATCAACCAAGCTGAGGCTTTGGAAGAGATTACGGCAAGTATCGATCAACCCATCGATGCAGTCATTTACATTGATGTTGATCCTGAGGTGTTAAAACAACGTTTAACCGGCAGAATCATTTGTCGTTCGTGTGGGGCAACCTACAATGTTAACTCTAACCCACCAAAAGAAGAAAACACCTGTGACCGTTGTGGTAGTCATGACTTCTACCAACGTGAGGATGACAAAGCTGAAGTTGTCGAAAATCGTATCCAGGTGAACCTCGAACAAACCAAGCCTTTGGTTGAATTTTATGAAGCTAAGGGCAAACTCTATAAGGTTCCTGGCGACATTGGCATTGAAAATGTCTTTAACCGCATTTCTGAAGTTATCGAAGATTAGACTTGATAACTATTCTTTGTTGTGGTAAAATATTCGAGTTAGTCGAAAGATACACCTACTGTTTGAAGCTATTACTTGGATAGACTGGGAGGATATATTGTGGCTAAAGAAGATATGATTGAAGTTGAAGGTACTGTTACTGAATCGTTACCAAATGCAATGTTCAAAGTCGAGCTCGAAAACGGCTTTGAAGTTTTAGCGCATATTTCAGGAAAAATGCGTGTTAATTATATCCGTATTTTACCTGGCGACCGTGTAAAGGTAGAAATGTCTCCTTATGACTTAAGTAAAGGACGTATTACCTACCGATTCAAGTAATGGTGGTATAAGGAGGTAAAAGAGTGAAAGTTAGAGCATCAGTAAAACCTATTTGTGAAAAATGCAAGGTAATTCGCCGTAGTGGCCGTGTGATGGTTATTTGTGCGAACCCTAAACATAAACAACGTCAAGGTTAATTAATAGATAGGAGGGACCAGATAAATGGCACGTATTGCAGGAGTAGATATTCCTAGAGATAAACGCGTTGTTATCTCATTAACCTACATTTTTGGTATCGGTAAAGCCACTGCTGAAAAGATTTGTGAAGCTTGTGATGTTTCCGAAGATACTCGCGTTCGTGACCTCACTAACGATGAACTTGACCGCCTACGTAAAGAAGTGGACAAGATCAAAGTTGAAGGTGACTTACGCCGCGATATCAATATGGATATCAAACGTTTACAAGAAATTGGTTCATACCGTGGTATGCGTCACCGTCGTGGCTTACCAGTTCGTGGACAAAACACTAAAAACAATGCACGTACCCGTAAAGGTAAACGTGGCTTAGCAATCGCTAAGAAGAAATAATTAATTTAAAATAAAGGAGGTTAGCATACAGATGGCAAAAGCAAAACGTCAAGGATCACGTAAACGTCGTGTCAAGAAACATGTTGAGTCAGGCGTCGCACATATTCACTCAACATTCAACAATACTATTGTGATGATTACTGATGAACAAGGAAATGCGATTTCTTGGTCTTCTGCAGGGGCTCTTGGCTTTAAAGGTTCCCGTAAATCAACACCATATGCTGCACAATTAGCTTCAGAAACAGCTGCTAAAACAGCAATGGATCATGGGATGAAAACCGTAGAAGTATCGGTAAAAGGTCCTGGCTCTGGTCGTGAATCTGCTATTCGTGCACTTCAAGCTGCAGGATTAGAAGTTACTGCAATTCGTGATGTAACACCTATTCCTCATAATGGTTGTCGTCCTCCAAAACGTCGTCGTGTTTAATGTTTTAAAACGATTGATGCATTTGGACTTACTTAAAGGTGCAAGTTTTCACGTTTTGAAAGGGGTAAACTACTAGATGATCGAAATTGAAAAGCCAAATATCGAAACCATTGAAACCAGCGAAGATAATAAGTTTGGTAAATTCGCTGTCGAACCACTAGAGAGAGGTTATGGGACGACTTTAGGTAATTCCCTTCGTCGTGTACTTTTATCCTCATTACCAGGGACAGCTGTAACATCGATAAAGATTGAAAACGTTTTACATGAATTTTCAACTATTCCAGGAGTACGTGAAGACGTTACCCAAATTGTTCTTAATATTAAGCAACTTGCGCTTAAATTATACGATGTCGACGAAAAGGACATTGAACTTGATATCACTGGACCAGCTGAAGTGACTGCGGCAGATATTACTGCTGATGCGGACTTCGATGTGTTGAATCCAGATCTACATATTTGTTCTTTGGCTGAAGGTGCCAAGATCCATATGCTGATGCATGTTAAGAATGGACGTGGCTTTGTCCGTGCAGAAAACAACAAAACGGACGACATGCCTATTGGTGTCATTCCGGTCGATTCAATCTATACACCAATCAAGAAGGTTAACTACCAAGTAGAAAATACCCGGATTGGTGAAGTCAATGAGTACGATAAATTGACTTTCGATATTTGGACGGATGGAACGATTGCCCCTAAGGAAGCTTTAAGCTTAGCGGCTAAAGTCTTAACGGAACATCTTGCAATCTTTGTTAGCCTAACTGATGAAGCTCAAGAAGCTGAAATCATGGTTGAGAAAGAAGAAACACAAAAAGAAAAAATGCTCGAAATGACCATTGAGGAATTAGACTTATCGGTACGGTCCTATAACTGCTTGAAACGGGCAGGGATTAACACCGTTGAAGAATTAACTCAAAAGACTGAAGCAGAAATGATGAAGGTCCGTAACCTGGGACGTAAATCATTAGACGAAGTCAAAGGCAAACTCGACGCATTAGACTTATCTTTAAAAGATGATGACTAATATCTTTAAGAAGGAGGAATACTAAGAATGAGTTACCGTAAATTAGGTCGTAGTAGCTCCCAACGTAAAGCCTTATTACGTGATTTAACTACTGACTTATTAATCAACGAACGCATTACCACGACTGAAACTCGCGCTAAAGAAATTCGTAAAACTGCTGAAAAAATGATCACTTTAGGTAAAAAAGGCGACCTGGCTTCTCGTCGTCGCGCAGCAAGTTACTTACGTAATGAAGTGAGCGATGTTCGTGTTGAAGACGAAAAAATCGTTATTGAAACCGTTCTTCAAAAGTTATTCAATGACTTAGGTGAACGTTACGCTGACCGTCAAGGTGGTTATACTCGAATTTTAAAAACTGAACCACGTCGTGGCGACAACGCTCCAATGGCGATTATCGAATTAGTATAAAACTTTTGAGTGTTATGATGATGGAGAGAGGCCTTTGTCTCTTTCCGAGTCTAGCTCTTTCATCCCTAGGCAGAAGTCTAGGGGTGAAAAAGTTTGTTTTTTATTGAGACATTTTATATGTCTTTTTTTTTGCGCTTTTTTAGTTTTCGATAGAGAATATTTGTTATAATAATAATGTTAATGAACATTCATAGAGAAGAGGTTTCCCCATGCGCCAAGAACGGCTATATTTACCTCAGCTAGATACTCTGAGGCTCTTTGCCATGCTTGCCATCATTTGCTATCATTTCTTCACCAATTCCTTGCCGGGTGGCTTTTTAGCGGTGGATATATTCTTAATCCTATCGGGTTATTTGGTGACCAGTCAGTTAGAACGGCGCTTAAGGGAGGGCAAGTCCTTCAGACTGGGCTGGCAGTTTTTCAGGCGCTTAGGGAAGATGTTTTGGCCCTTGGTCTTTTTTATTATTCTCTTGCTAGCGCTCCTACTCCTTTTTCAAGCTGAGCTGTTAACCAATATTCGCCCAGTGGTCTTTTCCAGCTTGGCCTTTGTCAATAACTGGTATCAGATTGCCATCGGGTCTTCCTATTTTGCTGAATTTCTCCACCCCTCGCTTTTAACCCATCTCTGGTACTTAGGGGTCTACCTACAGTCGCTTGTGGTCTTTTATTTCATCTATGGCTTACTGCGGCGGCGTATGTCTAAGCAGCATTTTACTTATTTCTTGATTGTTTTAGCCTTGATTTCAGTGGCCTGGATGGCTTTTCTCTTTACTCCGGGTCAAGACCCCAGCCGGGCCTATTATGGGACCGATAGCCGCTTATTTTCCTTTTTATTAGGGAGTATCGCTTTCTTAATGGGGGAAGAAATTATAGGCTTCTCATATCGGCTACTTAAGACGTCTTGGACGCCAGACTTAATTGCCCTAGTGACTGCTGGTATATTAGCAGTCTTGATGAAGTTCTTGACGGATTCTTCCATATGGACTTACTACGGGGGTATGTTGGTCTTTGACCTATTGGTAGTCTTATTTGTTTTAGCTATTGTCCAAGACCAATCCTTTATTGGTAAGATTCTTCGCTTTAAGCCCTTGGCCTTTATCGGACGGAAGAATTATTTCGTCTATCTGACCTACTATCCCATCTATATTGTCTTTACTGCCCATGCCAGCCAACAGAACTGGTTTACCATGCAACCTTGGTTACAGGTCTTAGCTATCTTTGTGATTGGCCTTCTCCTAGATGCCTTGGTTAACCAGCGCTTAGTGACAATACCGATTTATTTGCGCCCTAAAGGGGAGCCGCTCCGTTTAATTACTGGTTTTCGTCAAGTCCGGTCTAAGGAGACCCCCTGGTACCAAAAAGTCCTCTTTTGGGGATTTACCCTGGTTCTAGCCCTGGCGCTTTTTGCCTTAGTGACGGCACCCAAGGGCGAAGTGGTGCTCAAGTCTGAGGCTGAAGCCCGAGAGGCCCGTGAAGCGATCGAACAAGCTAACCGGGAAAAGCATACCATTGCTAGTGATAGTGATGAAGATATTGAAAAATACCGGCAATCGCTCAGCCAAGACCAACAAGCCATCGTAAGTGACTTCTCTAATGAGGTCCTCTACCAGGCTAACGGTCTCAGTTTTACCTTCTTAGGAGACTCCTTAACCATCGATGTCTCTAAGGGGATTACGGCCCTCTTCCCACGGTCTAATATTTGTGCCAAGGTGGGACTTCAAGTCTACCAAGCTGGTGAACTAATCGATAGCTTTAGCGCTGAGAATGAGATCCAGGATAAAGTGGTGGTAGACTTAGGCGCCAATGGTGGCTTTACTTCCCAACAAATTAACCAATTACTGAAACGCTTTGAAGGTAAGAAGATTTACCTGGTCAATACCCATGTCAACCGGCCTTGGCGTCAACAAGTCAACGAGGCCTTGAAGGCAACCGCTGATAGTCGAAAGGACTGTCAATTAATTGACTGGTCCACTTACTATGATCAAAATGCCCAAGCCGATTGGCTCAGTCAAGATGGCATCCACTTCTCAAAAGCGGGGGTCAAGGCTTGGACAGACTATGTGGGACGGGCACTAATTGAAGATAATAAGTGATAAATCAGTTGAAATATAGCACTGGTTCCGTTACACTAATAAAAGATTTACAGATATCTTCGGGGCAGGGAGCGTTTCCCGACCGGCGGTAAAAGTCCGCAAGCTATCAAGGGATTGATAGGAATGAACTAGTGTAATTCTAGTACCGACAGTAAAGTCTGATAGGAGAAGAGTGAATACGATAACTATAGCCCCTCCGTTAATTAGAACGGAGGGTTTTATTTTAGAAATGGGGAGAAAACTTGGAGTCGATCATCTCTGTCAAAGATGTTAGCTTTCGCTACGATAAAGAAGAAGACAAACAAACCATCAAACAGGTTTCTTTTGATATCTTTGACCAAGAATGGGTAGCCATTATCGGTCATAATGGCTCAGGAAAATCTACCATGGCCAAACTAATTGATGGGTTATTAGAAGCGGAATCCGGCCAGATTACCGTGGCGGGTTTAGCACTTAATGAAGCCAATGTCTGGACGATCCGGCAAAATATCGGCCTGGTTTTTCAAAATCCTGACAACCAATTCGTTGGAGCCACGGTTGAAGACGATGTGGCTTTTGGCTTAGAGAATGCTGCGGTGCCACACGATGAAATGGTCGAGCGGGTCAATTGGGCCCTAGAAGAGGTCGGCATGTCGGCTTATCGGCAATATGAGCCCAGCAACTTATCAGGAGGGCAAAAACAACGGGTAGCCATTGCAGGCATTATTGCTCTTCAGCCCCGGGTGATTATCTTGGATGAAGCTACCTCCATGTTGGATCCAGAAGGGCGCGAAGAAGTGATGGAAGTTATCCGCCGTCTGAAGGAAAAGAGCCAGCTCACCGTCCTATCTATAACCCATGACTTAAGTGAAGCGGCCAGTGCCGACCGGATTTTGGTTTTTCGTCAGGGAGAAATCGTTAATGAGGGCAAACCGGCAGAAATATTTTCTTATGGGGATAAGTTGATCGATATGGGACTAGGCGTGCCCTTTAGTGTGCAATTAAAAAATGCCCTAGCCCAAGGTGGTTTTTCCTTTGAAAAAGATTATTATACTGAAGAAGGGTTGGTGGACTGGTTATGCAAATTGAATTCCAAGGCGTAAGTTATGCTTATGGGGCAGGTACTCCCTTTGAAACCTTGTCTTTGCATGATGTCAATTTAACCATTCCCGACCAAAGTTTTACCGCCTTTATTGGACATACCGGTAGTGGGAAGTCAACCGCCATCAAACACCTTAACGGCCTCTTAAAGCCTACCCAAGGAACCGTTCAAATTGGTCCAGACCAAGTGACCAAGAACTCTAAAGGAGAAATCCTACGCCGTATTCGTAGCCAAGTAGGGATTGTCTTTCAGTTTCCTGAGTCGCAACTTTTTGAAGAAACCGTCCTCAAAGATGTCATGTTTGGCCCCTTAAACTACGGAGCCAGTGAGGAAGAAGCCCGTCAAAAAGCCATTGAAGCCCTGGACCTGGTTGGTTTGCCAAGTGAATTATATGACCAATCGCCCTTCGACTTATCAGGTGGACAAATGCGCCGGGTAGCCATTGCTGGGATCCTTGCCATGGAGCCCCAGGTCTTAGTCTTGGACGAACCCACAGCTGGTTTGGACCCAAAAGGTCACCGGGATATGATGGCTATGTTCTATCGACTCTATAAGGAACGCCAGTTAACGGTGGTTCTAGTGACCCATCAAATGAATGATGCTGCCCAATATGCCAATCATATTGTCGTGATGAACCGAGGAACGGTGGTCCGTCAAGGGCCCACAGAAGAAATCTTTTCTGATGCTGACTGGCTCAGAGACCATAGCCTGTCACTACCTGATAGTTTAGAATTTAAGGCGGTTTTAGCTGACCAAGCTGGAATTCAACTCCAGGACAATCCGCTAACCGTTGACCAACTCGCGGATAGTATTCTTAACTATTTTGAACTAGGGGAGGTTCAAGATGAAGAATAAATTTATTATGGGACGTTATTTGAACGGTGATTCCCTGGTCCACCGAATGGATCCACGGGCCAAATTGATCATCATGTTCATCTTACTAATCTTTATCTTCTTCGCCAATAATGGCCTGACTTATGGGATCTTAGGCCTCTTAGTGGTGGCCTTTGTCTGGCTGACCGGAATTTCTTTGAAAATTTTTCTCAAAGGGTTAAAGCCCATGATCCTATTGATCCTAATTACGGTGGCCTTGCAGTTATTCTTTACCCGGACAGGGGAAGTTTACTGGCAATGGGGCTTTTTAGCCATCACTGATGAAGGCTTATGGAACGCCTTATTTATCTTTTTACGTTTCGTTTACATTATTTTCATTTCTACCATTCTTACCTTAACCACCAAACCCCTGGATATTACCGATGGCTTGGAAAGTTTGATGAAGCCCTTAAAGAATATTCTACCAGTCCACGAAATTGCCTTAATGCTGTCCATTGCATTACGCTTTGTACCAACCTTATTAGAAGAGACGGACAAGATTATGGACGCTCAATGGGCTCGTGGGGTTGACTTTAGCGAGGGGTCCTTAATGAGCCGGATCAAGGCCATTATTCCGATCCTGGTGCCTCTCTTTGTCTCGGCTTTTGACCGCGCCTATGACTTATCCATTGCGATGGAAGCGCGTGGTTACCAAGGGGGCGAAGGGCGGACCAAATACCGTTTACTCCACTGGCACCAACGCGATACTGTGGCTATTGGCCTAGTGGCTTGCGTTTGCCTAGCAATATTAATCTTTAGGTCCTAATGGCCAAGGCAAGGAAAGAATGACAAGAGCGAAAAGCTGGCAGTGATGGCCGGCTTTTCCTATTTATTTATGATTATATAAGGAGAGAGGCGTTTGATAATTATGCCACAACGCTATAAAGCGACGATTGCTTATGATGGTACTCCCTATGTGGGATTTCAAGTCCAACCCAATGGTCCCAGTATCCAAGCGGCCCTGGAAAAGGCCCTGAAATTAATGACGAAGGGTCAAGAGATTCCGGTTTATGGGTCCGGTCGTACCGATTCTGGCGTCCATGCCCTGGGGCAAGTGGTTCACTTTGACTATCCTTCAGAAATCGAAACCGAGGGCTTATTACGGGCATTGAATAGCATCTTGGATGATGCCATTTGTGTGAAGACGGTTGAACCAGTGGAAAAACACTTCCACGCTCGCTACCATGCCTTGAGAAAGGCTTACTTATATAAGGTCTCCTTGGCCCCCTTTGTTTCACCTTTTGACCGCCACTACGTCCTCCACCATCCCTATCGTACTGATGTTTCTCGGATTCAAGCCGCCTTGCCGGCCTTAATAGGGACGCATAACTTTAAGAGTTTCTGCTCCACTAAAACGGATAAAACCGTCTTTGACCGGGAGATTTACCGGGCGGAATGTCAGGCATCTGAGGATGGACAGGCTTTGACTTTTTATTTTGAGGGCAATGGTTTTCTCTACAATATGGTGCGGATTATTGTGGGGACTTGCTTGCAGATTGGCGATGGTCTCCGTCCGGTGGAGAATCTCAGTGACTTGTTAAGCATTCAAGACCGGAACGCCGCGGGACCTACTGCCAAGGCACATGGTCTCTACTTGCACCATGTGGACTATCCCAGTCGAGCGGAACGCATTGCTAAGTCAGAGGCGAACGGCTTTTATTAGGGAAAAAACTAGGCCTTTACTGGCATTTTTGCTATGATGATAGTACTTATTATTTGTAAAAATATTGTAAAATTACCTTTATTATAGGAAGAGGATTCCATGCCAAGATACCGCAAGTTATATGATGAAGATGGTAATGAGATTATTGTTGAAGAAAAGTTAAAGGGCGAAGAACTGGAAGAGTTTGGCGATGCCTTACAAGGCTGTGGGGCTGGTCTGCAAGGCTGTGGCTGCTTATTGACTTTATTCGTTACAATACCCATATTACTCATCTTGGCCGGCTTATTTTAGTTAGAGTTTTCATCGAAGTGGTTAAATTGAGTGATCTTATGATCGATAAATAAATACAAAAATTGTGGAGGGAAAGATGGTAAAGATAAGTTTCTTGCTCATAGGCTTGATCATCCTAGGAGGCTTTGCTTATTTACTGGTGCGGGCCATTCGTTTAGATAAGTTAAAGGCCACCAAACAAGTATTGGCAGTCATTACAATGCTTTTATTTGTACTTAACCTCAGTCTGGCGGTCTCAATTATCCGCCAGCAGGCAGCAGGGGAGAAGCAGCAGATCGACCAGATGGCTGACCAATACCTGGCCTGGCTGGATAAGGAAAGTGGGGCTAGTCAATCCAAGGCCTTGGAAAGTGCCTTGCAAAACTTAGTTAGCCAGTTAACAGACGCCCAGGTCGGGATAGCGGTTTTTAACCAAGAAGGCAAGAAAATCGCCGGTATTAACGATCAAGCCGACTTTATTACCGCCTCTACCTATAAACCCCTTCTAGCCGCTGCTGCCCTTTACTTCCTGGAAGAAGGGGAAATTAGTGCTAGTCAGGAAGAGCGGATTAAACAGCTTATTATCCCTACTATCCAGTGGTCGGACAATGACCGCGCCATTACCCTGGGACGCGATATTGTCGATTATGATCGTTTTAACCAAATTATGCATGACTGGGGTTTTCAGACTTTTCGTGTTGAAACCTCTGGGGACTATTCCTTACATATTACTCCTGAAGATCTGGCCCGTTTTTACCAGGAACTGGAGCAGGGCAAGCTATTGAATAGCGAACATACAGCCTTCTTGCTCGAGCAATTGCAGCAGTCCCAGGAGCCAATCCCCTTTGACGAGGCCCTGGCTGGTGAGGATAACTATTGGAACAAGTACGGCTTACTCACCGGCATCTACAATGAGAGTGGAATTTATAAAGACGCCAAGGGAAAAAGCTATTACCTGGCCGTGATGACGTCCGATTGGTTAGCCAGTGACAGTGAGAAAACGGACTGGTTTAAGCAATTAGCTGAGGTCTTTAGCCAGTACTTGTATGGGGAGTAAAGTTTCAAGGAGAGACGCTGTAGACAGATGGAAAATGAAGGATAAGGAGCGGAGCAATGCTGATCTTTTTAGGTTTTCTAGTGGCCCTCGGTTTAATTGGGTCGTCTTACTATTTTTACAAGCGGGAAGGGCGAGGCTTCTACCTCCTTTTCGTTTTGATTGGTTTTCTCCTAGTGGCGGCCATGGTGGTCTTGTCGGCCTATTATTTTTTGGGCTAAGTAGGGGCTAAAAAATAAAAAAGACTTGACTTTAGTTGAAATTATAGCTATGATATTAGACGGTATTGTTTGCCCCACGATCGGCCCCGGAAACCAATTGTGATACGCAACAATCGTAAAGTAAACGGAGGAAATAAACATGCGTCAAACTTATATGGCAAAAGCTAGCGAAGTTGAACGTAACTGGGTTGTTCTTGACGCGACTGATATTGCATTAGGTCGTTTAGCAGCTGTAGCAACAAATATGTTACGTGGTAAAAATAAACCAACTTTTACCCCTAATGTTGATACTGGTGATCACGTGATTATCATCAACGCTGACAAGGTAAAATTAACTGGTAATAAAGCCCAAGATAAGAAATACTACCACCACACTGGTTACCCAGGTGGGATTAAAGAAACCACTGCTGGTAAATTACGTGCAGAAAAGCCTGAACGTTTAATTGAAACCGCAGTTCGTGGTATGTTACCTAAGAATCGTTTAGGCCGTAAACAATTTACCCACTTACATGTATACAGTGGTAGCGACCATAAACATCAAGCGCAACAACCAGAAACCATCGATATTACAGAATTAATTTAAGGAGGGAACAGCAGTGGCACAAGCAAGTTATCAAGCAACAGGACGCCGTAAGGATTCTACTGCCCGCGTACGCTTAGTACCTGGTACTGGTAATATCTTCTTTAACGGTAAAGCGATGGAAGAATACTTACCATACGCATCCTTATTCGTAATCGTTAAACAACCATTAGCCGTAACACAAACTGAAGGTCAATATGATATCCATATTAACGTTCAAGGTGGCGGTTTTGCTGGCCAATCTGGTGCAGCTCGTCACGGTATTGCCCGTGCATTATTGGAAGTAGATCCTGACTTCCGTAAACCATTAAAAGAAGCTGGTTTATTATCACGTGACCCACGTATGAAGGAACGTCGTAAACCAGGTCTTAAGAAAGCGCGTAAGGCACCTCAATTCTCAAAACGTTAGAATTGGCGTCATTACAGCATTTACAACACCTCTTGGTTCACACCATGGGGTGTTTTTTCTTACCTTTTTTTCAAAATTCACACCACTTTTCACACCAAATTCACACCATTAGTTTTGGAGGTAAAGAATTACTTCATAAGAGGCCTCTCAACATTTTTAACTGGTTGAGAGACTTTTTCAGTTTTTATTTGGTCATAGTACTTAATCTGTTCCAATAATAGAAGCTTAAAAGAAGTAGGATTGAGATCAGAAAGCTCATGGAGACAATTAAACTGGTTGGAAATCGATTGAGGAGTAGACTCATGCCCAGTAAGCAGAGCATTGAAAATAGACGTGATACGGTTGATTTTAAGGAAACTAGAGAAGAAATATTATCTTCTGAAACAGCATCGTTAAAAATAAATATTATTTTATTAGAAACTATTTATAAGTTATAGATACGTATCGATCGTTTATATATAATCTACTGTTTTATTTGTAGGAAATTTTCGAAACTTTTTCATAACATCCGCTCTTTTCTAGCTAGTAAATATTGGCTAGGAAGAGCGGTTTTTCTTTGTTTCATCGCAAGAATGACTACTTACTAAAAATTTCCTTATAAAGTTTTAAAATAAGATTTAAAGAAAAACAATTTTGTTTATTTACATATATTTTATTATAATTATTAAAAAGAAAAATTATTATAGAATATATGCTAAAAATCCTTTATAATAATAGCGCTAACATGTTAGAAAATATTATTTATTAAAAAGAGGAATGTTTATGTTAAGTAAAAATAATCAACATGAGCAGATACGTAAGCGTAGTCAACGGAACTATCACTATGCTATCAAGAATCTTAAAATAGGTGTATTTTCAGTAGCTGTTTCGGTAGGATTGAGTTTTCTAGGGCAAGGGGCTATTGTCCAAGCCGCTGAACTCCAAGCTGCTGACACGCTACCAAGTTCTGCTACTGTTGTCGATGAGAATGCAAAAGAAAATAAAAATAGTCCAGTACAACCTGAAGCTGTTCATGCTGAAACGCCTGCTTCCAATACTCAAGCAAGCAGCAAGCCAGCTGAAGTTCAGCCAGAAGCGGTAAAACCAGCCCAAACTGGTCAAGTAGCTCCGGCTCAACCAGAAGCGTCAAAACCTGCTAAAGTTGAGCCTACAGCTGAAGTTCAACCAGTATCTGATGAAAAAGATAATAAAGTAAGTAACGTAGAGAAGGCAGCTTCTCCACAGGCTGAAAAACCTGCAAACGAAGTTGCTCAACCTGAAAAGGGAGAAGAAAAACCTGCCCCCAAACTGGATGCAGCTTCCGAAAATTCTGAAGTTCGGGCGGTGAACTATGAGGGGGATTCTGCCGTTACCTATACCTCATTAGATAAGGTACAATTACCAGAATATGCGGGTATCTTCTCACATGATTACTTTAACGAAGGAAAAAATGTGACAACTCAAGCAGAAATCGCAGACTTTGTCAAAGAAGCGCTTAGAGATAAGGGATTGGGAGATGACGTTACCTATACCGTCGACAAGGCTTCCTTTGATCAAGCTCTTGCTAGGACAGGAGGTCCAGCTCGGGTTGAAAATAGTGGTGACGTTATAGTTACCTTGAAACAAGGAAATGTAAGCAAGACCATCAAGGTAAAAGCCCTTTATTTCAGACCATCCTATACTTCATGGGAAAAAGACTTAACTAAATTTGAAACGCCACATTCTAAGCCTGATAAGAAAGACTATTATAAAAAAGATGATCATGTGCGTTCCAGCCACTCTTCCCATAATGCAGGGAAATTGAATGTCGCTGATCCAAACAACTACACCTTAACTGAAGCAGAAAAGAATAAAATTATTAATGACTTTAAGGCAGTCAATACGAACTTAGGCTTAAAAGATCCCAATTACTCTGTAGATGACAAGGGAAATCTAACAATTACTGAGGGTGACTTCTCTACGGTCATTCCGCGGGATTATTTTATTTCTAACTTTGGTTTTGTGAAGGATATCTTAGTCTTCCACAAAGAAGGTGTGAATGAAGCCTATCCACTGACCAATCCTATTAAGGTTCCAGTAAGAAATGACAAGGAATATAAAGACCTTTGGGGTGCTAATGGGACTGGTATTGGTAATAAGGGATACCCATCTAAATTCAAGTATGCCATTCAAAAAGACAAGGATGGAAATAAGTTCTTGGTTCTTTCGGGAACTTACAATAAATCGAATAATGAACCTCGTAAAAAAGATGGTAAATATGAGGTTTGGGGGAAATATGGTATTGGTAGTCACGCCGACAAACCTCAAGATTACTTCCAATCCTTCACTAATATTTTTAGGGTTCGTGTCTTACGGACTAAAAATGGCACAATCATTAAGAATTTAGACACAGAAAAGATTACTCCTGAAGAACTTGAGAACGCAGCAGGAGTTGACTATAAAAAGTTAAATGCACTCAACTCTCCAGACGATCCAAAAGGAACCACAGATGCGCAAGTACGGGCCGCTGTTAAGGCTAGAATCACCGAAGAGTTCGATGCTTCAGGATTAAAACACCAAATTGGGATCCAAAACTTTACCGGGAGAGCCATTGCCGATAAGCATAAGGATAGTGATCGCTTCAATGAAGAGAATATTTCTAATGAATTCGTAGCAACCGCTATCTATTACTCTGAGAAGATCAAGGAAACCCTGGTAAAAGATCCTGCTAACTTAAACCCAAATGAAATCGCGTCCATCAAAGCTAAGATAAAAGAACGCAACAAAGCGCTTGGCCTATCTGATGATGACATTACGGTTGACCAATCAGGCAATATTTCTATCCGTATTAAAGATCCAAACTCTAAAGAAAAAGACGGCAAGACGACAGTCAAATTCACGGAATCAGCGCCTTTGGTAACTGCTAGCTATCCAGAAAAGACCGTTCAAGCGGGGAATACAGTGACCTCAGCGATCACACCAAGTAAGAAGGATGACCCTAACTACAAATTCCCTGAAGGCACAAAATTTGAATTGCCAAGTGGAGATGGCGTAAGCAATCCAACTGGTTTAACCGTGGATCCAAAGACCGGTGAAATTACCTACAAGGCACCAGCTGATGCTGAAGAAAAGGATGTCGAGGGTACGATCAATGTGACCCTACCAGGCGAAGATAAGCCAACTCCTATTCCTTATCTCATCCATGTTCAACGCCCAAGTTACGCCAACGTGAGATATGTAACTAGTGATGGCAAGGATATTGATCCTAAGTTTAGAGCAGAAGCTGAAGACAAGTATCCAAGTGAGATTGAAGGCAAACGCGATAGTCGGGTAATCGAATACGCCGGGCAAAAGGACTTTTCTGCTCCTAAATTTGTTGGTTACGTCTTTGAAAGACCACAAGTTAACGGTCAAAATCAAAGCTTTAACCCACAAAAGAATGCCACCCTAGAACTTGTTTATAGAAAACTTGACGAAATCATTCCGGCTGATTCCGGACAAGGCAAGCCTGACGGTTATGTAAAGGTAACCTTTAAAGATGTTGAAGGCGGGAAATTAGACCAAGCGGATGCTGATAAGGTTTACTTCGTCAATCCAAAAGCGGGCGTCAAAATTTCTGAAGATGGCGCGAACTTAGTTGGCAAGGACAAGAATGGTAAAGAGCAAAAAGTTGCTCTGCCAAAAGTTTCTCCTGATGAAAAATATAAGGTCAACTATCATAAACCTTCTGCTGATGAAACCACAACCTGGGCTTACGATAAATATGACCAAGTCGGTAAAGAAATTACAGAGGATAAGGAATTCACCGCCCAAGTCGTTAAACAACAAAAAGAAGAATTCAAACCTAAGTACGAGGATACACCGGGGACTCCAGGTAAAGAAGCTAAGGTAGAAAAACCAAACTTCACAGACAAAGATAATAACCCAACCACGGTTCCTGAAGGTACGAAGTACGAACTTGGTAAAGACGCTCCACAAGGTGTGACCGTCAACAAAGATGGTAGCCTAACCGTTAAGGTTCCAGAAGGCGCTAAAGACGGCGACGTGATTACCGTTCCAGTGAAGGTCACTTACCCAGACAGAACTACAGACACTGTGGAAGCTAAAGTGACGGTTGTTGACCAAAGTCAAAAAGTTCAACCTAAATACAAGGATGAGACAGGTATTCCAGGTCAAGAAGTGCCAGTGAAACAACCAAACTTCACCGACAAAGATGGGAAGTCAACTAAGGCTCCAGAAGGCACCAAGTACGAACTTGGTAAAGACGCTCCACAAGGTGTGACCGTCAACAAAGACGGTAGCCTAACCGTTAAGGTACCAGAAGGTGCCAAAGATGGTGATGTGATTACGGTTCCTGTGAAAGTAACTTATCCAGATGGGACCAAAGATACTGTTGAAGCCAAGGTTACTGTGAAGGACCAAAGTCAAAAAGTCGAACCTAAGTATGACGACAAGACAGGTACTCCAGGTCAAGAAGTTCCGGTAGAAAAACCAAACTTCACAGACAAAGGTAATAACCCAACCACGGTTCCTGAAGGTACGAAGTACGAACTCGGTAAGGACGCGCCTCAAGGTGTGACCGTCAACAAAGACGGTAGCCTAACCGTTAAGGTACCAGAAGGTGCCAAAGATGGCGATGTGATTACCGTTCCAGTGAAGGTCACTTACCCAGACGGGACCACAGACACGGTGGAAGCCAAAGTCACTGTCAGCGATCAAAGTCAAAAATACACACCTAAACCAGTGATTACCTTGGTGGATGACTTGAATAAGATCACTAAAGAAGAACAAGACCAAGCAGTCAAATCGTTGAAAGACTTTAATAAAGATCTACCTAAAGATACGGTGATTACCATCGATAAAGACGGTAATGCGGTCTTTACCTATCCAGATGGCACCACAGATCTCATCGAAAAAGATAAAGTCTTTGCTGAACGTGAAACCACCTTGCCACCAGTCTTCGATAAAGTGAAGGAAGGGGACAAGCAAATCAGTGGTAAGACGGAAGCCTTCGCTAAGGTTATTGTGACGATTCCAGGTCTAGATAAGCCGGTTGAAGTAACTGCTGATAAAGACGGCAATTTCCTTGTTCCAGTTCCTGATGGAGTTACACTGAAAGCCAAGGATAAGATTACTGCGACTGCTCAAGGCAAGGATAAGAAGGTTTCAAAACTAGGAGAAGTGCTTGTGGAAGAAATTCCAACTTCACCGCTACCTTGTCCTTCAAGTCCTGAACCAGCTAGTCCAAGTCCTGAACCTAGTCATCCTTCAGCTCCTAAGGTAGAAGACAAGGATCACCCAAGTCAAGAAAGTGATCACATTCAACAACCAAGCCAACCAACAGTAACTGATCACAGTCAACAAGCAAAGACCGATCAATCTACTGAAACCAGTGCTAAGGAAGACACTCAAACCGCTGCTACAGCAAGTCCAAAGCTTAACCGAGTGGAAGAGAAAGAAACTCAAACTGAAAAAGCCGCTCAAACTGAAAATGCCAACGCCAGCCTACCTAAGACCGGTGTGGTGGCAGCACCAGTAGCCTTGGAACTCTTGTTAGTTGCCGCAGGAGCAATCCTAGCCCTTCCAAGCAAACGGAAAAACAAATAAAAGCTTTTAACCATCACTAGATAATTCTTACCAACCAAGCACTTGATGTGAAAAAAGCTTAAAAGAAAACCGATTTCTCCTAGCTAGATTACTTACTAGTTAGGGGAGATCGGTTTTTAATTTGGTAATAAAAAGGTGTTGAGGAGCAGAAGGCTTCACCCAACACCATAAGGAATAGTTATCTATAGGAATGAATCGCTAGCATTAAGTAAAATATTTGTAAGCGTCAAATAGAAACACGGCTATAAAATGTAAGCCCTCCAAACTATACTTCTAATAGTTAGGAGGGTTTTTATATGATTATTAATATGGATGACCTTCATCATATTTACATTGCCTACGGCAAAACTGATTTAAGGAAAGGAATTGATTCGCTAACAACTATTGTTCAGGAAGAATTTAAAATGGATCCGTTCAGTCAGTCATTATTTTTATTTTGTGGAACCCGCAATGATCGTTTTAAAGCACTCTATTGGGATGGCAGTGGCTTTTGGCTATTCTACAAACGATTTGAAGATGGTAAAATGCAATGGCCTAAGACTCATAGAGAATTGAAACAGATTTCAAAGCAACAGTGGCAATGGTTACTCGATGGTTTTTCTATCGAAAGTTCTGTAAGAAAAACACAAAAGAAAAAGTTTTATTGAAATTTTCATTTTCCAAAACAATTGGTAAAATAGGAAAAACAGTAAGGAGGATGACTATGGCTTCAAATAGAGAACAGCAATTACTTGAGGAAATTAAAGTATTGAAGAAAATGATCAATCATCAAAAACGTGTCATCGACAGTCAGCAGTCATCCATCGACAATAAACAGAATGAATTAAATCATCAGAATAAACTACTAAAAAATAAAGAAGTAACGATTGCTCATCAAGATGAATTGATTCACTATTTGAAGAAAAAGCTCTATGGTCGTTCGAAAGAAAACTTAGTGGATAATAATCAGCTAAGTCTTTTCGAAGTCGATGCTAGTGATTTGATCAGTGAAAAAGAGGATGAAACTTTTGAAACGATTAGTTATCGTCGCAAAAAACGACCAAAAGGTCGTAAACAAGTAATTCTTGACAATTTTCCTGATTATGATCTTCATTACACCTTAGAAGGTGAAGATCGCAATTGCTCTGGATGTCAACAAGAAATGGCAGAAATTGGCCAAAAGAAGATTCGCCAACAGTTACGCTACGTTCCTGCGGAAATTCGTTGTGAGAATGTTATTCAGCATAGCTATAAATGTACGAATTGTTCAGAAAAAGCGGGGAAAGAAATGGTGATCAGTGCGGATGTTCCAAAACCTGTCTTTAATGGGAGCTATGCGACCGCAGGTCTTGTCTCTCACTCACTTCAACAAAAATATGAGCTGAAAATTCCTGCTTACCGCCAGGAAGGTGAATGGGAAAAGATGGGCTTACCGCTCTCTCGTCAAACGCTCATTAATTGGCATGAAAAAGCAGCAGAATATTACTTTGAGCCTCTTTATCGACTGCTTTCTGGAAAGCTAATCAAACAGCCAGTCATCCATATGGATGAAACGAGTTATAAGGTCATTGAGCATGAGAAAGAAAAGACCTATTACTGGTTAACGTGCTCTTCTCGAGAAACTCAGCAACAAATCTATCTCTACCACCATTCTCCTGGGCGAGGCTTTAATGACCTTCCCAAGGGAATGGCTGAATATGAGGGTGTGATTCATTGCGATATGTGGCATGTCTATCCAAAAATAAATAGAGTGACTATTGCTGGCTGTTGGGCGCATTTAAGACGAAAGTTTTATGATGCCTTACCACCTAAAAAATATCAAGGTCAATTCCTCAGCTCATGGGCAGTAAAACAATGTGACCAATTTTTCACTTTAGAAAAGAAATGGCAAGATTTATCGATAACCGAACGTTTAGATAAACGCCAGAAAATTTTAAAAGTGAAAATTGACCACTTTTTCGAACGCCTTCGTGAGGAATCATCTACTGCTGGAGGAAAATTAGTAACAGCCATCGCCTATGCCTTAAAATATGAAGCTTATTTTAAAGCATTTTTGGAAAATGGTGCGGTTGAAATGAGCAATAACCGGGCAGAGCGTGGCATAAAAGCACTCGTAATAGGTAGAAAAAATTGGTTATTTTCTACCTCTTTTAAAGGTGCTCAGTATTCTGGAATTATTCTATCGATCATTGAAACTGCTAAGGCCAACGGCCTTGATCCTGAAAAATATCTCACTTTCTTATTAAGTGCCATGCCGAATGAAAAGCATCTAAGTGAAAAAGTGCTTGAAGATTATCTTCCCTGGCATCCCGCTATCCAAGCGATCTGTCGAAAAAAATTAAAAAGAGAATTACTTAAATAACAAAAAATCTTGATAAGTTTAGCATACAGAGTACTTAAGAACTCTTCGCTAGCTTATCAAGATTTTTTGAATTCTATTCTCCTATTTGACGCTTACAAATATTTATGGTTAAAGAAAACCAAAAAGAAGACAGCTAAGGCAAAGCCAATGGAAATCCAAAGGGTCCCATCGAGCCCGAGCGAAGCGATAGTTAAGCTACCCAGTAAACTAGACAGCATGATGGCTAAATCGTAGGAAGTCGCGCTGACGGAATTGGCTAAGGCCTTGCCATGGTCAACTTGTTTGGTCGTTGCGGTTTGCAGGAGAGTCGTCATCGGTGCAAAGCCTAATCCCCAGAGGGCAAAAGCCAGATAGTTAATCAAGGGACTAGGGAGGTTAACCACTAAAATAAAAATGGCGATGGCGGTTAGGGCCGAAATGGCTAGGGTTAACTTGAAGAGATAGCGGTCAATAAAGCGGGCGACAATGCCGATCGATAGAAGGGCGCCAACCCCAAAGGCCGCTTGGGCAGAGGCCACGGCAATACCGGCTGTTTGGGCAATCAGTTGGATAAAGATGTAGGAAACATATTGGGCCATCACGATCAGAATCGTTGCCAAACTGGCGATCAGAATCCCCTTGTTCTTTAAGAGTTTACCGTAATTGTTATCGGCATTGTATTCTTCACCTTCTACTGGAGGGAAGAGTTTCAGACCAAGGAGAGCGGAGGCAATAAATAAAAGCGTAATTAAAACAAATCCCATCCGCCAACCAAAGGCCTTAGCAAAGAGTGTCGCTATCGGTAGGCCGACACTCAATCCAAAAGTTACTCCCGCCAGGACAATGGCAGTTCCGCGTCCTGCTAAGTGCAAGGGTAAAAAGCCAATAGGGTAAGACCCTAACATAGCCCAGAGCGCTCCCGCAGCGGCTCCAGCGATAATCCGTGCCAAAAAGGCGATCAGAAAGTTAGGAGCAAAAGCAATGCATAAATTGCTGACAGCGAAGAAGCCACAGACCCATAGCAAGTAGGTTTTCCGGTTGACCTGGGAAAAGGCCCGGGTAATGGGAATACCGACTGCGGCCGACATAATGGCATAGGTCCCAATAAAGAGACTCATCCGTCCTAAAGGCACGTTAAAAGCACTGGCCATTTCTTGCAAGAATCCTGAAGGCAGTAATTCTGAAATCATCGCAATACAAGCGATAAAGGAAAGTATCAATAAGTTTTTCCAAGGAAGTTGCTTAGTACTCATAAAACAGTCCTTTCTTTTATTAATAAAATTTTATACAACCATTGCTATCATATCACGAAAGCAGGGAGATAAAAGAAAATTTAAGCCAAAAGAATTGAGAATTTCACTCAAGAAAAGGGACTAAAAATAGCGAATTTTTTGCCTAGTTAATCAATGTTCACGATTGAACAGAAGTAAAATTCATCATTTTCTGGAAATTTTAGCGAATTTTGCTAAAATAATGTCCAAAGGAAAAAACAAAACAGGCCATTTCTTTTTGGGCTCAATAAGCATTAATATAAGAGAGACTGGCTTGCTAGCGAAAGGATACTTATTATGACTAAAAAATTAACTGATACCGTTACTTTGCGGCATGGGGCTCAATTAAAGGGCCGGATTGTCCAACCGCCAATGTTAACTAATAGTGGATTGAGCCAAGGTTTTGTCAGTCAAGACACCCTAGATTATTACGCAGCGCGTTCAGAATCAGCTGGATTGGTGATTGTCGAATATTGCTATGTGATTAAGGATGGTGGTCCCTCCCATACCTGGGCAGCCAACAAGGAGCAGTTAGGGATCCAAAGTGATGATCACATCGAAGGCTTAAGTAAAATTGCCAAAAGTTTAAAAGCAAAAGGTAACAAGGCCGTTATTCAATTGAACCACTCCGGCCGGGAATCCAATTTTCCAGCCCGCCACGGTGGCCGCGCCTTAGCACCGAGTGCCATTGACTTTTCTTTCTTAGACTATCCAGTCCAAGAAATCACTGAAGAAGAAATTGAAGCGACCATTAAGGCTTTTGGAGAAGCTACCCGACGCGCCATTAAAGCCGGTTTTGATGGAGTAGAGATCCATGGGGCTAACCACTACCTCCACCAACAATTCTTCTCCAAATGGTCCAACCAACGGACCGATAAGTGGGGCGGTTCCTATGAAAACCGGACGCGCTTTATTCGTGAAGTTAATGATGCGGTCTTTGAAGTGGTTAAAAAAGAGGCTCCGGCTGACTTTATTATCGGTTACCGGATTAGTCCGGAAGAAATTCACGGCGATAATGTGGGCTACACCTACGAAGATTCAACCCGCCTAGTGGAAGACTTAGGTAAGGATTATGACTTTGACTATATCCATGTTTCTAACTTAAACTATAAGGGCAAACCTGCCGGTCAAGACAAGACCTATTCCCAATTTTACCGCCAAGTCTTGCCAGATGAAGTCAAGCTGATTGTTGTTGGTGGGATTACTGATGAAGAAAAGGCCCAAGATGCCCTGAACTATGCTGATCTAGCAGCAGTCGGCCGGGGGACTTTGATTGATCCACAATTTGGGAAGAAGATTTTAGAAGGTCGCGGTGATGAAATCGTTACTGCCATTTCGCCAGAACAAGTGAAAATTTCAAAACTACCACCCGCTTTGATTACTCTCTTCTCAGACCCACAAATGCCACTGAAAATGCCAGGTCGTGAGTCGATCTACCATCTGCATGATATCTATAAGGGAGACGACTATTACCGCGAAGGCTATTAATAGTCAGCCTTAGTAAGCTGTCAAAAACTAAGAGAGAAGGACCATAACAAGCAGGCCAAGGACTCATTAGCAAAAAAAGGGGACATGACTGTGATTGAGATTATTTGCCATGAAGAGGCTGGATTAGGCCGAGGAAGGGAAGTACTAGACCAGGTCCAAGCTTATCTTGATGACCACCAGCAGGGCTATCGGGTGCATACTACTGCTTATCCGGGCCATATCTTTGACTTAGTGCCAGAGCTCCTGGATAATTTTCAAAAAGAGAGCCGCCTCTTGGTGATTGGTGGCGATGGGACCCTCCATGAACTGGTAGCCGTCCTCCAAGCTCAACAAGTCGACATTCCCTTGACCTATTTACCTGCGGGCTCGGGTAATGATTTTTCACGTTATTTCCAGCAGGATAAAAGCAACTTGTCTGACTATCTAGCTCCTTTAGTGGAAGAAAGATCTCCTAAAACCCTTCCCATCTACCACTATCAATTGGGCCAACACGGGCGAAGACGGTCCTTGGTCAATAGTTTAGGGTTGGGTTTTGACGGAGTGGTCATTGAACAAGCCATCAAACTCAAAGAAAGTAAGGGGATCTTTGACAAGCCTTGGGGCAATAAATTACGTTACCTAGTAGGTCTCTTTCAAAGCTTACCCCGGCTATCACTTTTTAATTGTCAATTGAAAATCGATGGCCAGCCCTATCATTTTGACCGCTGCGCCTTGGTAGTCTTTATGAATAACCCTTACTTTGGCGGGGGCATTCATCTCTACCCCTTGGAAAAATTCTCGGACCGCAAAGTGTCTGTCATTGTTATTCATGATATTAAAGCTCAGGGGATTTTAGACCTCCTCTACCGTATTTTTATCAGTCACCAGCAAGAGTCCTCTCCTTATATGACTCATCTAAGCGGAAAAGTGGTTGAAGTAGAGATTAACAGACCAATGATTAGCCAAGTCGACGGGGAAAGTTTAATGATTGATCAATATCCGGTCCGGGTCTGGCAAGGTCAGCAAGATTTCTATCTGTAATAGCAGTCGATTGGCCTCTAATGAGACTAGAAACCATAAAAAGTGACTATCAAATTTTTTAAAGTACTGACTTCTTTGGTGGTACAAGAAAGCGAGTAGACCCTTTGTTGGACCTGCTCGCTTTTCAATTTGGTCTTATTTTTCGCCTTCTTTAGGTAATAGGTCTTCTTCGCTAGGATCAGGAAGCTGGAATAATTGCTCATAGGCAAAACATTGGGGGTTTCTAGCGGTACAGATATAACGTCCGAAGCGGACCAAGGCTTGGTGGGCTTGCCGCCATTGTGATTCGTCCAATAAATCAGTCACTCGTTTTTCAACCTCTTTTACGCTAGCGTCTTGGTCCACGATGCGGTGGTGCTTGCAGACTCTTTGAACATGGGTATCGACCGCAAAGGCGGGGACGTCATAGGCGATGCTGAGAACTACATTGGCTGTTTTACGACCGACGCCAGTGATGCTTTCGATATCTTTACGGGTATTGGGTACCTGACCGTCGAAGTCTTCAATAATTTGTTGGGCCGCTTTTTGGATGTATTTGGCCTTGTTTTTATAGAGACCAATAGGTTGGATGTAGGGTTCCAAGTCTTTAGGGTCGGCCGCGGCCATTTTCTCGGCAGTGGGGTAGTCCCTGAATAATTTGGCAGTGACCTTATTAACGCCTTGGTCAGTAGTTTGGGCGCTGAGAATGACAGCAATTAGCAATTGAAAATTGGTCTCATAGTTTAATTCAGTGGTCACATGAGGATAGAACTTAATCATCTCTTGGAGGAGATAATAGGCATTTTGGTCAGATAACATAAGGGTCACCTTTCTTAGTGGAATTCAGCAAGCATTTCTTCGAGTTTGAGAGAAATTTTTGCTAGTAATAACTATACTTTACCATGACTTGAAGAAATTCGCTGTTTAGGTCATTGCAATAGAAAAAGCTGAGCACTTTTGTACTCAGCTTTTTGAGACTTAGGAGGTATTTTACTAAGCTTCTTGACTAGCGTTCTTACCGGCAATTCGGCCATAGGTAAAGATGTCAGCTAAGGCGTTACCACCTAAACGGTTACCGGCATGGACACCACCAGCTACTTCACCAGCAGCGTATAATCCTTTGATGATTTCACCATCTTGGTTAATGACATGGGCATCGGTATCGATCTTTAAGCCCCCCATGGTGTGATGGACAGCAGGTTTACGTGGGGTCGCATAGAATGGAGCCACTTCAACCTTTAGATCGAAGGCGTTCTTATGGAAATCAGGGTCTTCCCCTTGGTCCACATAAGAATTATAGGTCGCTACGGTTTCTTCTAGCACACTAGGGTCAACCCCAATTTGTTCTGCTAGTTCGCCAATGGTATCCGCCCGGAAGAGGGTGCCATCTTCCACTTGTTGGTCGATTTTTTCTTGGCTGGTATTATAGGCCGTTTTCTTAATTTCATCGTCAGCAATTAAGTAGAAGAGACTGCCGTTAGCGATGGCAGCCTTGGAAATTTCATCCCGGGTACCAAATTCATTAACGAAACGTTTGCCTTCTTGGTTGACCATGAGGAAGTTAGCTGGTGGAACTTGTAGACCGGTGAAGAGGGCTCCAGTTTCTGGGTCACAGGTTGGGAGCATTTGGATCATGCCCATGTCGACTAAGTCAGCGTGGACCTGTTCCCCTAATTGAATCCCGTCACCAGTGATGGCAGGGGAGTTAGAGGTTTTAATGTCATCGTCAATCCGTTCCCAGTAGGTGTTGTATTCTTGGAGCATCTTAGTGTTTGCCCCGAAACCACCAGAACCTAAAACAACAGCTTTGGCTCTAACGGTTAAGCTAGCGCCTTGGTGGTCTGCTTTCACTCCAACGACGCGGTCGTCTTCGACGATTAATTCGTTAACGCGGGCATCAGTGATGATTTGGCCGCCATTGTCTAAGATGAATTTTTCGAGGTTCTTGACATAGGCATAGCCGTTGTCACTGGTTGGTTGGTGACCACGACGCCACATGGCCCCAACTGGCATAGCAACACTTTCGTAGTTAAATTCAACCCCGATATCTTCTAACCAATGCACGGAATCTAGTACATTATCGGTAAGGGTTTTGACTAAGTCATAATTCCCGTAGACTTGATTGCCCTTGAGGTCAGTCCGTTTACCGCCAAGGTAGGTTTGGATCCGGTGAAAGAGGGTGGAGTCGAAGAGGTATTCGTCCTTACCATCAACTTCCTCTAAGTAAGCCTTAATTTGTTTTCTTAATTCGCGGAAGTCTTCTAAGTATTCTTGGTCGATTTCGCTTTCATCGACATTGTAGATTTCTTCGAGGGTGTGGTCTTCACCAGGAAGTGCTTCAAACTTATTTTGCCATTCAGGGTCAGCTGCATTCATGGGGCCACCAGTACGGACGGTATTCCCACCGATCACTGGGAATTTTTCTAATAGGATAACCTTTTTACCGCTTTGTAAACTAGCAGCAGCTGCGGATAGACCAGCACCACCACCACCAACGACTACGATATCCGTTTCCAAGCTTTCATCTTGGGCGGTTTCTTTTTCAGGCTTAGGACGTTGGCGTAAGACTTCTGGATCGGCACCGGCTTCTTTAACCGCGTCGGCAACCCCATCGATAATGCCGTGGCTAGACACAGTAGCACCAGAGACGGTATCTACATTTAAGGTTTGCCCAGTAATGATGTCTTGGGGCACTTCAGTAAAGACCGGGCTAGCGATCCCCTTGGTTTCCCCGCTAGAATCGACCTCGATTTTTTCGATCCGGTGCTCAGATAGCTCGACTGTCATGGGGAGAGAGCCGTTATGCCCATTGGCACGCACATGATAGGTGCCTGGTTTAAAAGTTACTTCTTTAAATTCACTCATGCTGCTATTCCTTCTTTCTATTTGGTATTTCTTGACACCTTAAGAATAGCACAAGTGGCCTGTTTTTGTCAGCGCTTACACCCACTTTAATCGCCTTTAGCTATGCCTTTTTAAGGTGTCTTTGATGACTGAACAGTTATATAACGAGGGTGGGTAGCCATGCTTTAAAATTGCTATTTACTTCCCTTTAATTTAAGCTAATGAGAGCTTTAATACTCATCTAGCCAGGAGAAAAATCAGCCAGTAAATAGTGACAACTAAGCATAGTAAGAGGATGGACAAATGATTGCAGAATTAGGAAATATTTTTCAAGAACGTGGCAGTGATCTGATAGCGGCGACCTGGGAACACTTGACCCTGTCGCTAACCGCCTTATTAATTGCCCTTATCATCGGGATTCCTTTAGCGATTGGACTCCGGTCCCAGCCCCGGATCGCTGAGGGAGCGTTGCAGGTCACCAGTGTCTTACAAACCATTCCTTCATTAGCGCTTTTGGGGCTTTTAATTCCCTTAGTTGGGATTGGAACGGTGCCAGCCTTAATCGCCTTAGTCGTCTATGCTCTCCTGCCTATTTTTCAAAATACCTATGTGGGGCTCACAGAGATTGATGCTTCTATCGAAGAGGCGGCGGTGGCCTTTGGTATGTCCCCCCTGCGTCGCTTATTAAAGGTGGAAATACCGATCGCATTGCCTGTCATTGTGTCTGGGATCCGCCAAGCCCTGGTTTTAATTATTGGAACGGCTACCCTTGCTGCTTTGATCGGTGGTGGAGGGCTTGGGACTTTCATCCTCTTGGGAATTGACCGTAACCAGCCGCTCTTAACCTTAGTGGGGGCGATCGCTTCAGCCCTCTTAGCTTTGATTTTTTCCACCTTAATAAAGTTTTTGCAGAATAAGAGTCCTCTGGTGGTGGTAACTAGTCTCTTGGGACTGTTTCTTGTGATTGGAGGGGCGAATCTTTACCAAAATGTTCAAGCCCCTGATCAAAAAGTGGTGATTGCTGGGAAATTAGGCAGTGAGCCGGATATCTTGATCAACATGTACCAAGAGCTCATTCAAGCTGAAGATGATCAGTTTCAAGTAGCATTGAAGCCCAATTTTGGCAAGACCAGCTTTCTCTTTGAAGCGCTTTCCCACCAAGAGGTGGATATCTATCCGGAGTTTTCCGGAACTATTCTTGGCAGTCTCTTGGAAAATCAGCCATCTAGTCATCCAGGACAGCTTTCTAAGGGAGAAACCTATGACTTGGCTAAACAAGGTTTGGAGAAAGAATACCAACTTACCTTATTAGACCCTATGGCCTATGAAAATACCTATGCGATTCTGATGCGCCGTGACCAAGCGGAAGCCATGGGGATTAAGAAAATTTCTGATTTAAAACCCTATGCGGATAAGTTAAGTGCGGGCTTTACCTTAGAATTTATCGACCGTGAAGACGGCTACCAAGGCATCCAATCCCTTTACCAATTGCACTTTGGCCAAGTCTCCAGTATGGAACCGGCTCTACGCTACCAGGCCATTGCCCAGGGGGAGGTCGACCTGGTGGATGGTTATTCAACCGATAGTGAAATCAAAGCCTACGACCTGGTAGCTCTAGAAGATGACTTAGGTCTCTTTCCCCACTACCAGGGAGCACCGATGTTAAGACTCGACTATGCCCAGGACCATCCCCAAGTGGTAGCAGCCCTGAACCGCTTAGCCGGTATGATTACGGAGGAAGAAATGATTCAAATGAACTACCAGGTCAGTCAAAAAGGCCAGTCAGCCAAAGACGTTGCTCATCAGTTCTTACTTGACAAAGGCTTGATTGGAGGTGGCCAATAATGGAAGATTTTATCCATTTTGATTCCGTGAGCAAGTTCTACCAAGATAAGTTAGTGGTCGATCACTTAGACCTACAAATTTCTAGCGGGGAATTCTTTGTTCTGGTGGGGCCCTCGGGGAGTGGTAAAACCACCAGCCTAAAAATGATTAATGGTTTAGTCCGCCCCGAAGCGGGAAGGGTTTACTTTAAGGGGCAAGATATCCGTTCCTATAACTTGAATAAAATGCGCTGGCAGATGGGCTATGTCCTGCAAGATATTGCTCTCTTTCCCACCATGACTGTTGAAGAGAATATCGAAACTATCCCGGAAATGATCGGCATGGCTAAACAGGAACGACAAGCCCGAACTAGAGAGCTCCTCGACCAGGTTGGCTTAGATCCGGAAAAATATAGTCAACGTTATCCCCACGAGCTCTCTGGGGGTGAACAGCAGCGGGTGGGGATCTGTCGGGCCATTGCTGCTAAACCGCCTTTAATTCTGATGGATGAGCCTTTTTCCGCCTTAGACCCACTTTCTAGGGAGTCCCTCCAGGAACTTTTACTGGACCTCCACCACAAAATCCAAACCACCATTGTCTTTGTTACTCATGACATGGATGAGGCTTTGCGCTTGGGAGACCGGATTGCCATCATGCAAGCCGGGCGCCTAGTCCAGGTTGATAGCCCTAAAAATATCAAAGCCAAGCCAGCCAATGAATTTGTCCGCCACTTTTTTAAACAGGGGAGTTTAGTGGCAGAAGAGCCGACTTCAGTCGCTTCACTCTTACAGGCTTTGCCAGCGATAAAAGGAGAAGTGGTTGGAGAAATGGCTAAAGACATGCCCCAGCTTGATAGCCAAGCTTCGCTGACTGAGCTCTATCAGGTTCTGTCTCAAGAGGAAGCGGTGCTTATTAGCCATGAGGGGAAAACCCTTGGTTGCTTAAGTCGCTCGGAGGTCTTTATTTATCTGGCTGAAGAAGAAAAATAATCGGTCAGTTTTAACCCAAAAATTGTCTCAACCCTTAGCCATTGAAATTGGCCAAGGGCTTTTTTATAACTTTTTTCTGAATTATTGTTACTATATAGGTGGATATTGTTATAGAAAGGAAGTTGTTATATGACAGAAACACGATTATTGGACCAAGAAACCATTAAGAAAATGTTGACCATGGACAAGGTGAATGAAATTGTCGAAAAAACTTTCCAAGAGGTAGGGGAACGTCGGGTGAAGAACCCCACCAAGGTCACCTTAGATCTAGGAAACAACAGTGATTGGCCTGAATATGAAGGCTATATGAATGCTATGCCTGCTTATATAGGTGGTTTAGATGTTGCTGGTCTAAAATGGGTCGGTGGTTTTGATGGCAAACGGAAAGAAGCCGGCTATCCTTACATTAATGGGCTCATTCTCTTAATTGACCCTCAATTAGGGACCTTTAAAGCAGTGATGGATGGGACCTTAATTACTAACCTCAGAACTGGTGCGCAAACGGCTGTTGCTATTAAGTACCTAGGCTTTGAGAAAGGGTCTGACCTTAACTTAGCCCTCTTCGGTACCGGGATGCAAGCGTCGATGCAACTCCATGCCATTGCTGACTGGTTTAATATTAAACATGTTAACCTCTGGCACTACCATGACAAAGGCGTTAAGGAATTTATCGCGGAACACGAAGACTTAGTGGATGGTGATATTGACTATGTGACTGATGTCAAAGAAGCCTGTGACGCCGATATTGTGATTACAGCAACCAAATCACAAGAAGCCTTACTTGACTACCAAGACATTTCTGGCGACACGGTCATAATTCCAATTGGGTCTGGTCATGAAATTGGTAACCACCTGATTAACTATTCTGACCATATTGTTGTCGACCATATTGGCCAAGCCCTACACCGTGGCGCTTTAGCAGATGCAGCGACCAAGTCAATTATTGATGAAGATGATATTGATGCAACCATTGGTCAATTAGCTTCAGGTCGTTTAACCTTACCAGGACTACGCAAGGGGACCACTATATGTGTACCAATCGGTATCGGTGCCTTAGACATTGCCATTGCTGGTCAATTAGCCAAAGAAGCAGAAGCCGAAAATATCGGTTCCACCTTCTCCTTCAACCCTTATTAAAATAAGCGATTTAAAAAAGGCTGCCACAGTTTCGTTAGGAATCAAAACGAAGGGCTGTGCAGCCTTTCTTTTTTATTAATCTTTAAGGTTGAGAGTCATGTTGCGGAAGCTCTTATTATCGGTTTCCTTTTCCATAAAGAGTTGGGCATTAGAGTTTTGATAGTGGCGGGCAAAGTCATAGTCATTGAGCCAAGAGCGGATGTCCTTGGCTTGGACAAAATAGGGCATGCGGTGGTGAACTTCTTGGGCTAGCGGATTAGCTGCTTGGGTCATGAGCACGGCCCGGGGATGGCTAGACACCGACTTAGGCATCTGATAACAGCCACCCACATAGAGAATGTCATTACTGGAAAAACGGTAGCGTTCTTTGTCCTTGGTCCACTCATAGTAGCTGGACATAGGGAAGAGACAGCGACGGTAGTGAAAATCGGCTTGAAAAGTTGCCTTATCCGTGATGCTTTCCGAGCGGGCATTGATCAATAATTGCCCCTTAGTAAAGCCTGCATAGCCCCACTCCATGCCGCGCGCATGGACTGACTGGTCTGGGTTAGCGCTCAGGGTGAGCACAACCTGGCCAGGGTAGAGGGTCCCAGTTTGGATGTCGGGATCATTGGCCCGTTGGTAGAAGTGCTTGAGTAAGGCTTCTTCCTGGTTAAATTCATAACGACCGCACATGCTGATTCCTCCTTAATGATTATTTTAGAAGTTTCCAAAATTTATTGCGATTTTCTAATGCTTGCCGGCTTTTACTAGTGAGCGGATAGACTTCTTCAGTGGACAAGGCCTAAGCCAATTGCTAAACTTTACCATATAGTATATAAGGAGGTTTTTGGATGAACAAGCAAAACTCATTGATTGAACAACAATTGAACCACCGCACTATTCGTGAATTTACCCAAGACCAGATTAGTGACCAAGTGATTACGCAATTAGAAGAGGTAGCGATCCATACCGCAACTTCAACCGGGATGCAGTATGCCAGCGTTATCCGGGTAAAAGATCCTGATAAGAAAGCCCAAATTGCCGAAGTATGTAACCATGACTATGTTGCCCGGGCTCCTGAACTATGGATTTTTATCGTAGACCTATATCGCAATACCCAAATTGCAAAGGAACACGACGCAGATACGGCTTCTTCCCACCAATTAGAACGCTTCTTACAAGGTTATAGTGATGCCGTCTTGATGGCGCAAAACGTGAATAATGCTGTAGAATCCTTAGATATGGGCGCAGTGTTTTTGGGGAGCATTCAAAATAACATGGGTGCCATGATTGATATTCTACAGCTTCCCAAATTAACGGCACCTGTTTTAGGATTGGCTTTTGGTCATCCTAACCAAGAACCCCAATTGAAGCCTAGGATTCCTAAGGAAATGCGAATCTTTGAAGACACCTACCATTATCCAGACAATGCTAAGGAAATTATGGATACCTATGACCAAGAGATGACCACTTACTATGATTTACGTGACTCTAACCGGCGGGTCGACTCCTTCTATGAACAAGTCGTGAAAAAATCCAACCTCCGGCAAAGTCGGCGGGAAGAACTAATCGAAGACCTAGGCAAACAAGGCTTTAACGTCCAACCCATTGAATAAAGGATGTGAGGAAGGATCAGTGAGGGAGATTCCTTGGAAGAAAAGCTGATAAGGCCAGTTATAAGGATGTGAGAACGACGTCAAAGCCTTGAATTGCTGGAGGGAAATACCATAAACACAGCAAGTCTGTGCGTTGGTATTTTCTGAAGCAACTTCAAGGCTGGCGTTCGAACTCAGCTTGCTGGTCGTTCAACTTTTCTGAAAGGACATCCCCTCACCCTTCCGAACTCAACTATACAGAGTGCGACAGTCACAATAGAGGACGAAACCATTGGAGAAAACTGTCACAAGCTCAGCTAGTCTGAGCGTTGGCAGTTTTTGAAATGGACGTTCGTCCTGTGACTGGAGCAGGTTTGGAAGAGAGTGTGACAAGCGCAAAAAGAGGGGAGAGAGCTACGCATACTATATCTGTAACTCGCTTTGCTTCGAACAGCTATAGCAATTGGAAGAAGTGCGCAGTAAATCCTCGAAGAGGATTTGCAAGGACTTCTGAAATGGAGCTCACCTCGCGCTTGGAGCACATTTTGAGAGTGCGACAGTCACACCACGAGGAGAGCGCCCCATCGCTGGGGTGCTCTTTTTTTACGTCATGAAATATCAGTCTTCATCAGTAGTGAATTGGTCTTTGAATATATTCCAGGGCTCTTTACTGAGGGGCGGGGTACTGGTAAAAGTCATTATTTCTTTTTTGGTGGGGTGGATGAGGCTTAAATGCTGGGCCCAGAGTGCGATTTGTTGGCCTTTGTGACTATATTTTTGACCGTATTTTTGGTCACCCCAGAGTGGGTGCTGGCGGCTTTGAAATTGCACGCGAATTTGGTGAGACCGTCCGGTGTGGAGGCGGACTCTGACCAGGGCAACTTGCTTTCTTTGTTTCAGTAATTGATAGTCAAGGACAGCCTTTTTACCGCGCTTGTCGGCCTTATTAACCACGCTGACTTTGTTCTTTTTACGGTTTTTATAGAGGTAATCGGTCCAGGTTTCTCGATTTTTTAGCGTCAAATTTTGGTCTTGAACCACAGCCAGGTAGTCGCGCTTGACCCTATGCCTTCTAAAATCATCCGATAAGCGGCTAGCGGCCTTGGAGGTCTTCCCAAAGACCATCACCCCACCCACTGGACGGTCCAGGCGGTGGAGGAGGGCCAAGTAGACATTGCCTGGTTTATGGTCCCTTTCCTTAATAAATGCCTTGAGCGCTGACAGTAGGTCTAGGTCTCCACTAGCATCTTCTTGGACCGGCATATTGATTGGCTTCTCAACAATGAGCAGGTGGTTATCTTCGTAAATAATGGGGATAGGCATGATCTCTTCCTTTCCTGTATGGTCAATTACCAGTATATACTAGATTGGTTTTTAATTCATAGAATAGAAAAGGCCAAAAAGAAAGAATTTTCTGAAAATTTACCGCTTCAAAGTCAAAAAGTGTGGTATAGTATGTAACAATAAATGAAAGGAGTGATTGGATGTCACGTCATGTAGCAGTTTTTGGAATGGGAAATGTTGGGTCTACTGTTGCCCATCAATTAATCCTTAATGGCCATGTTGATGAATTGACTTTATTTGATACCAATGAAGCAAAGGTGAAGGCAGATGCCTTAGACTTTGAAGATGCTATGAGTAACTTAAACCACAGCGTCAAAATCAATGTCAATGATCAAGCAGCCCTCAAATCAGCAGAAGTTATTGTTTCTGCTTTAGGGAACATTGGCTTAATTGGTGGCGACAACCCTGACCGCTTCGGTGAGTTAAAACATAACCGTGAACAAGTGAAAAAAGTTGGTCAAACGATTAAAGAATCAGGCTTTTCTGGGGTTTTAGTGGTCATTACTAACCCTAATGACGCGATTTGTAACTTGTACCAAGAAGTTACCGGCCTAGCCAAGGAAAAGGTTATCGGAACCGGGACTTTATTGGACTCCGCACGTTTACAACGGGCTGTGGGTAAATTATTTGATGTTCATCCTAAATCAGTCCAAGGTTACAGTCTAGGGGAACACGGGGACTCCCAATTTGTGGCTTGGTCGACCGTTAAAGTCATGGGCCAAAGCATTTACAAGCTATTAGAAAAAGTCGATTTCAGTTTAGAAGATGTCGACCAAGAAACCCGTGATGGCGGTTACGTGGTCTTCTCAGGTAAGAAATATACCAACTATGGGATTACAGCAGCTGCTGATCGCTTAGTCGATGCGGTTCTTTCCGATAGTCATGAAGAATTACCTGTTTCTAACTACCGTGAAGAATATGGCACCTATCTCTCCTACCCAGCGATCGTTGGTAAAGCAGGGATTGTTAAACAAAGTCAATTAGACTTAACTGAAGAAGAACTTGCCAAATTACAAAATTCTGCCGACACCATCAAAGAAAAATCTAAAGTCGAAGATTAGAATTGAGAAAGAGGCTAGGACATTTGTTTCTGCCTCTCTTTTTTGCCTCCAAAAGTAAGCGCTTCCCTTGATTTTTAATGACCTTCTTGACATACTGCAAGTAGAAAATTGTAGCGGTTGATAAGAATATGGAGGGATTAAGATGAAGGAGACTTTTAAAGCTGTTGTTGTGCGTAGTGATGGCGACGAAACCTCTTATGCTTTAGAAGATTACCAATTGGGAGACCAGCCGGTAGATGAGGGCGACACGATTGTCAAGCTGGCCTATTCATCGATGAATTATAAGGATATGCTAGCCACTCAGCACCAGGGAGGCGTGATCCGTTCCTATCCACTCATTCCTGGGATCGATGCCAGTGGGGAAATTGTTGAGTCCAGTCATCCTGAGGCTGAAATTGGGCAAAAAGTGATTAATACCTGTTCGCAAGCGGGAGTGAACCATAACGGCGGCTATAGCCAATACCTCAAAGTGCCCTATGATTGGTTAGTGACTCTGCCGGAGGGATTGAGTGAAAAAGAAGCCATGATTTATGGTACTGCTGGACTGACGGCCGCTTATTCGGTGGATAGTTTGTTGAAGCACGGTATGACAGTAGACCAGCAGCCTGAAATATTGGTGACCGGCGCTAGTGGTGGGGTAGGCAGTATCGCCCTAGCCATCCTGAATAGGTTAGGCTTTAAAAATGTGACTGCTCTAATCAGAAAAGATTATCAAGAAGAATTGGTTAAGAAATTAGGGGCTGCTCAGGTGATTTGGCCAGCAGATTTAGGGGGAAATAAGCCTCTGAATAAGCGCCGCTTTGACTTTGTCTTAGATACTGTCGGTGGTCAGGTTGCTGCTCAGGCCATGACCTTTATTCGTGAGTGGGGCTCGATGACCTTGTGTGGGAATGCCGGGGGTAATCAGCTAGAGACCACTGTTCTCCCTTTGATTCTTAGAGGGGTCAACTTGCTAGGAATTAACAGCCAAGAACTCGATATCCATTACCGGCAGGAATTATGGAATAAACTCGCCACTGACTGGAAGGTGGTTGATCGATTAACTTATGATAGTGTGGGCTTAGATCAAATTGAAGAGACAGTTGAAGCCCTAAAGACCGGTAAACATATGGGGCGGACCATTATTGATCTGCAAGATGTTTAAGCAATAGATGGACCAGTGTAGGCCAGCTTGTGATAATAAACTTTTAAAAAAAGTGAAAATAGAGTAGGATGGAAGTGTAACGATTAAATTAATGGAGGTTATGCTATGAAGAAAAAATTTACTAATGCAGTAATTTATAAGCAAGCAGATGCCAATGAATTTATGGTTGAAGATGGTAAATTTACTGCTTTTGGTAAGGATTTAGGTGAAGCAGATGAAGTCATTGACTTAGGGGGCAAGTTAGTTATCCCGCCTTATGTCGATTCTCACCTGCACTTAGACTACTATTTCACCGGCAAAGCCGATAACTCTGAAAATGCGACCGGGACCCTCTATGAAGGAATTGCCCGCTGGTCTCACATTAAACTAGGACAAAGCAAAAAAGAAGCTAAGGAACGGATGTACCAAGCGGTTCGCGACGTGATGGCATATGGGACTCAATATATTCGGGCCCAAACGGACTGTACCGATCCTGAACTAAAAAATATCGAAGCCATGTTGGAAGTCCGTGATGAATTAAAAGATAAGGTCACTATCCAAGTGGTTGCCTTCCCTCAAGAAGGGGTCTTTGCCTATAAAGATGGTAATGGTCAAGGTTTAGAATTGATGGAAGAAGCCTTGAAAATGGGGGCCGATGTTTTAGGTGGGATTCCTCACTTTGAATGGTCGCGAGAATTAGGTGAAAAATCCATCCACAAAATTGTGGAACTAGCCATGAAATATGACAAGTTGATTGACGTTCACTGTGACGAAACCGATGACCCTGAGTCCCGCTTCGTTCAGTTACTTAATGCCTTGGTCTTAACAGAAGGTTATGGTCCTAGAACAACGGCTAGCCATACCTGTTCACTAGGTTCAGCAGATGACGCTTATTTCTTCCGTCTCATGCAACTCTTCCAACAATCGAAGATGAACTTTACCTCCCAACCAACGGAAAATATGTACCTACAAGGTCGGTCAGACTCCTATCCAAAACGTCGTGGCTTGACCCGGGTAGCGGAATTCTTCCACAATGATATTAATGTTTCCTTTGGTCAAGACTCCATTGTTGACCCTTGGTACCCAGCAGGAAATGGGAATATGATGAATATCTTAGATAATGGGATCCATGCTGCTCAAATCATGTCTGACGAAGACTTTGAACGGGTCTTGGATTTAATTACCTATAATGGGGCTAAAACCCTCCACATCGAAGACCAATATGGCCTAGCAGCTGATAAATCAGCCAACTTCATCGTCTTAGATGCACCAAGTCCATTTGAAGCGGTCCGTAACCGGGTAGAATGCCTGGCTTCGGTTCGCAACGGGGAATACCTCTTCAAGAAGAAACCACGTGAATTTGAAATTGGCTTAGACATTTAATGATGATCAGACTAAAAAAGCAGACGCTCTTAAAACTGGGCGTCTGCTTTTTCTTTGGTGCGCCTGGCATGGGCGACAACTCGGTGGTGAAAGTCCACTACAGGCCTTTGCAGTAGGAACTGTTAGCCAATGACAAGGGTGTCCACCGTGAGGTGGAATCTGAAGGAAGTTGGAGGCAAATACTTGCACTGACGTACAGAAACTTCATAAAGAAAGGCTGTCAAAAGATGGATGAGCTTGCCAGACAAAGTGAAGTCCAATACTGCACGAATCTGAGACAGTAGATGAAGCAGTGACATGAGTAGAAAGTTGTCGTTCTTACCCAGGGAGATCTCACAGACGGCGCAGGAGTCCCCTTATAAGAAGCCGGTCGAAAAAGGTTTACTGTGAGAAGTCAGCCGAAGTCATAGTAGTTTCCAGAGGAAACGAAGGACTGAACAATATCCATGTTTATTTAGATGGGAGGTAGCTCAATTATGGGAAAAGCAGAAAAGTTGCGGAAGCAACGCAGCCTACAGAGGAATAAGGTGGAACCTGAAAAGTATGTAGATGTGCTTAGTGGTAGAGCTATTGAATATATGAAAAGACATGATGGGTCTCTAATGAGTCTCGTTGTCAGAGAAGAAAACCTCATGCGAGCAGCTCAATTAGTTCGTAAGAACAAAGGAGCAGCTGGTATTGATGGTGTTTCCGCAGAAGCTGCGGAAGCTGAAGTAAGAAAGTATCTTAGACCCTTACAACAGAAATTGATGAATGCAACATATAAACCTCAACCGGTCAAGCGGGTAGAAATTCCCAAAGCCAATGGAGGAGTTCGTCGATTAGGTATTCCTGTGGTCAGGGATCGCATTGTTCAACAAGCCATTCGACAAGTGATTGAACCAATCATAGATCCTCAACTATCACCTTATAGTCATGGCTTTCGTAAAGGCAAGAGTGCACATAGTGCACTGAAACAATGTGTCGACTATTACGAAACAGGCTATAAAGTTGTGGTTGATTGCGATCTAAAGAATTGTTTCGATAATTTTAATCAAGATTAAATGATTCATTACTTGGAACAAATGGTAAAAGATCCAGCGATATCACGTATTCTTAGACGTTTTATGAGTGCAGGTGTTATTGATATGTCTGGTCAATTTATTGACAGTCATACGGGTACCCCTCAAGGGGGTGTTATTTCACCGCTTCTATGTAATGTTTATTTAAATGAATTGGATAGAGAATTAGAACGTCGTGGACATCGTTTTGTACGTTACGCAGATGACTTTGCGATTTTCGTCAAATCTAAGCGAGCAGGAGAACGTGTGCTAAAAAGTATTACTACTTACATTGAAAAAGATCTTCGATTAACCGTTAACCATGAGAAAAGTCAAGTGGGTTCGCCAACCCGTTTAAAATTCTTGGGTTGCCTTATCAAGCCTACCCGAAAGGGTTGTCGTTTTCGTCCGACGAATGAAGCGAAGAAGAAATTCAAAGCAAAGTTAAAACGTCTGACAAGTCGAAAGCGACCAGGTACCTTTAAAACCATTGTAAAAGAGATCAACCAAGTCACACAAGGTTGGATCAACTATTTTGGAGTAGGCTATATTAAAACCTATATTGAAGAGATAGAACAATGGTTAAACCATCGCCTAAGGCAACTCATTTTGAAGCGATGGAAAAACTGTCGAACGAAGATTATACGCCTCATGCGGTTGGGATTGGATAGTGAAAGCGCGAAGCGTATTGCTTTCTCACGCAAGAAGTATTGGCGTCTATCCAAGACACCGGAGGTGCACTACGCTCTGACAACAAAAAGACTCCGTCAGTGGGGATTAAAATCATTAACCCTCCTGGCGGAGTCTGCCTATTTAAGATATTGAACCGCCGTATACGGAACCGTACGTACGGTGGTGTGAGAGGTCCTCTGTCCGACTAACGGACAGAGTCCTACTCGATCCTTTTATTGATAATCCTTAAAGTAAGAAGTGGTATCTTGTTGGTTTAATTGGCGGAGGTCTTGACGGGTTGCTTGCGGTAGGGAGCCGCCATAGTCCATAAATTCAACTAAGTCCTTAAAGGCTCCTTGGGGGATGGCGAGGTCAGCTAAGTCTTCAGGGTGGAGACTAATATCGATAGCATCTTCCTGCCCTTGGGCCAATTTAGTCACGAAGTCAGGTTCTGTAACAAATACAGAAGATAGTCCCACCATATCCGCATGTTCTAGGGCAGCTAGGGCCTTATCAGGAGAATTAATCCCTCCAGTAGCAATGACAGGTACCCGACCATTGATATGGTCTTTAACCACTTGGTTGACATACTCGCCTTGGTGTTTATCGCTACGAACTTTTTCTAGGTAAATGTCGTGGCCCCAGCTAGCAATGGCATAGTATTGGATGTCGGCAACGTCAAGAAGACGGTCGAAATAATCATTAAATTCATCGACGCTATAGCCAACTTTATTGCCCCGGGTTTCTTCTGGGGTGCCACGAAAGCCCAAGATAAAGTTCTTCACCCCGGATTCATCAATCGCTTCTTGGATGGCTTGGGTGGCCTCAACCCCAAAGCGGGCCCGGTTTTCTAGATTTTGGGGGCCGTAATGGTCCTCTCTTTGGTTTGAGAAGGGAGAGAAGAACTGTTGGGGCAATAACCGTTGGGCGTTAGAAATTTCTACTCCATCAAAACCGGCTTCAATGGCCCGTCTGGTGGCTTCTTTATATTGTTGGATGACATGGTCAATTTTACGCTGACTCATGGCTAAGACGTCATGTTCGACTGGACTCTTGAGATGCATGTAGCTAGGTCCGTAGACGACATGGTAGTCTTTTAGGGTAGCCTTAGCGAAACGCCCAGCATGGGTCAATTGGAGGATGGCCTTAGCGCCGTCCCTTTTCATGGCCTTGGCCAGTTGACTGAGTCCCTCAATAAAACGGTCATCGCGGACACTGGGGCCAAATTCAAACAATTGGGCATAGTCTTCAATATAGGCTGCCGTGGTGACCTGTAAGGGGGCAGACTGGCTACGTCTTTTGGCGTAATTGATGTCTTCATCGGTTACAAAGCCTTCCCGAGTCGACGAGTTAGTCGTCAAGGGGTTCAAAGAAAAGCGGTTAGCCAATTCAATCCCATTGGGCAAGGTCAGTGGCTGGAATAAGGCTTGGTATTTAGGGTTCATTGCTTGCTTCATAATAACCTCCTAATGATTTTATTAATTATATTCTATGGCTTTTAGCTTAAAATGCCAAGTCAAGCTAGGTGTGAATCCTCTCTAGGGTCCAGTGAATGTTCTTAGCCATGCCGTGTTATACTATAAGTGAATGAAATAAAGGAGGTCTATCGGGTGAAAGTAAGTGTTTTAGATTATGCAGTGATTGATGAAGGCGAAACAGCCAGCCAGGCCCTAGCCCATACGATTCAGTTAGCTCAAAAGGCGGAAGCCTTGGGTTACCAGCGGTTTTGGATGGCTGAACACCATAATGTTCCTGCCTTTGCCAGTTCAAGTCCTGAAGTCATTATGATGCAGTTGCTCAACCACACTCAACGTATTCGAATTGGGTCGGGAGGCATCATGTTGCCCCATTACAGCCCCTATAAGGTGGTGGAAAACTTTAAGGTGATGGAGGCTTATTTCCCAGGGCGGATTGACTTAGGCGTAGGTAATAACATGGGGACACCAATCGTCAGGAAGGCGCTGGAACGGGCTGGTGACAAGATCCCTTCTTACGAAGCAGACTTAAGACAAGTCTATGACTATCTCACTCAAAGCGAGGATGGGCAAACTAAGATTCTAGCCAATCCTCAAGTGGAAGACTTACCGACAATGTGGCTCTTATCCACTAGTGTTCGCCGGGCCAAGTGGGCCGCTGAAGCTGGCTGTGCCTATGTCTATGGCATCTTCCCCTATGCCAGAGAAGATGCCCTAGAAGTGGGACGCCAAGCCATTGCCACTTACCGCAAGCACTTTAAAGCCTCACAATTATTACAGGAACCTAAGGCCATGTTTTCAGCCTTTGTAGCGACTGCTGACCAAGAAGATGAGGCGGAAGACTTGACCCGGTCGCTGGATTTATGGCTTTTAGGTCAAGATCAGTTTTCTTACTACCAACGGATGCCATCCATCAAAACGGCCAAAGCAACCGAAATCACCAGTCAGATGGCTGAAAAAATTAAGAGCAACCGCAGTCGGATGCTCCATGGCAAGGCCAGCCAAGTAGCCAGCCAGCTGAAGGACTGGATCAATTACTTAGATGCCGACGAAGCTCTGATTATGCCCCTAGTTCCAGGAATTGACAAGCGAATGCAGACCCTTGAACTTCTGGCTCACTATTTGGGGATCAAGTAGGCTTAGGAACAAAAATACTTTCTTATAATGATAAAACATCTTTATTAAGTACAAAATATTTATCGCTTTGTGTAAATTTTAAAGGGAAAGTTCATATTATTTTAAAATATTATTAAAGGTTGATATAATTAAGGTAATAAAAATAGTAATATTTTGTATTAGGAGGAGATTATAATGGATTTCTTACATACTTTATTAGATCCAATTATCGCAGCAGTTCCTAATATCCTAGGGACTATTCTCTTAATCCTTATTGCCTGGATTATTGCGGTAATTGTACGTAAATTGATTGTCAAAGGCCTGCGTGCCATTCACGCTGACCGCACTTTCCAAAAATGGGGAGTGGCCAAGAATGAATCAGATGCCAAGGGTGTTATTAAAACAGTAGCCAGTGTCGGTTATTACTTGGTTTTTGTATTCTTCTTACCGGCGATTTTAAATGGTTTAAATATCGGTGGCGTTCTTGAACCAATCACCAATATGTTCGATAAGTTCTTTGCTTTCATTCCAAATATTATTGGTTCTGGACTTATCTTGGTATTGGCTTTCTACCTCTGCGGATTTGTCCGCGACTTGGTACAAGGCCTGCTCGAAAAGGTTGACATCGATGGTTGGATGAATAAACTGGTTAACAAATCTGAAGGTGCTGTTGGTGAAACGGTTAAAGACCAAGTGGACGCTGCACCAAGTGGTAATAAATTAGCCAAAGTTGGCGCAACCATTGTTTATGTTTTACTCTTCATCCCACTATTAACCGCTGCTTTAGAAGTTTTAGGTATTGAATCGATTAGCCGTCCAATTATTAATGTCTTAAATATGATGTTAGCGGCTATTCCAAATATCTTGGTAGCAGCGATCTTGATTGCTGTGGGTGGCCTAGTTTCTAAGTTAGTTGGCGACTTGATCGAAAACTTACTGGAAGCAGCTAATATCAATAAATATACCAAGTATCTTAATGCTAGTGGCGATGTCAACGTGAAATTATCAGCGATCGTTGCCAATATCGTCAAAGCAGTCATTGTCATCTTCTTCTTTGTTGAGGCTCTAAATGTCCTTCAATTAGAAGTCTTAAATACTATTGGTGCTGCAATTATTGCCTACCTACCATTAGTATTATCTGCTGTAATCATTCTGATCTTAGGGGTTGTTGGTGGAAATCTCTTATCCCAATTCCTCAAAGAATCAACCGGATCCAATATTTTAGCTAATATTGTTCAATATGGTTTAATTGCTCTGGCTATCTTCATGGCTCTTGACCAATTACAATTTGCCCAAACCATTGTTAATACTGGTTTCATGTTCATTGTTGGTGGAGCTGCAGTTGCCTTTGCCTTAGCCTTTGGTTTAGGTGGACGTGACTTTGCTAAGAAGCAATTAGAACACCTTGATCATAAATTACATGAGGGTGAAGCAGACAAGAAGGACCAAGATGGTGACCACTCTCAATTCTAAAAGTAAGCGATAAATAAAGTGAGACTGTGGCTTTTGTCACAGTCTTTTTTTGGTCCTTAAAAGGAAAATTAATTTTTTGGATAATAAAAAACGATATTATTTACAAAGAAAATTATCATTTATTTAATCACTTAAAAGAGATTTAAATTTTTGGGTCTCTCTCACTTCTGTGCTAGAATAGTTAAGGATAAGTTGGAGCCAGCGATTTGCTCCAACATAAATTTAAACAAAAGGAGAATGAAGAATGACAAAACGTGGAAATTACTTATTTGTAGAACAAAATGGCGATCTTTATACGGTATCCATGACTCCAGAACTACAAGATGATATCGGTACAGTGGGCTATGCTGAATTTGCCCAAGAAGACCAAGTTGAAAAAGATGCTGCCTTGTTAAATATTGAAGCATCAAAAACCGTGATGGAAATTCACTCCCCGCTCAAGGGAACCGTGGTTGAACGCCATACTGAAGTGGTTGACCAACCTTCCTTATTGAATTCTGCTAAAAGCGAAGAAAACTGGATTGTTCGCTTAAAAGATGTCGACCCAGCTGAATTTGACGCTTTAGAAGAAGCCTAGGGTGATATTGAATGATTCTGTGCTAGAGGTCACACCTTTAGCATAGGATTTTTTTATTGGGGGGAGTATCTTGACAGCAGAAGAATTGCTAAGGCAAATGATTGATTACCTAGAAGCCGAGCGAAGTGATAAATACTATCTCAGAAGGAAGGTTGAAGATAGGCCTGACTATGGGGATTATTCCATGCATGACAAGTGGCGGGCTCTGATTAATACCCGTCCCGCCTGGCCTATTAGTGAGGATTACCTGGACTTAGAAGATGAGTATTTAAAGCGTTGGCGTGACCAAGAAGGGACCGTTAGTCTGGACAAATTAGAACCAGCCTTAGACCGGATTTATCTCTGGCAAGGGGATATCTGCCGCTTAGCAGTTGATGGGATTGTCAATGCAGCGAATTCCTTTCTATTAGGGTGTTTTATCCCTAACCATAAGTGCATTGATAATACCATCCAAACCCGCGCCGGTGTCCGCTTGCGGCTAGCATTGAACGATATCATGGAAGACCAGGGCCACAATGAGCCGGTTGGCAAGGTCAAGACAACATCAGCTTACCACTTGCCGGCTAAGTATATTCTCCATACCGTGGGCCCAAGAATTGAATCTGACCGGGTCAGTCCCATCCGCCAAAATCTTCTCAAGCAGTCCTATCTTTCCTGCTTAAAAGAGGCCGATCGACTGGGGTTGACGAGCTTGGCTTTCCCATGTATTTCTACGGGCGAGTTCCACTTCCCTAATGATCTCGCTGCTCAAATTGCCTTCAATACAGTAAGAGACTATTTAAAGAAAAGCGGATCATCTTTGCAAGTGATTTTCAATGTTTATTTGGACCAAGACCTTCATTTATATCAGGACTTAATTGACAGACTAGAAGGGGAAGAGTAGATGAGTGATAAAGAAACAGTTTGGCAAGCTTTAAGCCAAAATTATAATAATGAATCAGACCTTTTGCGGGCCTTAATGGAAGAAGCCCAGGCCATCTTGGTGGGGATCGGTGCTGGCATGTCAGCTGCTGACGGCTTTACCTATGTGGGGGAGCGCTTTGAGCAGGCATTTCCTGACTTTATTGAAAAGTTTAATTTGTTTGATATGTTGCAAGCTTCCCTCTATGATTACCCCAGTCTGGAAGAATATTGGGCTTTTGCCAGTCGCTTTGCCATTATGAATGGGATTGAACAAGAAGCTGGTAAGGCCTACCAACATTTTAACCAATACCTTCAAGGAAAAAATTACTTTATTATTACCACCAATGCTGATAACGCCTTTCCTAAGGCTGGCTATGACATGGATAAGGTGCACTACTACCAAGGGAAGTATGTTCTCATGCAGTGTAAAAAGCATTGCCAGCCAGTGACCTATCGCGATGACGCCTTGCTCTATCGCATGGCTAAGGAACAAGAAAATATGCGGATTCCTAGTGAACTTGTTCCTTATTGCCCAAATTGCGGCGCCCCCTTGGAGTTAAATAAGCGCACGGCAGAAAATGGCATGGTAGAGGATAAGGACTGGCAGGTCCACCAAGCAGCTTATGAAGACTTTGTTAAGAAAAACCAATACGACAAGATACTTTATTTAGAAATTGGTGTGGGAAATACCACCCCACAATTTATTCGCCAACCCTTCCAAGCGTGGACCAAGGAAAATCCCAAAGCCCTTTATGTGATGATGAACCAAAAACCTTACCATATTCCACCATCCATTAAAGACCAAAGCTTGCGCTTGACTGACGATATTCAACAAACATTATGTGAACTTTAAAAGGACAAGTGAGAAAAAATGTATTTAATTGATTTAAAACGTGATGGTCAACGGATTTATGACGGGGCACTAGCCTTGGCAGCTCAAGTCTATGCCCAAAGCCATATTTTCTTGGATGAGGACATTCTCTTTCCCTATATGTGTGACCCTAAAGTAGAAATTGGTAAGTATCAAAATGCCCGGGCTGAGGTCAACCAAGACTATATCGACCAAGAAAATATTCAAGTGGTCCGCCGCGATACTGGTGGTGGAGCAGTTTACTGTGACCGTGGCGCCATCAATGTCTGCTTCTTAGCTGACCACAAATCCAATGATTTATTTGGTAATTTTGAAAAAATGTACCAACCAGGTATCAAGGCTCTAGAGGACATGGGGGTTCAAGGTTTACACACCAAGGGTCGTAATGACATGTACCTAGGCGATAAGAAGGTGTCGGGCGCTGCCATGACCTTAGTCGGTGACCGGGTCTATGGTGGTTTCTCCCTCCTCTTTGATATTGATGCTGAAGCCATGGTGAAGGCCTTAAACCCTAACCAAAAGAAAATTATTTCTAAGGGAATTAAGTCGGTCAAAAGTCGGGTAGCGCCGATTCGTCCAGCCTTAGCGCCAGAATTTCAAGCCATGTCCATGGATGAGCTCTTTGAAGCCTTAGTTTGCCGACTCTTTGATGTCGAGGACTTCGGACAAATTAAGCAATATGAATTAACCGAGGAAGATTGGCAAGGGATTGACCAATTAGCCAAGGAAAAATATAAGAATTGGGATTGGAACTATGGCAAAGCTCCGCAATACACTTACAACCGTGATGACCACTTCGACCAAGTAGGAACGGTCGAAATTTCTATTGAGGTTGAGGATGGTAAGATTAGCCAATGCAAGATCTGGGGCGATTTCTTTGGCCAATCCGATATTGCTGAATTAGAAAAGCAATTAATTGGTGTAAAGATGCGCCGAGACGACCTATTAAAGGCTCTGGAAGATGTCCAACTGGAAAACTATATCAGTCACATGACGCCTGAACTACTCGTCGATCTTATTCTCTCTTAATAAGTTAAAAGCGATTTTCTCAATAGTAAGGCTGGGACAAAAGTCTCAGTCTTTTTTTAATACGAACTTTTCTAATCAAAATGTGTTCCAAAAGTCAGCCCTGACGTCCACTTCACGAACTACGTGCGATAGACTTTCGCCTATCTTCATAGTTTGTTCCAGTTGCTATAGCTGTTCGAAGTGCAAGCGAGTTACAGATATAGTATGCGTAGCTCTTCAGGGCTCTTTTGACTTTTGTCACACTCTCTTTAAGAAAATCGCTTTTTTAGTGGTTGAGAATCGTCTCGATTTCAGCTAGGGAAGAAACAAAGTGGATTTGCTCTAATTCTTCTTGGGGCATGAAGGCTTCGGAGACCATGGTCTTGAGAAGGGAGTGGAGGACGTCATAGAAGTGGTCCACATTGTAAATGATGATGGGGGTCTGCTTCTTAGCCAGGCGTTTCCAGACCAAACTGTCGAAGAGTTCTTCCATGGTTCCCAAGCCCCCGGGAAAGATAATCATGGCGTCGGCTAATTCCATCAGTTTTTCTTTGCGTTGATTCATGGTATCAACGACCTCTAAGTGATGGATATCGTAATTGGCGACTTCGGCCTCGACTAGGACTAGGGGGATAATCCCAATGACTTGACTTCCGCTTTGGCTGGCAGCAGTGGCAATGGTCCCCATTAAACCAGTCCGACCACCCCCATAGACCAACTGGTGATTGTTCTGGCCAATCCATTCACCTAATTGCCAGATCAGGTGTTCATAACGTTCATTGATCCCTAAATTGGACCCACAGTAAACCGTAATTTTCATGATTAATCTCCTTTTTATCGATGAGAATAAGTGCTTTAACCAGTATAACTAAAGCCAGGTCTAAAGTAAAAAAGTGCGAATTGTCTAATTAATTCACAATTGTGTATTTTATTTAAATCATTTAAAAAGAACCGCTAAAAATCGCTTGACAAAGGCTTTTGCCTCTTTTAAAATTATTCATGTGAATATGTAATCTATGCAAAATAGATTAATAATGTGAAGGTTCACACTTATGAAAGGATGAAAGTGATGACTAAGATTTATATGTATGGTGTCAGCGAACAAGAAGAAGATCTCGCTAAAAAATGGGGCGAAGACAACAATGTTGAATTGACCCTTGACGCAGATATTCTTTCTGAAGCAACTGTTGACCGTTGTGAAGGCTACGATGGGGTATCTACCTACCAATATACTCCTCTAGAAGACAGCGTTTACCCAGTTTTAAAGAGCTTTGGTATTAAGAACATTGCTCAACGTATGGCTGGTTTCGACCCTTACAACCTTGAATTAGCTGCTGAAAATGACGTGATCATTTCTAATGTGCCAGCTTATTCACCAGAATCCATTGCTGAATACACTCTAGCACAAGCCTTAAACGCTATCCGTAAATTATATACCGTTAGAGATCATTCTAACCACCATGATTTCAGAGAATCTCTCTATATCCGTGGACAACGTTTAGGGACTAAGACCGTTGCTATCTTAGGTACTGGCCGTATTGGTCAAGCAACTGCTCGTCTTTTCAAAGGCTTCGGCTGCAAGATCCTTGGTTACGACCTCTATCCAAATGACAAATTAGGGGACTTATTGGAATACCGTGACACACCAGAAGAATGTGTGAAAGAAGCCGACATTATTTCCCTTCACTTACCTTCAACTGATGATACCTATCATTTATTTAACGCTGACTTACTCAAACAATGTAAGGAAGGCGCTGTGATTATCAATGCTGGTCGTGGGGCTTTAATTGACACTGACGCTTTACTTGACGCTCTTGATGCAGGTCATTTACAAGCTGCTATGTTAGACACCTACGAAAACGAATTTGACTATGTCAAACATGACTGGTCACATAAGGGGATTGTTGACCAAACCTTCTTACGTTTATTACACCACCCAGCAGTATCCTACACCCCACATATTGCCTACTATACTGATGAATCCGTTCAAAACATGGTCTTCCATGCCTTGAATGCTACAAAATCAGTGATTGAAACTGGCGATACTGAATTACGTGTTAACTAATCATTAACAGATAAAATATAGAGAAAAAAAGGCTAGCCCTAGCTGTTAAAGCTATGTGGCTAGTCTTTTTTGCTTTATCAAATAGTAGAGGGGGAAGCCTTCTGTCTTATTTGACTTTAATCCTTTGACCAGGCATAAGCGCAGGCCTGGTCATGCCGTTTAAGTCCATGAGCTCGTCGACCGTCATGCCATGGTCTTGGGCAATGCGGTAGAGACTATCGCCAGCCTGAACTTGGTAGCTGCCTCCAGCTTGGACCTGGCTCTCTTCTGTCTTAGGAGACTGGGAGGGATACTCACTGCCAGCATTTGAGCTATCTGGCTCAATGGACTCTTGTGCCAGCTTGGAATCCGTCGCTTTTTCTTCCCCTGATCGCTTGATTTTTGTTGCCCTTCTTGGGTAACGAGCTCGTTTAGACTCATACTGGGCGACTTTTTCGTCGAGAATAGCTGAGGCATGGTCCTGGTCTTTAGTGGTCAAGGCCTGGTCGGCTGGCTCCTTTTCCTCTGGCCCATGATAAACTGAGACATCGTCTTGGTCAATCTCCCAGTTATCAGCTTGGTAATGGTCTTGGCCAGTTAGTTGTGAGGATTGTGCCTTGAGACCTAAGAGGTTATCACTAGCCGTCCCCTGATAACTGGGGCTTGCTAGGAAGAAGACTAGTCCCAAAACGCCAAGGGCCACTCCCCATTGGAGGGGGAGGGATAGTTTTTGCCAGAAGCTTTTAAGAGGAGTTAAGCCAGGCTGGAGTTGGCTATTGACCTTTTCTTGGACTTGATGCTTGAAAGGACTGTCTTGATCCTTGTTTTGTTTGTTTCTGTGGGGCAGGACGCGGTCAATTCTTCGAAAGAGCGGTAGCAGGATGCGGGTCAGCTGATCAATGAGATAATAAACGAGGCGGGCCAGCATCTTAATGAGGGATTTGAGAGTGGCTAGGATTTCCTGGACCAACTTGTGCCAGGAAAAACTGGGCCCTTGTGAATCTGACATAGGCTTTCCTTTCTTCATTTAAACAGGTTTTCTCTAGTTTAAACATTTTAGGATGAACATGCAAGCTAGCTAAGAAGCTTTCGGTAAAACTAGGAGAACTTGTTGATTAAAATTAGCTAACAAAAAAGAGCCTGCCTGAAGCGACAAACTCTTTTCAAGTTCTTTAACCTTCGTAGCCGTTAGGGCAGGTTTCTTGCCAGTGCCAGGAATCCCGGCACATGTCAGCTAAATCTTCTTCTGCTTCCCAACCCAGTAGCTCTTTAGCGTAGGATGGGTCAGCATAACATTCAGCTACATCACCAGCCCGGCGTTCGTCAATCACATAAGGAAGCTCAACTTGGTTGACCTCTTGGAAGGTATTGACCAGGTCGAGGACAGAGTAGCCTTGACCGGTGCCTAAGTTGACAATTTCTAGGCCTTGGTGCTTATTGGCGTAGTCGATGGCTGCAACATGGCCCTTAGCCAAGTCAACTACGTGGAGGTAATCGCGGACTCCAGTACCATCATGGGTATCGTAGTCATTACCAAAAACATGTAATTTTTCTAACTTACCAATGGCTACTTGGGTGATATAAGGCATGATATTATTAGGGACGCCTTGGGGGTCTTCACCAATCAGGCCACTTTCGTGGGCCCCGATAGGGTTGAAGTAGCGTAAGATCATAATGGACCAGTCAGGGTAAGCCTTGTAGGTATCTTTTAAGATTTGTTCGCCCATGACCTTACTATAGCCGTATGGATTGGTAGCACTGGTTGGTAAGTCTTCGGTTAGGGGGGAGACATTATTCATCCCATAGACCGTGGCACTTGAAGAATAGACAAATTCCTTCACACCAAATTCCTTCATTACTTTTAATACTTGAAGGAGTCCACCCATATTATTGTGATAGTAGTCAATAGGTTTTTCAACCGATTCACCGACCGCTTTAAAGGCTGCATAGTGAATGACAGCATCGATGGATTCTTTTTCAAAGATTTGGCGTAAGGCATCCCCATCTAAGATATTGGCTTCATAGAAAGTCGGGCGCTTACCAGCAATTCTTTCGATGCGGTCAAGAACGGTTGGCTTACTATTAGAGAAGTCATCGACAATAACAACTTCGTAGCCAGAGTTGATTAATTCAATAACGGTATGCGAACCAATATAGCCCGCTCCGCCTGTAACTAAAATGGACATAAGTCTCTCCTTTATTCATTTAATTACTTGGTAAAATTCACTGATTATTCTTATTATACCATTGATTTGAAGGGCTTCTTTCAAAGATTTTTTTAAATATTACTAGAAAAATGAAGATTAAAAAATAGCTGAGAAGAGCTATCCCAGCTATTTAATCACTTCTATTTCGTCTTCAGGGTTTTAATTTCAGGTAGGAGTAAGTTAAGAATAATCCCTACCATAGCAGCGAGGGCGGTTCCAGAAAGGGTAAAGGCCCCTAATTTAAGCACTGCGCCTCCTAGACCGAGAACTAACATGGCACTGGCGATGACCAGGTTACGGACTTGGTTGAAGTTTACCCGGGCTTCAATTAAGACTTTGAGGCCGTTACTTGCAATGACCCCATAGAGGAGGATAGACATGCCACCGAGGACAGCTGCTGGAATGGTTGAAATGAGGGCGGTGAATTTACCCAAGCAACTGAGCATGATCGCCAAGAGAGCGGCATTACGGATAACGGAAACCGAAGCCACTCGGGTGAGGCCAATAACCCCAGTATTTTCTCCGTAAGTGGTATTGGCAGGTCCACCTAGGAAGGCAGAAACCGAGGTCGCAATCCCGTCACCCATCAAAGTCCGGTGGAGACCAGGATTCTTGAGAAATTGACGGCCACAAATTTCACTTAAGACAGTATGGTCACCAATATGTTCAGAAATGGTGACTACCGCCACTGGTAAAATGGCAATGGCTTCTGGACCAAAGTTAAGTTGATAGCTGTTAAAGAATGGTGTCTTAAAAGGTAAATAGAAATCAGGGATTTCAAACCAAGCGGCGTCAGCCACTGGACTAATATCGACTAGGCCTAGGCAGGCAGCAACAATGTAACCACCAACTAAACCAATCAAGAAAGGAATCACCCGAATAAATCCCCGTCCATAAACATTAACAAAGGCACAGATCAGGAAGGTAATTAGGGCAGTCAACATTTGTTGCCAGGTCCCGTCTGGAGTGAATCCTGCGTTAGTGACAGCAGATGAGGATAGACTCAAACCGATGACAATGATCATGGGACCGATAACAATTGGAGGTAGGAGGCGGTCAATCCAGCTACTCCCTAACATTTTAACCAAAAGAGCCACTAAGACATAGATTCCGCCGGCTAGCATGACCCCAGTTTGAGCCGCGGAAATATCGCCACCTAACTGTTCGATAGCGTGGGCCATAGCGCCAATGAAGGCAAAGGATGAGCCCAGATAAACAGGCACCTTATTTTGGGTAGCGAAGTGGTAAATTAAGGTACCAATCCCACTACAGAAGAGAGCAACCGATACCGGTAGACCTAAGATTAAGGGGACCAGAATGGTTGCACCGAACATAGCGAAGACGTGTTGAAAACTTAGGAGCAGTCCCTCACCACGTGGAGGCCGATCCTCGATGTCATAATTCATTTTCATTAAATTTTCTGCTGATGTCATAGTATCTCCTTCCAAAAATCACAAGGGAAATCCCCTAAGCTAAAATAAAGCGGCTAATTTAGCCCAAATCTTCGAAATTATACACCAATTCTTCAGTCTTGACAAGGGCTAGCTAAGAAAATCAAGCTTTAATGAATAAGAATAAGCATTTGTCCTCCTACCAATAATCTTGTATACTAATAAAGAATGAGAATTATTGTCTATTATTGAGGAGTGGCAAGATGAAAATTGGTCAAGTAATTAAAGAACAACGTGAGCTAAATAATATTTCCCAAGGACAATTGGCGAGTTATCTAAAAACCACCCAACAAACAGTGTCTAATTGGGAAAATAATAAAAGCTATCCCAACGTGGAAAACTTAATATTATTATCATCGATTTTTGATCAACCGATGGAAGAATTGTTAAATGAGGATATCCAGGATATTTCTGAAGCAACCGGCCGGGTAATTCCAACGCGTTTGGATGATGAGGAAGTGAAGCGCTTTAACTGGAGTCATCTCTTGCTTGGCTTTGGAGCAGGTTGCTTAGTGACCTATTTGCTCACTCACTTAGGCCAAGAAGACTAGTCCTTTTGTAGCCCTACAATCGCTTTGATTAATTACCTTTTTAGTCCATGTCAAGAGCCTATATCTATTGATTGGCTTTCCTGTTCCCCCCCCTATTTTCTTGACGGGTTCACTTTGCTGGGAATTTATAAATATTTGAGATAGCTCATCCAAAGTTTATATCTATGCATTATCTTATGATTTATGTATAATATAAATATAGGATATATGTTTATTAAAAATATTATGATGAGTTGTGTGAAATATTTAGGAGGGGATGAATATGGATACGCATAGAGAAGACCTATCCCTTGATGAAAAAAATATTGCAAGACAACAAGCAAGTATTAAGGCTTCTGATGTGTTGCTAAAAATCCGTCAAGAAAAGGGGCTATCCCAGGCTCAATTAGCGGATATTTCTGGGCGTAAGCAAAGTTATATCTCACGGGTTGAATCACGTCAACAAAATATTAGTTTAGGTACCCTACAAGAAATTGTTAATGCTGTAGGTGGCCACCTCGTTGTCGATGTGCACTTCTAAAACTGATATCAAAGACGGAATAGCTAGGTGCGTAAGACCTTGAAACAACAAATAACTAGAATCTAATCTAGGGATTTGTTGTTTTTTAATGCTTTAAAATGATATGCTTGCTAGTTAGCTATTCAAAGGCCACTATGTAAAGGCAGAAGGAATGCTCAAAGAGAACTAGGCAAACAAGGGGAGGCTTTTGTAAAATCAGGGTAAATTTTAGGTAAAAATGCGGATGTAAGCGTTTAAAAGGAAGTTTTGTAAATTCCTGGTAAAAAATGGATTAGCTTTAAGTAAAGATAGTCTTTACTTGAAGAATATATGCTATCTTAAAAATGGTTTCTCAATAACTGAGAACTAATACAATGAAGGAGTACCAGAAATGTTGGAAAACATGTCGCTAACGTCTTGCCATATGTCCCCGTCTCAAGTGGGAGAAGATCCTGCTGCTGTAAATACCAGTGAGGCCCAATCACTAGAGTCACCAGCTAAGGTGCCCCTAGCTAATGAGGTCCCAGAAGCAACTCGGTCATCTGACAATTCTTCCCTTATTTCAAATAAGGATAGTGACCATTGCCAGCACTATGCCTTGAATTTACCGCATAAGTACCTTTCTTTAGTGGAGGCTGACGACCTGATTAGAGCTTATCGGATAGCTGAGGAAGTTCCGCGGAGTATCGGGCATTTTCGTGAGGATACCCTAATGGTTTTAGAAGTCAAAGGCCGTTTGCTAAAAAATCACACAGATAAAGCCTATTTAAAGGGGTCTTTGATCTTAACCAGTGAGGGCTTCTTGTACCGGAGTCGGTGTACTTTGGACCAATTATTAAAATCAACCCTAAAAACGCAAATGACTGATCGACTGGTTCAAGAGCCAGTGGACCTGGGAAATACTTGGCTTAGGCCCTTCTTTCTGGGGAAGCACTTATTGATGCCTCTGCGTTATCGTAACCAAAATTTTCACGGCTACTTAAACCTCAACTTGGTGAAATACTTTCACTTCTTCCCGGTAGGGGGACGACCGGTGACCATCGAAACGGTTGCATCGACTTCTTTAGTTTTACCGGTTAAAAATGTACAAATCAAAGCCCAACTTGAATTTGCCTACCACTTGTGGCAGAGTTATTATCTAGACCTCCTATCGAATCCTTTAATCGAAAATCCGATAGAGAAAATGCAGTCTTATTTATTTTTTAAAGAATATTATCAAGAACAGCAAAGTGAAAAAAGTCTGATCTAGAACAATTATTGAAATCTAGCTCAGACTAAGCGTATGGAATGGTGGAAACATGCGAGAAGATAATCAGCCAGTAAAATTAAGTGAGATCAGTCCGGAGAAAAAGTCCCGCCCAAAAAGAGTCAGAGCCTTAGCCGATGAAAGTGACCAACTGACCAGGCCAAAAAGAAAGACTAAAAAAAGCGGTTATCGTCCTAGGAAACTAGCCACTTCCTCTGACCCAGAAGGCTTAGACCAAGACCAGGAGAGGATTTTATCAGGCAAGATCACCATGATTGAAGCTCAAAAGCGCCATAAGAAACGTTATAATGTCTACCTTGACGGTGACTTTGCTTTTGGGATTAGTGAAGATACCCTAGTTCGTTACGCCCTGTCTAAGGGGCAGTACCTAGGCCAAGAAGAAAGCAAAAATATCCTAGCTAGTGAACGCGATAATCGGGCCTATCAGATTGCTTTAAATTATTTAAGTCATAGTTTACGGTCGAAAAAGCAGGTTAGCCAACGCTTAGCTAAGGAAGATTATTCCCAAGCGACCATTGATACGGTCATGGAGAAATTGGAAGACTTATCCCTAGTTAACGACCTCTATTACGGCCAGTCCTATACCCGAACGGCAAAAACCATCAATCGAAAAGGCCCCAAGGTGATTGCTATGGAACTGAAGGAAAAGGGGCTTAGTGAAGACACCATTGACCAAGCCTTGTTGGAGTATAGTGAGGCTGATCAAATGGAAAATGCTCAACACTTGGCTAAAAAGAAGTTGCCTAGCTTACTTAGGAAGAATTCTAACCTTAAAGCAGAGGAGAAATTACAGCAATTCCTCTATAAGAAGGGCTACAATAATGATTTAATTGGCCAAGTCTTATCCCAATTAAAAGAGTCTGACCAGCTAGATCGTGATGAGAGTGCGGCTTTGAATAAGTATTTTAAACGCTATTGGAAGAAGTACTGGAATTTGGATGAGAAAGAACGACGTTTTAAAGTAAAAACCATGCTTTTTGGCCGTGGCTTTAAGAGTGAAGCTATCGATGCGGCCATAAGGCAGGCAGAGGAAGAAGGAGAACTGTGAGCGGAAGTAACCAAGATTTTTCCCCAAAGGATTGGCTCGGACAATCAGCTATTGTTGATTTAGGGCCGACCATTGCGGGAGTTGAAGTCTGGGGCGAACAAACCAACCAGGCTTTTCGTAAGACCTTGTTTGATTGGTACGACAAGGAAGGGCGTCATTTGCCCTGGCGAGAAAGTAAGGACCCTTACCAAATCTGGATATCAGAGATTATGTTGCAGCAAACCCAGGTCAATACTGTCATTCCTTACTACCAACGCTTTTTACAAGCCTTTCCCACTGTCGAGGACCTGGCAGCGGCAGAAGAAGATGACCTACTGAAACATTGGGCCGGACTAGGCTATTACTCTAGAGCTAAAAACCTCCACCGGGCAGCTCAGGAGATTGTGAATGACTATGGAGGGCAATTTCCCCGAACCGCTAAGGAACTGATGAAACTTTCCGGGATTGGACCTTATACGGCTGGCGCCATTGCTTCTATTGCATTTGGTCAGGCCGTACCCGCCATTGATGGAAATGCCATGCGAGTTTTCAGCCGCCTCTTTACCATTAACGCTGATATTAGCCGGCAAAAGAACCACGCTATCTTCCGTGAAGTAGTGGCTTATGTGATGGGCGATGAGCGGCCAGGGGACTTTAACCAGGCACTAATGGATTTGGGTAGTAGTTACGAAACCGCTAAGAAGCCCTTGAGTGATATTAGTCCCATCAAAGACTTTAACCTAGCTACCCTGACCGGAACCGAGTTGGATTATCCGGTGAAATTATCCAAAACCAAATCCAAAACTATTCACTACCAAGCACTTTTGCTGGAGAATAGTCAAGGCCAGTATCTGATTGAAAAGCGTCCCAGCCAGGGTCTCTTGGCTAATTTGTGGACGGTTCCGCTTTTTGAAGTAGCTAACCAAGAAAAAAGTGATCAACAAGGGGGAGAAGAGCGCCAGCCTTACCAAAACCTGGTTGCTGAAGCAGAGGCAGTTTATGATATTAGACCAGTCGTAATGAAAAAATCCATCGGCCATGTCCGCCATGTCTTTTCTCACCGACTTTGGGAGATTGACCTCTACTATGCTAAATTATCCCCCGCAGCCGAAAAAGGCTGGCAAGGCCAAGAAGATAATGATTGGGTTTTCTTGCATGACCTTAACCGTCATGCCTATCCTACCGTCCAAATGAAGATTTGGCAGACCTTAAAAGATTATCTTGATCAATAAGAGTGCGACAAGCGCGCCAAAAGGCAAGATCGCTACGCATACTATATCTGTACGTCGCTAACGCTTCCTACAGCTACAGCAACTGGAAGAAAAAGACGTAAAAATTCTTATCGAGGATTTGTCGTCATTTTCTGAAGTGGACGCTTGCCTTGCGCTTGGAGCAGGTTTGGGTAGAGTGCGACAAGCGCGCCAAAAGGCAAGAACGCTACGCATACTATATCTGTAACTCGCTATGTTTCGAACAGCTATAGCAAGTGGAGAAAACTGGGATAAGCTCAGCTTAGTTAAGTCGCATGATAAAAAAACGTCGACCACTCTATGGTGTCGACGTTTTTTATCAAGACTTTAATCACTTGAAAAGGTATAGCGTATGACGCTATCTGCTTAATCATCACAGTCTGATGATCTTATTACGACTGAATCCGCTTTTTCTTCTTATATTTGTAGCTTTTCTTCCGTCGCTTCCGACGTTGGGTCAGCTGACAGTAGCGTTCGTACCAGAGATCGACATAAGGTTTAGAAAAGGGACCTTTTTCTTCCTCGATCCAGCGTACTAACTCTTTGAGATGGCTTTTAATGATTATATCTAATTCTTTAGAATAATGCATTTCATGACCATGCTCTAAATACTCGTCAATATCTAACAGGCGTTTTTCCCCATCAGGGAAAATTTTAATATCTAAATCATAGTCGATATACTTCAAGGCTTCTTCGTCAATGACATAGGGAGAAGCTAGGTTACTATAATATGAGACACCGTTCTGCCTTAACATGGTGACAATATTGAACCAATATTTTTTATGAAAATAGAGTAAAGCGGGTTCACGTGTCACCCAACGGCGACCATCAGATTCGGTAACGAGCGTGTGGTCGTTACAAGCAATAATACTTTGTTCGCTTGTTTTTAGGACCAAACAGTCGCGCCATGTTCGATGGAGTGAGCCGTCATGTTTATAACTTTTGACTGTGATGAATTCTCCTTCTTTTGGATGATACATCACATGACCTACTTTCTTCACTTGGAAAAACCAAAGTCAAAAATAGTATAACATAGCTTAAGGAATAGTGTATAGGTAAAATATTTTTTTCTCGTTTTTGGAGCAGTCTCATGTTACAATCTTTTAAGAAGAAGGAGAGGAGCAAGTTAGATGAACACATCTAGAGATCAACAGCGTAAGATAGCTATTATTGCGACAATAATTACTGTCCTCTTAGTGGCTGCTTTTTACCTGATTGGTAAGCAAAGACAAATAGGGCAAAATAATGTCGCCTATGAGTCAAAAAGCCAAGCAAGTAGCCAGGTAGAAAGTCAAGCGCCAAAAACCAGTGATCACAGTCAGGCAGCTAAACGTTTTGAAGATAAGCGTCAAGGAGCGACTCTTAGCGATTATTTAGCCTATATTAACCAAGCAGGAACCCAAGCCAAAGTGGCTACGGTTAAGGTTCAAGGAGAAAGTGACCAATGGCTAAGCGAGCTCATTAAGTCGAAAGGCCAAGCAGCAGACTTGGATTTAAACGTTCAAGCTTATGACTATGCAGGCCACAGTAGCCAGTCCTTATTAACGAGTGACTTGGTTGACCAGGTGGCTAAGGAAAAACCACATTTATTAATCCTTCCCTTGACCAGTGAAGTGGACTTTGCCCAAGGGAGAAGCCTTGAAGATACCTTAGTTAATTTGAAACAAGTCTATGGCCATCTACGGATTGCTTCCCCAGAAACCAATATCGTTTTCCTGGCTTTACCATCTTATAGTGAAGCGGCTAATGGCCAGGGCACATACGGCAGCTTCTTAGTCCGCTTAATCCAAGCCTTAGAAGACTCGCATATAAATATCATGGACCTCAATAAGGCTTTCGAGGCGAAGAACTTTGACCCTGAGAAGATCTATGACCAAGAGTCAGGTCTATTCAATGACCAAGGCTTTAAAGCCTTAGCTGATCTCTTTGGTCAAGCCTTGCAGGAAGAACACTTTGACCTAAGTCACGGCTTCCAAGGCAAAAATGATGACAAGGCTGCCTTAGAAGAATCCATGGCTAAGGAAAGTCAAAGTATTAGAGATAAGAAGAAGGCGGAGGCTCAAGAAGCCCAAGCGGCCCAAGCGGAAGCTGAAGCAGCGGCTGCTCGTCAAAGTCAAGCCGCTGAGTCACAAAGACAAGAAGAGGCTAAGCAAAGAGAAGCGGCCCAAGCGGAAGCGGACCGCCAAGCTCAAGCAGCCCAAAGACAACAACAGCAACAGCAGTCCCAAGTCGCCCCTAACCAACAACCCGCTAATGGGCAAGGACAGGCCCCAGCTCCTCAAGCGCCAGCTGCTGGGAATAATAATCCAGCCCCGGCCAACCCTTATGGTGGACAGGGACAATAGTTTAATCCTTGTATCAGTCGTTTTGAACGCGGCTTTAACAGTAGTAGTCAGCTCTAGCTAGCAATTAGTTAAGAGCTGACTGCTTTTTTTATGGCTTCTTTCAATAGCCAAGATAGCTAAATGCGCCCATCCTGGTTATAATGAAGGAGAAGATGAGTGAGTAAGAAGTATACGAAGAGGTTATTAAGTGAAAAATCAACTAGAAGAACGTTTAGATAAAATTCTCCAGGGGATCCCTCCCCAAGGCTCTAGCTTAGACCAAGCCATGGATGACTTGGTCAGAGCTCCAGAATTCGATAACTATTTTGCTAGTCAAGCCCAGTTAGGGGCTAACTACCGGCCAGAGGCGACCAGTTTTCGGCTTTGGGCGCCCCTGGCCAATGAAGTCAGCCTGCTCATTTACCAGGACTTATATAGTAATCGACAAACCCAATATCCTATGCAACGTCAAGAACGAGGTGTTTTTAGTCTAGATCTTCCTGGTGATTGGCATAATACCGCCTATCTTTATAAGGTGTCCTTTCCTAATGGAAAGACCAATTTTACGAGAGACCCATATGCCCTTGGAGCAACTCAGAATAGCCAGCGCAGTGTGGTGGTTGATTTGTCTCGGACTAACCCCAAAAATTGGGACCAAGACCAATCACCCGCTCTAAAGAGTCTTTCTCAAGCGGTGATTTATGAAGCCAGTGTGAGAGATTTGACTAGTGCGGATAATTCAGGCGTCAAGCCCAAGTGGCGGGGTAAATTTCTGGGCCTCAGTCAAAAAGGGACTAAAACGCCCCAAGGACAGAGTACAGGCCTTGACTACCTAAAGGACTTAGGGATCAGCCACGTCCAGCTCCTGCCCATGGCTGACTTTAAGACGGTGATTGAAGGGATCGAGGATAGCGATAATTATAATTGGGGTTACGATCCTGGCGATTACAATGTTCCTGAAGGTTCTTATGCCACGGATTCTGCTGATCCCATCTGCCGGATTAAAGAAATGAAAACCATGGTCCAATCCCTCCACCAAGCGGGCATTCGTGTAATTATGGATGTGGTCTACAACCATGTCTATGATTACATAAACCACCCTTTGGAACTGACTGTCCCTAACTATTATTTCCGTCGTGATCCCGATGGCACCATCAGTAATGGGACGGGTGTGGGGAATGATACCGCCTCAGAAAGAAGGATGATGCGAGAGTATATTGTCCGCTCGGTATGCTACTGGGCCAAGGAGTACCATATTGATGGTTTTCGCTTTGACTTAATGGGGATCCATGACGTCAAGACCATGAATCAAGTCCGCCAAGCTTTAGATGAAATTGATCCAAGTATCCTTATCTTAGGGGAAGGGTGGAACTTAGGGACCTACCTGCCCGATAAGGACAAGGCTTGCCTAGTCAATGCTTATAAGACTCCCCGGATTGCCTATTTTGACGACCATTTTCGTGACAGTGTCAAAGGCTCTGACCAAGGGGAGGGTATGGATACCGGTTATGCCAGTGGTAAGTTTTCTGTGGAGCGGACCCTCTTAGCCAGTTTCTTGGGTGGGGAGCGGCTGAATAACTTGGCCATTAATGTTAAGTCGCCCCTACAATTGGTAAAATATGTGGCTGCCCATGATAACTGGACTTTATGGGATAAACTAGCCATTAGCCATAGCTTTGAAAGCCAAGCCAAGCGACAAAAACGGCAACTGCTTGCCAATAGCCTCGTTCTCCTAAGTCAAGGCATCCCCTTCTTGCATGCTGGCCAGGAATTCTTCCGGACTAAGCAAGGTGTCCGTAATTCCTACCGCCATGGGGACCGTATCAACCAGATTGACTGGTCCTTGAGCGATAAACACCGGAATGCCGTGGACTATCTGAGGGATTTGATTGCTTTTCGCCAGGCTCACCCAGTCTTTCACCTGTCTGATTTCGAAAGCATTGACCAGGCAGTGGAGGTTTTGAAGGCTGATTTTCAAATTATTGCTCTTCTTTACCATGAAGAAGACGCTGATTACCTGCTGGTATTTAATGGACAGACCAATACCATTCGTTTTACCTTGCCAGATGGTGATTGGCAGCTTTTGGCAAAAGACTATCATTTTCTCGCTGCCGATGAAGAGAAGCCTTTGTTAAGTAATGAACATCCCCTTGTCGTTGAGGAACTGTCGCTAAGTATTTTGAAACAGCAAGGAACAGAAAAATCTTAGCCAATTTATCGATTAAAAGAAAAACTCGAGCCTATCATTGTCAGGTCATTTACCGACTGATCAGCTCGAGTCTTTTTAACTATCTAATTTATCTTTTAAGGCGTAATGGTCATGGTCTTCTTCGTGATGGGTATGGTAGGAGCGGACCAGGGTATTAAGATGGATGAGAGAACTCTCGACCTTGATCATGGCTCCGGTGATTAAGATTAAGGAGTTGCTCTTCTCAATTCGGTAGTTCAAGGATTCTGTTTCTGGGCCTCGGTTGAGGTCGGTTTCCTTGATGATATGATTCATCAACTCCTGGCGGCGAATCTTAGTCGGCTGGAAGAAGTTGACTTCAGCCGGTGAGATGCGGCCATCAAATTTAAGGAAGATCTGCTCATGGGCGGCACAGAGAGTTTCAATCCGCTCACGTATTTGAATCCGCAGGTCATCATCAATCACAAAGAGAATATTAGTATGGGTGTGGATAGTATGGAGTAAATTAGTCATATCTAATAAAGATTGGATGAAACTCCGATAAACCACCAACTGCCGTTTCCTTGATACCCTGCGACTGGCAAACCAAATGGGTTCTTCTTTGGAAAGTTGGAAGAGATCGCGAATATAGTTGATCCGCTTATAGGCCCAGTCCAAGTCTGAAGTCAGGGAAGAATATTCACCATTTTTTCTCAAGATAGCTCGTAGCCGAATCAATACTTCTGAGGAAGTGTCCGAAATTTCCTTGTAGAGGACATTGTCATACTTAGGTGGCATGATAAAGACATTCACCAAGAAGGAGATGACCACACCGAGGATGTTTTCAATCACCCGGGAGGTCGCAATGCCGATTAAGTCATTGACGTTATCGACAGGCTGTAGCATGATGATAACTACGGTAATTGTGGCCAGGGAGATCACGTCTTGGAGTTGAATGGCATTCATAATAGCGATAAAAATAATGACGGTCAGACCAACCACAATGGGACTATTTCCAAAGAAGTAAGACATGACCACGGCGGTTAAGCCACCTAAGAAAGCAGCAGCTCCCCGCCTAAATAGGGTATACCAGGTTTTTTTGACGGATTGTTGCAGCCCTAGAACCGCAACAAATGTTGGTTGCATAATCTCAATATGGGGTAGGAGGCTAGAGATCACCATAGCTAGCATGACGCCAATGCCGGTTTTTATCGTGCGAGCACCTAATTTCATTGGTTTTTAATCGTCCTTTTCTATTTTAATCGATACCATTAAGACCTTGAATTACTATATAGCATAGCATGATTTTCTTCAATAAGCATAAGTGAGAATTTTAACAACTTAAGGGAAAAATATGATATTTTACAGGCTTTCAATTATAATTAGCTAAAGGGCTGATGGAAAGGAAGACAACACATGGATTATGAGCAATTATATGTCGATGCGGTCGCTTATTTGCGAGAACGCCGTATTCGCCTAACTTCCCCACGAAAAAAAATACTAAAACATCTGATTGTGGCTGACCATCATCCTACTGCTGAACAAGTCTATCAAGAGCTCTCCCAAGAAGATCAATCGGTGAGTTTAGCAACGGTATATAACACCTTGAACATCTTTACCGATATTAATCTTGTCAAGGAAGTACGTGCCAATGATGGGGCCACCCATTTCGATTTCTTCTTAAAAAAGCACTATCACATCATTTGTCAAAACTGCGGAAAAATCGTCGATGTCTATTATCCCGATGCGGCTAAAGTTGAGCAAGCCCTAACTGAAGTGGAAGACTATGCGGTAGAGGCTACTCAATTTAAAATTACTGGCCACCACCTGGAGTTCTACGGAATCTGCTCTGACTGCCAAGGTATCGATTAGACCTAGCTTAAGCAGCCTTAAGTTGAAAAAAATAAAAAAAGGCTATCCTGGGATAGCCCTTCTTGCTTCAAGTAGCTAATTTCTTGTTGTAAATTGAGTTCTATGTGTGCGGCTAGCTGGCTTACTTGTCCTTGGCTTTTTGGCAAGCAGCGATGACAGCTTCCATGGCAGCGGTTCGTAAGCCTTTTTCCTCTGCCTTACGAACGCATTCAATGGAGGTGCCAGCAGGGGAGCAGACGGCATCCTTCAGTTGACCGGGGTGTTGGCCAGTTTCTACGACCATGGCTGCTGCTCCCATAACGGTTTGGGCTGCTAAACTTTGGGCTTGAGACCGGGGGAGACCTTGTTGACATCCGGCGTCTGACATGGCCTCGATCAGCATGTAGACAATGGTAGGGCTAGAGCCAGACAGTCCCGTGATGGTGGCAAATTGGTCTTCACTGACTTCGGCAACTAAACCTAGTCCTTGGAATAAGTCTTTAACTGCTTGGTAGTCCTTAGCGGAGACCTGGTCATTAGCAGTCATCGCAATCACCCCTTGGCCGATTTTTACGGCAGTGTTTGGCATAATGCGGACAATGGCAGCTTGGTCGCCAAGAATTGTCCCTGCTTGTTTTAGACTATAACCAGCTGCCACGGTGACGATAATGGCATCCGCTTTGAGACTGTTCTTGATTTCGTCCAACACCTGGTCCATTAGATAAGGTTTCACTGCCACAATGACGAGGTCAGCATCCTGGGCACAGGTCTGGTTATCAGTTGAGCAGGCAATGTCAAAATGCTTTGCAACTTTATCTGCGCTCGCTTGGCTAGCAGTAGCGGCCTTAATTTCTATCTGAGCTTGGTGGTCACTGGATTGTAAGCCGGCAATGAGGGCTTGGCCCATATTCCCAGCTCCAATAACGGCAATGGTTTTCATAGATACGCACTCCTATCACTTACAAGTATTTTCTGAAAATATCATAGCAGAAAGGAACCCTTCATGCGCTCTTCTTTAAAAAATATTTTTACTTCTGCCTATGTCTATCGACAAAGGCGCTCACTCAACACTTTTGGAATGGTCATAGTCATTCTTACCCTAAGCTTAGTTTTAACCTTACCCTTTGCTTGGCGCTTTGAGGGGGTAAATAATGAAATCTTTGACCAAAGTTACCAAGAATTACTAGCTGACTTCCCCAGTCAACGTGTTGACCAGAAGCTAAAAGACTATGAACTCCAAGAAGGGCAATTAGTTCCCCGAGATGGGGCTAAGGAGAAAAAGGAAAAAATAGATGCGCCAGCAATAAGTATCGGGGTTTTACCTGAACTGGAAGAATTAGACACTCTTTTCCTGAATAATCCCTCGGCCTTAATCTTTCTAGAAGATATGATGGTCTATCAACCTCGAGAAGGCGATGACTTTTCCGCACCTTATGATCGAAAAACACAGACTAAGCTAAGTAGTCAGGAATTACTGGAACAGTTCTATCAAAACTATCAGAAAAATTATCGTAAAAACCAGAAATACTTATTCGTCGGCATGCGTCACATTCTCTTTTTACTGTTTCTTATCTTATATAGCCTATTAGCTGCTGTGGCCCTCAACCGCTTGCGGCTAGCTCAGCGCTTGGATTTTTATAATCTGAAGGAGTGCTACGGCGCCAGTTTACTTTCATTAATTCTACCTAGCCTCCTGGCAAGCTTATGGGGCTACTTTCACTTAAATAATCGTCTAATGGCATTTCTAGTGATCCTATTAAGTATCGGACAACTCATTATGGCTTATCATTTTACCGGTTTTAAGGAAAAGAACTTGCCTAAATAGGGATAGGACTAGTGATTATGTAGGATATGCACAGCTAAGAGCAATTAATTATGAAAAAAGTTGGAGAAAGTTATTGACAATCAATGGGGGACTTGGTATTCTATAAAAGTTGTTTCTCACAAGAAATGATTTGTTCCTTAAAACACTTAAGAAAATAAATCAAAAAAATGTTGACAAACAACTTAGCGATGAGCTATAATAATTCTTGCTGATCAGATAAAGCTGATTGGTAAAACTTAATTGATTAACCAAGTTCAACTGCTTCAAAAAAACTTTTAAAAAGTTGTTGACAAGCGTCCGAAAGCTATGGTATACTAATTAAGTCGCTGTCACAGAAGATGGCAAGATTTAGACCTTTGAAAACTGAACAAAGAAGACGAACCAAATGTGTAGGGCATCAACATTTTGTTGATGAACCAACAATTCAAACAATAAGTCTAGACCAGACTATAACTAGTCAGCAAACAAATGAGCTATCAACGCTCATGATTCTTTCATGAGAGTTTGATCCTGGCTCAGGACGAACGCTGGCGGCGTGCCTAATACATGCAAGTCGAGCGAACCGACGAAGTGCTTGCACTTCTGACGTTAGCGGCGGACGGGTGAGTAACACGTAAGGAACCTACCGATAAGCGGGGGACAACATCCGGAAACGGGTGCTAATACCGCATAGGAAATACCACCTCATGGTGGTGTTTGGAAAGACGGCTTTGCTGTCACTTATCGATGGCCTTGCGGTGCATTAGCTCGTTGGTGGGGTAACGGCCTACCAAGGCAATGATGCATAGCCGACCTGAGAGGGTAATCGGCCACATTGGGACTGAGACACGGCCCAAACTCCTACGGGAGGCAGCAGTAGGGAATCTTCCGCAATGGGCGCAAGCCTGACGGAGCAACGCCGCGTGAGTGAAGAAGGTTTTCGGATCGTAAAGCTCTGTTGTAAGAGAAGAACAAATTGGAGAGTAACTGCTCCAGTCTTGACGGTATCTTACCAGAAAGCCACGGCTAACTACGTGCCAGCAGCCGCGGTAATACGTAGGTGGCAAGCGTTGTCCGGATTTATTGGGCGTAAAGGGGGCGCAGGCGGTTTCTTAAGTCTGATGTGAAAGCCCACGGCTTAACCGTGGAAGTGCATTGGAAACTGGGAAACTTGAGTACAGAAGAGGAAAGTGGAACTCCATGTGTAGCGGTGGAATGCGTAGATATATGGAAGAACACCAGTGGCGAAGGCGACTTTCTGGTCTGTCACTGACGCTGAGGCCCGAAAGCGTGGGTAGCAAACAGGATTAGATACCCTGGTAGTCCACGCCGTAAACGATGAGTGCTAGGTGTTGGAGGGTTTACACCCTTCAGTGCCGGAGTTAACGCATTAAGCACTCCGCCTGGGGAGTACGGCCGCAAGGCTGAAACTCAAAGGAATTGACGGGGACCCGCACAAGCGGTGGAGCATGTGGTTTAATTCGAAGCAACGCGAAGAACCTTACCAAGTCTTGACATCCTTTGACCACTCTAGAGATAGAGCTTTCCCTTCGGGGACAAAGTGACAGGTGGTGCATGGTTGTCGTCAGCTCGTGTCGTGAGATGTTGGGTTAAGTCCCGCAACGAGCGCAACCCTTATTGTTAGTTGCCAGCATTCAGTTGGGCACTCTAGCGAGACTGCCGGTGACAAACCGGAGGAAGGCGGGGATGACGTCAAATCATCATGCCCCTTATGACTTGGGCTACACACGTGCTACAATGGATGGTACAACGAGCAGCGACCTTGTGAAAGCAAGCGAATCTCTTAAAGCCATTCTCAGTTCGGATTGTAGTCTGCAACTCGACTACATGAAGCCGGAATCGCTAGTAATCGCGGATCAGCACGCCGCGGTGAATACGTTCCCGGGTCTTGTACACACCGCCCGTCACACCACGAGAGTTTGTAACACCTGAAGTCGGTGAGGTAACCTTTGGAGCCAGCCGCCGAAGGTGGGACAGATGATTGGGGTGAAGTCGTAACAAGGTAGCCGTAGGTGAACCTGCGGCTGGATCACCTCCTTTCTAAGGATATATTCGGAATACATATTTGAGTCTTCTTTGTTTAGTTTTGAGAGGTCTAACTCTCTATTGTTCTTTGAAAACTGAATACTATCATAACATTCCGCATTTCTATTTTTTGCGAGATAGAAATGTCAATAAACCAATTTTACCAAGCGTAAAAACCGAAAAAGAAAGAGTTTTAAAACTTTTCGCATCATACAACTTAACCGGTGGTTAAGTGAATAAGGGCGTACGGTGAATGCCTTGGCACTAGGAGCCGATGAAGGACGGGACGAACACCGATATGCTTCGGGGAGCTGTAAGTAAGCTTTGATCCGGAGATTTCCGAATGGGGGAACCTCATTGTTTTCATCGACAATGGTCCACTCAGTGAACACATAGCTGAGTGGAAGGTAGACGTGGTGAACTGAAACATCTCAGTAGCCACAGGAAGAGAAAGAAAAATCGATTTCCCGAGTAGCGGCGAGCGAAACGGAAAGAGGCCAAACCAGCGTGCTTGCATGCTGGGGTTGTAGGACTGATGGACGGGAGTGAATGAGCTAGTCGAACGCCATGGAAAGGGCGATCAGAGAGGGTGACAATCCCGTAGGCGAAAGCTCAGCCACCTCATTCAGTATCCTGAGTACGGCGGTACACGTGAAATTCCGTCGGAATCCGCCAGGACCATCTGGCAAGCCTAAATACTCCCTAGTGACCGATAGTGAACCAGTACCGTGAGGGAAAGGTGAAAAGCACCCCGGAAGGGGAGTGAAAGAGTACCTGAAACCGTATGCCTACAAGCAGTCAGAGCCCGTTAAGGGGTGATGGCGTACTTTTTGTAGAACGGACCGGCGAGTGACGATAGCAAGCAAGGTTAAGCTGAAGAAGCGGAGCCACAGCGAAAGCGAGTCTGAAGAGGGCGTTGAGTTTGTTGTCGTCGACCCGAAACCAAGTGATCTACTCATGTCCAGGCTGAAGGTGTGGTAAAACACACTGGAGGGCCGAACCCACGTCTGTTGAAAAAGGCGGGGATGAGGTGTGGGTAGCGGTGAAATTCCAATCGAACTTGGAGATAGCTGGTTCTCTCCGAAATAGCTTTAGGGCTAGCCTCGGATGATGACTATTGGAGGTAGAGCACTGTTTGATCGAGGGGTCCATCCTGGATTACCGACATCTGATAAACTCCGAATGCCAAATAGTTTAGTCCGGGAGTCAGACTGCGAGTGATAAGATCCGTAGTCGAAAGGGAAAGAGCCCAGACCACCAGCTAAGGTCCCAAAGTTTCAGTTAAGTGGAAAAGGATGTGGGGTTGCTTAGACAACTAGGATGTTGGCTTAGAAGCAGCCATCATTGAAAGAGTGCGTAATAGCTCACTAGTCGAGTGACCCTGCGCCGAAAATGTACCGGGGCTAAACTGAACACCGAAGCTGTGGATCCGTAGGATGGTAGGAGAGCGTTCTATAGGCAGAGAAGCATGATCGTGAGGACATGTGGAGCGTATAGAAGTGAGAATGCCGGTATGAGTAGCGAAAGACGGGTGAGAATCCCGTCCACCGAATGACTAAGGTTTCCTGGGGAAGGCTCGTCCTCCCAGGGTTAGTCGGGACCTAAGCCGAGACCGAAAGGGATAGGCGATGGACAACAGGTTGAGATTCCTGTACTTGTTTGATTTGTTTGAGCGATGGAAGGACACAGAAGGCTAAGCGGAGCGCGGAGATGGAAAAACGCGTCCAAGCAATGAGTGAGAAGGTGAGTGAAAGGCTTGCCTCAGACTTCATGAGTTGTGACGGGGAGGGAAGTTTAGTACCGAAGCCGCCGACGTCACGCTGTCAAGAAAAGTTTCTAGTGAGAATCAAACAACCCGTACCGCAAACCGACACAGGTAGTCGAGTGGAGAACACTAAGGTGAGCGAGCGAACTCTCGTTAAGGAACTCGGCAAAATGACCCCGTAACTTCGGGAGAAGGGGTGCTGACCGCAAGGTCAGCCGCAGTGAATAGGCCCAAGCGACTGTTTATCAAAAACATAGGTCTCTGCCAAATCGAAAGATGATGTATAGAGGCTGACGCCTGCCCGGTGCTGGAAGGTTAAGAGGAAGGGTTAGCGTAAGCGAAGCTCTGAATTGAAGCCCCAGTAAACGGCGGCCGTAACTATAACGGTCCTAAGGTAGCGAAATTCCTTGTCAGGTAAGTTCTGACCCGCACGAAAGGCGTAACGATTTGGGCACTGTCTCAACGAGAGGCTCGGTGAAATTGTAGTACCAGTGAAGATGCTGGTTACCCGCGACAGGACGGAAAGACCCCATGGAGCTTTACTGTAGGTTGATATTGAATGTTTGTGCCACATGTACAGGATAGGTAGGAGCCATCGAAGTCGGGACGCTAGTCTCGATGGAGGCACTGGTGGGATACTACCCTTGTGGGATGACCATTCTAACCCGCGACCATTAGCTGGTCGGGAGACAGTGTCAGTCAGGCAGTTTGACTGGGGCGGTCGCCTCCTAAAGTGTAACGGAGGCGCCCAAAGGTTCCCTCAGAATGGTTGGAAATCATTCGCAGAGTGTAAAGGCAGAAGGGAGCTTGACTGCGAGACCTACAAGTCGAGCAGGGACGAAAGTCGGGCTTAGTGATCCGGTGGTTCCGCATGGAAGGGCCATCGCTCAACGGATAAAAGCTACCCTGGGGATAACAGGCTTATCTCCCCCAAGAGTTCACATCGACGGGGAGGTTTGGCACCTCGATGTCGGCTCATCGCATCCTGGGGCTGAAGTCGGTCCCAAGGGTTGGGCTGTTCGCCCATTAAAGCGGTACGCGAGCTGGGTTCAGAACGTCGTGAGACAGTTCGGTCCCTATCCGTCGCGGGCGTTGGAAATTTGAGAGGAGCTGTCCTTAGTACGAGAGGACCGGGATGGACACACCGCTGGTGTACCAGTTGTTCCACCAGGAGCATGGCTGGGTAGCTATGTGTGGACGGGATAAGCGCTGAAAGCATCTAAGCGTGAAGCCCCCCTCAAGATGAGATTTCCCATACTTTGAAAGTAGTAAGACCCCTGAAAGACGATCAGGTTGATAGGTTTGGAGTGGAAGCTTAGCAATAAGTGGAGCGGACAAATACTAATCGGTCGAGGACTTATCCAAAGGATAAGGTTGTATGAGGTTTAAGGAAGGCATGATAGATTCAGTTTTGAGCGAACAAGCTCAAAAAAATAAATTGTACGGTGACGATGGCAAGAAGGACCCACCTGTATCCATCCCGAACACAGCAGTTAAGCTTCTTAGCGCCGAATGTAGTTGGGGGTTGCCCCCTGTGAGACTAGGACGTTGCCGTGCAATCTTATTTTATTCCGCAATAGCTCAGTTGGTAGTAGCGCTTGACTGTTAATCAAGATGTCGTAGGTTCGAGTCCTACTTGCGGAGTTATGGCGAGTGAGTCCTCAGGCTTTAAGCTATTGGAGAGTTGTCCGAGAGGCCGAAGGAGCACGATTGGAAATCGTGTAAACGGGAGACCGTTTCAAGGGTTCGAATCCCTTACTCTCCGTTTTATATTTATTTTGTTGGCCCGTTGGTCAAGCGGTTAAGACACCGCCCTTTCACGGCGGTAACACGGGTTCGATTCCCGTACGGGTCATTACTTCTTTAAGAGTAACCAGGAGAATTAGCTCAGCTGGGAGAGCGTCTGCCTTACAAGCAGAATGTCGGGGGTTCGAGCCCCTCATTCTCCATTATTCATATATTGGTCCGGTGGTGTAGGGGTTAACATGCCTCCCTGTCACGGAGGAGATCGCGGGTTCAAATCCCGTCCGGACCGTTCTTATAATGGGGTCCGATAGCTCAGTTGGTAGAGCACTTGATTGAAGCTCAAGGTGTCGGCAGTTCGATTCTGTCTCGGACCATCCATTAGGAGGGATAGCGAAGCGGCCAAACGCAGCGGACTGTAAATCCGTTCCTTCGGGTTCAGAGGTTCGAATCCTCTTCCCTCCATAAAATGATAACTATTCTCATTTGAGAATAGGGACATAGTTTAACGGTAAAACTACGGTCTCCAAAACCGTCGATCTGGGTTCGATTCCTAGTGTCCCTGTTAAACCTGTTATATATCATATATATGGCGAACGTGGCGAAGTGGTTAACGCATCGGATTGTGGCTCCGACACTCGGGGGTTCGATTCCCCTCGTTCGCCCTTACATTGGGGTATCGCCAAGCGGTAAGGCAACAGACTTTGACTCTGTCATGCGTTGGTTCGAATCCAGCTACCCCAGTTTGATGATTATCATGCTAGTGGTAATTGTTTAGACCTCTTCTTAAAAGAAGAGGTTAGTTTTTAATTAAATATGGCGGTATAGCCAAGGGGTAAGGCACGGGTCTGCAAAACCTTTATCGCCGGTTCAAATCCGGCTACCGCCTTTTATATATAAGCCGGCGTGGCGGAATTGGCAGACGCGCGGGACTCAAAATCCCGTGTCTTCACGGACGTGTGGGTTCGACCCCCACCGCCGGCACTAAAAAAACGTTGTTATATCACTTTGTTAAAAAGCTTGATATAACAACGTTTTTTTGTCTTGGCAAAAAGTGTAACGAAAGGTGTTCCGATGAGTTTTAAATGGTTCTTTGTCAAATAACGTTGATGGGAATTTTTATAATTAATGTCATATCAGAAATGGTATGGCATTTTTTAATATCTGTCGTATAGAAGAAGAGGAAGTAGGACTATTTTATTTTAGTTCGTCTAATAATGAGTGTTTAGAAGATGAAGATTTCTTATTGTTGTAAGTAGATTCAATTGCTTTTCTAGTACTCCAAAGCCAGTCATTATCTTCATTAAACGTTATATATACATTAAAAGTGTTTTGATCTTTATTTGAGGATAACATAATCCCTAAATTATCTATATAATCGAAACAAAGGCCTCTGTCATTTTGTATTAAGTCGTCTAATTGCTTCAATTTAGGGTAATTTAGTTCTTTAAACAAATTATAAATAAATTGTTTGTCAACATTATCAAAATCAATGCTTTTTACTTTTGTATTTTCATCCCTTGTGAGCATTTTAGCTTTATATTCAAAGTTATATTTTTTATACTTGTTTTCGCCAATCTCCTCATCAGTCACTTGAACTTCTTTAGGATTGATGTGCACAAGTTCAGCAATTCTATTTTGGGTTTCTTTAGGATCTTTTGGATCAATATGTAGCCTTAGGAAATTGCTACCGAACAATAAAGAAAATGAAAATGATACTAATGTAGCAAGCATAAATTTTTTAACGGATTTCTCTTTAGATTTGTCATAAATTGCTTTGACAATAAATCCAATAGCCGTTAAAAAGAATAAGCCAGCGAGGTATGTTGCATCTTGAGTAGTAATCATAGATTACCTCCTTTAACCAAGTTATTTATATGTTATAATATATTAGTTCTTATTGAAGTGCCCTGCAAAGGGGCGCTTTTTTATATTATCTCGCTACTAACTAAATTAGCTTCAATAAAATCTTTAAAGGCTATATCACATATTTAGATTTAAGTGTCGCTAGTCTTAGTTACTCTTTTCCAACAATCCTTCCTAACATAAGCTTCATTATCTTGATAGAGGCAATGATTTAGAAATTTCTTAAAACTTTTGCTTTCTTAAAAAGTATTCATCACCCTTAAGTTGTAATATACTTAGATTTAAAAGGGAAGTGAATAAAAAAAGAAGAGGTCATTAGAAGACTTCTTCTTAAAGTTCAAATTCATGCTACTACTATTCACAATAGAATTTGAAATAAAATTTAGTCACTAATCGTTTAGGAAGTGGTCCTCCTAAGTGGAAGATTAGTAATAAAAGTTTACCATTTCAGATTACGCTTTTCAAGATGGAAAGAAAGTGAAAATAATGAATAAAGAAAAATGGATAGGGTCATGGTCATTTGTTGACGAAGAACGAGGAGACAGTCGACAAATAGAAGGCGAATTTAATTTTGGAATTATACCATCAGTATTGGTGTTTGGTTTATTAGCCTATGGTTTATTTAAGTTAATCTTTTAGTGCAAATTAGAAAAAATGAATTAAGTTCGTCTATAGTAGACACTATTGTAATCAGTTTTCCAGCTCGTTCAATAGTGTCTTTTTACTGTATATTGGCTAATAATTTCCTTTATACCACCATCAAAACCGCTTGGTATATAACATTAACGACTCCTGCCATGACGATCACTACAATTGGGTTGACTTTGTAGCGGATGAGAATGGCTAAGGCGAGGCCAAAGATGACTACGGCGGTCCAGTTGATATTGGTTAAGGCAATGGGAGCTTCTCCCCAAAAGGCAGCGATTAGTATTAATAAGCCGGCTGCAGCAATCATAGCTACCACCGCAGGACGTAGGGCGACTAGAACGTTTTGTAAGAGACTAAGGTTACGGTATTTGAAGTAGAGACGCGCGATGATACTTACGATAATAATGGAAGGTAAGATCGAACCCAGAGTGGCAACCATAGCGCCCAGGGGTCCAGCTAGCTTAGTTCCTACAAAGGTTGCGGAATTGATAGCGATCGGACCAGGGGTCATTTGCGAAATAGTGATCAGGTCGGTAAATTCCTGCATGGATAGCCAAGCATGATTTTCAACGATTTCTTCTTGGATGAGTGGGAGGGCAGCATAACCACCGCCGAAGCTAAAGGCTCCGACTTTTAAAAAGGAGATGAGTAATTGTAAATAAATCATGATTAGCGTCCTTTCCTACTTTGTAACCAGCTGTATATTACTCCTAGTCCAATGCAGCTTAAAATAATATAGATGATATTAACGGTAAAGAAGTAATTGGCAATAAAGGCAGCTAGCATAATAATGACCAAGATGGGTTGCTTGCGCCGCCAGACATCAGCGACCATATCTAAGACAACGCCGGCGATAACAGCTGCCACGCCAGCCTGCATGCCTTCCAAGAGAGTCTTAACCCAGAAATTTTGGATAAACTGTTGGTAAAAGAGGGCAATCACTGAAATAATCAGCATGGGTGGTAAGATAGTCCCTAAAACAGAAACTAAGATACCGATAAAGCCAGCTAATTTATAACCGATAACGATGGCGCCATTCACTGCGATTGCTCCGGGAGAAGATTGAGCAATCGCCACCAGGTCTAGCATTTCATCTTCTTCAATCCAGCCGAAGTCATCGACAAAGGTCTTTTTCATGAGGGTAATGATGACGTAGCCCCCACCAAAGGTAAAGGCAGAGAGGTAGAAAGTCGACCAAAAGAGTTTGACCAGCATCTGGCGCTTACTTTTTGAGTCTTTAAGCATTTTTTCGTACATTAAACAGACTCCTTCTTTAATAGTTATCTCTAGTTTACTTTTATATGGTTGATTAAGCAAAGAAATAAGCAAAGGGTTCTAGATATCATTGGTTTTTAGCTATCGATTATTATACAATGGTATATATACAATAAAGATTTAGAAAGGCTGGGATAAAATGGCAAAATTTAAACCAGGCACCTACCATGAAGCCGCTCAGGGCTTTCTGAATATGGTAGAAGTTGATGTTAAAGTAAGTGAAGATAAGATTGAAGATATTCAAGTTTCTGAAGCGGATTCAGAAAACGTTGGTAGCCTAGCCATCAAGCACTTGGTGAATCAAATCTTAGACCAACAAAGTGCTGATGTGGATGTTCTATCAGGGGCCACGCATTCCTCTGAAGGGCTCATTCAGGCGGTCAAAGAAGCCTTAAGAATCGCGGCCGGTGAACCTGAACCTAATGAATTCACTCCAGGAACCTATTATGGTGAAGGGGACGGTTACAAGGGGAAAGTGACCTTAGCAGTGACTGTTGATGAGAATGAAATTACCGATATCAAATATCGGGGGATTGAAACCCCAGAACTTGGTGGCCAAGCCTCAGAAAAATTAATTCAACAAATCAAAGAGGATGGCAGCAAGCGTGAATTTGATGTGGTCTCTGGGGCAACCTATACCACGATGGGGATGCAATACGCCCTAGACCGCGCCTTAGCCTATGCTAGAGGGGATGAAGATCCTGACGCTGAACCTTACTCCTTCCAAACCGATACTCGGGTAGATTTTGGAACAGGTTGGTTAACCTTGGATGAAGTCCAAGCCATCCTTGACAACTTAGAAGTGGAAATTTCTTTTGTCGATAAGCAAAACCGCTTCCTCTACTATAATAAACGCCGCCACCAAGAAGATGCGGGGACGCCACGTTCTCCAGTGACTTTAGGGGGCAATGTTTCTGACTGCCACCCACCACAAATCCGTACCAAGGTGGAAGGGATTATGGAAGACCTCCATCATGGTCGTCGTCGCAGTGAGAGCATGTGGTACACCAAGGGCAATGGGAATAAGGTCTACTTACACTATCGTCCGATCTATGACCAAAAAGGCCGCTATCTCGGGGTCTTAGAAACCGTTCAAAATGGGAAACCCTTTATTGATACGGCGGAATCCTCTTGGGACCGGACCTTGCATGATCCACATGTACCAAACCCATTCTTGGGCGAAACCGCTGAAGACGTTAACCAATGGTATCAAGAACGCTACGAAGCGGGTCTTGATGATGACCTCCAACATGCCATTGAGAAACCTTATATTGAAGCTAGCGAGGGTGGCCCAAGACCAGATACGGTATCCAAGGCAACTTCAAAAGCTAAGGATAAAGAAGAAAATGAAAGTAAGGATGCGGTGTCAGGTGCCTCACAACATGAGCATAAGATGCCTAATCCAATGCCTAAAGAAGAGATTGAAAGAGGGCGGGATAGCGTTTCTGGGCCAACCGCGCCTCATTAAAGAGTGACCAATTTAAAATAATTCACTAAAAAACCTCAAGCCAGGCTAGCATTTGCCTAAGCTTGAGGTCTTTTGTTTAAAGGATATTTTCATAAAAGAAGTCTTGCAGGTCCAACTTCACCAAACGGTAGGTCCAGCGGGGGACATAGAATTGAAATTGTCGGATGAGTTCACCTTGGGGATTATATTCTCCGAGAATATTCGTCATCCCACTGGTAGTAATATAGTTGCCTTTATAGACTTGGGCTGAGGAAACGATGGAGGAATAGGGCACTGGAAAGGCTTGCACCAGGTCATATGTCCCGCTCGCTTCATCCACCTGTAAATTATAAAAGTAAGAGTAAGTGTCAAGCACTTCTGGATCAAATTCTTCGCTCATTTCCTGAGGCAGGTCGATAACTAGGTCATCTCGAGTGTCCAGACGCCAGTAGTTATTATCGAAGAGGGTCAAATTGTAAAAGCCATCATTAATCGCATTGGATTGGAAACGAACACTATGTTGGCCGCCAGTGGGCTTAAAGTCGCTGTCAGGGGTGAGCAGGTAATATTCATAACCTGTCCCTGCCCAAACTGCTTCAGGCCCAATAATATAGTCGACTGTCACTTGGTCAAAGACATTGGATAATTTGATCAGGGACGAGGTTTCCCGAGAAGAAAGAATTAACTCGTCACCATTGATCACATCGATGGCATTGATATGAATCCAATCTAAATTGGTTAAATTACCTTCTTCGTCCAGGACGTTAAAGCCATCATCAGTGTAATCAATGTCCGAATAGTCTCGGTCAGGATTTTCAGCTAAATAATTAGCGATCTCATTTTGAGCCCGGTTTTGGTGGGTGGCCATCACAGGTTGGAAATAATTAGGAAAAATCGCCTTTAAGTCGATCAGTTCCTGACTTTCACCAGTCCGTAAATCGAGATAGGTGATGGTGTCTTCAATGGTGTTCGTCTGATCGTTAGTGGTTAGTAGGAAGGCCGCATCTTTTTTCTCATTGACGATAAAGTCATGGTGGACAGAATGATTAGGCAGTTCATAGATACGAACGGGTTGACCTAAGCCATTGAGAACAGCTAGTTTACCATTGCTTGCTTTAATCAAGAGGTGGTGTTTATCCAGAAACTGGTAGTTTTCTAAACGGCCGCCGTCAGAGACTAATTCAGAACGAATGAGCCCATTATTATCATATAAATAGGAAAACTTCGCATTATCCTGGTCGCTCCCCATGCTGGCATAGAACCCCTCTGTCAGTTCTTCCCTGCCAGAGTCGTAGAGGACTTCCATTTTGGTCTCGTAGTCAGTGGCCTGGATATCGGGGGCACTAATCTGAAATTGATAGTCGGTTAACTTGTTATCATCAGCATCGTAGAGATTAACCGTTAGCTGGTTAGCTTCATTAGGCACCAGACCGATCATAGTAAATTCATAAGCCTTTGAATCCTGACTGTAATTGACTGGTTGGAAAGTGAGGGCATGGCTGGATTCAGACTCGATGGTATAGGTCACCTTGCCAATGTCTTGGTCAGGATCAGGCAGATAAGTATAGATGGATTGAGTGAAGGTCCCAAATGGGTTCATGATAAAGAGACCATCATCATAGGACTTACGTTGGTTTTGTAGACTCCTGATCTGGTCAGAGATACTTGCTTGGACCTCTTCATCATAATAGGAAAGGTCGAGATTTTGGACTTGGTCACTCAAGCTTAGAAGATTGTCTCCTGACTCAACCTTGTCACTTACCGGTTGGTAGATTTCCTTATAATCACTGAGGGATTGGCTTGTGTGATTAGGCAGCTGACAGCCAGCTAATAAGCACAAGGCCAGTATAATAAGATATTTAATGATAAAACTCCCCTTTAAATGCAAATTTTAAACATGAAGGTACATTTTATCATAAAAGATTTATTTATTATAGGGATAAAACCATTAAATGGTTGGGGAAATTGCTATAATAAGGTAAGTCATTTGCAAGAATAATAGCTTTAAAGAGCAAAGCTTACTCGTGAAAGGAAGTCAAATAATGAAAAGAAGATGGCTACCTGCTCTCACACTAGGAGCGCTTCTTGGCCTAGGATTGAGATCCCTCTACAAGCACTTGGACCAAGGCCAGGCACCGCAAATCAGTGACTTAATTATCGTGGCCGAGGGGCCGGCAGTCGAACGGGCTGAAAAGGCGGTTCACTTACTGCAGGCAGGCTATAGTCGGGCTGATAAAATGATTGTTTCTCCCCGCTATACTGATGTGGGCGAAGATTTATTTGCTGGTTACCAGCAATTGGGGGCCGAGCGGGAGAACTTAATCGAAGAAAAACAGGCCACTTCCACCTGGACCAACGCGACAACTTCACTAGCTCTTATGGATGATCTGGGTTATCATTCTGCCATTGTCGTGACTAGTGACTATCACATGAGGCGGACACGGCTGGCTTTTGAGCGAGCTAACCGCGACTACGGCTTCCAACTCAATTTTGTGAGCGCCTATTTTCAAGGGGAAAGCTATCCAAATCACCCCTATACCCAAAACATGGCCTTGCAAGAGTTGTATAAGTATATTGGTTATTGCTTGCATTTATATCATTGGATTGACTTGTAAAGATAAGTAAAGGCAAGAACAGGTAAATTGGTTTCAAGTCGCTAAGTGAATACAGGACGGAATAGCAAAAGTTCATTAAATAAAATTGGTAAAGAAAAGAGGTTAGGTGAATGGTCCTAACCTCTTTTCTTACATTATATAGCTTATTTAGCGTGAGCTAATACTTGGGCTTTTTCTTTAGCTTGACGTTTGCTTTCTTCACGTTGCACTTGTTCTAAGCTCTTGTAAGGACGGCGTTGTTCAAAAAATCTTAACATAATGGTTTTCATCCTTTCTCGTTTTTGATTTTTACCTTTTAGCATGGCCAATTATTGGCCTTATGTAAATTTTACGTAAACTATTCTAGCGTATTGTAAATTTAATGTAAAGCGAATTCCGGGTCTTTTTACATTTAATTAACATTTCCTAGAGATTTCTTAATCATTCCTTATAAATTTACTCATTAGTTAACATTTGTAAAAAGGCCTATTTTTATTTACCGAAAAAATACCTATTATTTACAAACTTTACTCAAAAGCGGCCCTAGAATTTACATTGCTTGGCTAAAATGGACAATGTACTTTAATGGAAAGGAGAAATCACATGAAGTTTTTGCATCTTTCGGATACCCATTACTTGGATAATTACCAAGGCGAGTTTGAAGTGTTTGGGATCGACTATGAACCCCATGAAAAACTTTTTCACGCTTTAGAGACTTTCGATTTTAATAGTGTGGATTTTGTGGTGAATACAGGGGATTTGATTCATGATGGTGGCGTAGAAGATTACCAGGCTCTTGACCGGATATTGCGGTCTTACATGCCTAAAGATATGCCACTTTATTATGTATTGGGCAACCACGACAATAAGGCAGCTTTTTACCAAGCCTTGTACGGCAAGGAAGCTGATGAAGGATTGAACTATGTGGTTGATTTTCAAGGCTATCGCTTAATTATCTTAGATACTGCCGAACAAAGTCGTCACCACGGTATCATTTCAAAAGAATTAGAAGCTTGGTTAGCTGATCAATTAGCCAAGCCTAGTGAAAAGGGAACCTTACTTTTCCACCACCATCCTCTTCTCATCGGTTGGGAACCAGGAGTGATCGAAACGGAGATTAGTGACAGCTATCTGGACCTATTAGAAGAGTCCGATGTACGGGGAATTTTTACCGGACATCTTCATGAAAATCGCCATGCCATGGTTAGAAATATCCCGCAACACACGGCGGCTTCATTGGCTTTTGGTTTAGAACAAGTTGGAGATGTGGCTTTCTTTACTGATCAATTGGGTTATTCCGTGGTTGAAGTGAATGATGAGACGATTGATGTCTTTACTAAGACAACCAATCCCATAACGGAACGCTACAAGCAACAAAGATTATAAGTTATTGGTCGCTAGTTATCGCTTAAAGGAGTAGGCAAATGAAACTAAAGAAATGGTTGTTGGGTGGTTTAACCTTACTTACAGGTTTATCGCTGGCCGCTTGCAGCAATAGCTCAGGTGGCAATGAAAGTGCTGCTTCAGACGAGCCAATTGAAATTGAATATTGGCATCCTAATGGTGATACCAAAGGAGGCCCAACCGTCACTGAATTAATTAATGAGTTTAACGAGTCTCAAGACGAAGTCCATGTGACGGGTGTCTTTCAATCAGGGACCTTCCAAGGCTTGATGCAAAACCTACAAACCAATGCTGCAGCGGGAAAGACGCCAGCTCTGGTTCAAGTCGGTTGGTCTTACCGTGAATACTTTGCTAATAACTTTGAATATAGTCAACCTCAAGACATTATTGACAACTTATCAAAAGAGGATAGTAGCTTTATCTCTGATAAGTTTGAAGAAAACATCTATAACTTAGCTACTGCTAATGATGGTTCCCAAGTCGGCCTACCTTATTCCTTATCGGTAGCTGTTATTTATTTAAATATGGATATCTTGAACGAAGCCGGGGTTAATAAAGACGACCTGAAGACATGGGAAGATATCCGCCAAGCAGCCCAAACTATTAGTGAAAATACTGATCATATTGGTCTCTATATCCAAGAAGCTCAAGATAATTGGAATATTCAGGCTATGGTAGAGTCGAATGGATCACAGGTGCTAAAAGATGGCAAAGCTGCTTTTGCTGATGACAAGGGTAAGGAAACTTACCAGTTTTACCAAGATATGGTTGAAGAAGGGAGCGCCCTCCATGCTACTGGTGAGGAGGGGCAACAAGCCTTTATCTCAGGAAACATCGGTATGTGGCACCAATCAGTTGCTCACCGGACCAATGTCATGAAGAATGCTAATTTTGAAGCGGTAGCGATTCCTTCGCCTGCCTTTGAAGGTGAAGAGAATAACAAACCAGCCGGCGGATCCATGCTAGTAGTTACTGGCCAAGATGAAGAACAACAATTAGCTGCTTGGAAATATATGAAGTTCTTATATGAACCCGATAACATTGCTGCATGGACTGCTGGAACAGGTTATGTGCCACCAACGAAAGATGCCTCTGAAAATGAAGATTTACAAGCCTTAATTAAGGACGATAAAATCTTCCCAGCTGCTTATGCGAACTTAGAAAACATGGTCCCCTGGGCCCCATTCCCTGGAGACTCCGGGATGCAAGCAGAAAAAATGCTTATTGACCTCAAAGACCGTATCTTAAGTGGCGCTGACGTAGAGACTGAAGTCACTAAGACCCAGGATGAAATTAACCAATTGATTAAATAAAAATGCTTGATATTTGGAAGTTAAGTATGTCAATTCATTTAAGATTCTCAGTTTAATTTAAGAAAAGGAGTAGAGAAATGAAGCTTAGAAAATGGTTATTAAGTGGTTTAACCTTATTAACAGGTTTATCACTCGCCGCATGTGGTAATAGCTCAGGAGAGGGCGATAGTGATGCTTCTGACGGCCCCGTAGAAATTGAATATTGGTACCCTAACGCCGACACCCAAGGGGGACAAACGGTTACTGAACTGATTAATGAGTTTAACGAGTCCCAAGATGAAGTCCATGTGACCGGTGTTTTCCAATCGGGGATGTACCAAGGTCTAATGCAAAACCTCCAAACCAATGCTGCAGCTGGTCAAGTACCGGCCTTAGTACAAATTGGCTGGTCCTACCGCGAATACTTTGCCAATAACTTTGAATATAGCCAACCCCAAGAAATTATTGACAACTTATCCACTGAAGACAGTAGTTTTATCACCGATAAGTTCGAAGAAAATATCTATAGCCTAGCGACAGCCAATGACGATTCCCAAGTTGGTTTACCTTATTCCTTATCGGTACCGGTAATTTACTTGAATATGGATATCTTAAATGAAGCTGGGGTCAATAAAGATGACCTCAAGACCTGGGAAGACATCCGAGAAGCGGCTCAAACCATCAGTGAAAAGACTGACCACACCGGCCTGTATATCCAAGAAGCGGAAGATAACTGGAATATCCAATCCATGGTGGAATCTAACGGCTCTCAAATGCTAAAAGACGGCAAAGCCGCATTTGCTGACGATAAAGGAAAAGAAACCTACCAATTCTATCAAGACATGGTTGAAGAAGGCAGTGCTATTCACGCTTCAGGAGAAGATGGTCAACAAGCCTTCATCTCAGGAAACATTGGCATGTGGCACCAAACCATCGCCCAACGGACCAATGTCATGAATAATGCCAACTTTGAAGCAGTAGCCATTCCTTCACCAGCCTTTGAAGGCGAAGAAATTAACAAACCAGCTGGGGGTTCTATGCTTGTGGTGACTGCCCAAGATGATGACCAACAATTAGCTGCTTGGAAATTTATGAAGTTCTTATATGAACCAGACAACATTGCTGCCTGGACTAAGGGAACTGGCTATGTGCCACCAACGAAAGATGCTTCTGATAACGAAGAATTACAAACTTTAATTAAAGACGATAAAATCTTCCCAGCAGCTTATGCTAACTTAGAAAATCTGGTTCCATGGGCACCATTCCCTGGTAACTCCGGTATGCAAGCAGAACAAATGCTCATTGACCTCAAAGACCGTGTCTTAGGTGGGGCTGACGTGGATACTGAAGTACAAAAGACCCAGGATGAAATTAACCAATTGATTAAATAACAATGCTTGATATTTAGAAGGTGAGGAAATATGAAAGAGCGTTATAAACCGCTATGGTATCTACTACCAGCCATTCTCATATTTGGTATATTTGTAGCTTGGCCTACACTCTATACTTTATATTTGAGTTTCTTTGAATGGAATATGGTCAGTCCTAAGAAGACCTTTGTCGGCTTTGACAATTACATCACTTTGTTTACTGACCCTCTAACTTATAAGATCCTATGGAATACCGTGGTCTATATTCTTATCTTGTTGGTTGTTAACTTTGCTGTTCCTTATGTGATTGCCTTTGTACTCCATTTCTTAATTCCAAAATTCAAAGACTTCTTTAAATCCGCATTTTTCCTACCTTCATTTATTTCAATGGTGGTTGGATCAATCGTTTACAACTGGATCCTGAATCCAACCTCAGGACCAGTGGCTAAATTATTAGGCTTTGTTGGGATTAACCTCCCTAATTGGTCAACCTCCCAAAGCCTGGTGATTGTGGTCATTTGTTATATTACCGCTTGGAAGGTTTTTGGTTATAACTTTATTACTCTCTATGCGGCGATTTCAGGGATTGATAATGAAGTCATTGAAAGCGCGCGTTTGGATAAAATTCCTTCCTGGCGCGTCTTCAAGGACATTGTTGTCCCCATGTCCTCCTCAACCGGTTTATACGTATTCATTATGACCATTGTTACCGGTCTCCAATACGTCTATACCCCAATCTCAGTGATTACTTCCGGAGGACCGGACAACGCCTCATCCAACTTGATTTATGAGTCCTATAAGAATGCCTTTGTTCTTTTCCAAACCGGCTATTCGGCAGCCATGTCCATAGTGACCTTGCTACTCTTTTCTATCTTACTGTTCTTGAACTTCAAGTTCAGCGAAAGGGGTGTCTACTATGCAAACTAGGGGCAAATGGAGCGCAAGTAATGTCATTTGGACCATTATCTTCATCCTGATCGTGATCATTTGGTTAATGCCAATCTTATTTGCATTGGGAACCTCACTGAGACGACTCCCGGATGTTTATGACAATGTCCTAGCCTTTATCCCTTTGCAACCGGTCTTTGATAACTACATCAAGTTGATGGACCGCTTACCACTACTTAGGATCGTGATGAATACCTTTACCATCGCCACGACTGTAACGGTGGCTAAGTTAGTGATTTCCTTCTTAGCTGCCTATGCCTTTGTCTACTTTGACTTTAGAGCGAAGAAATCATCCTATTTTCTCTTTATTTCTTCCATCTTTATTCCCTTTACGGTAACCATGATTCCTAACTACCTCATGATTAACCGGATGGGACTGGGAGACAATATTTTTGGGGTAGTCTTCCCCTTAGTTGCTGATGCGACCGGGATCTTATTGATGAACCAAGCCATGCGGAATATCCCGTATTCACTGATTGAAGTGGCCAAGTTAGATAATATCTCTGACTGGCGGATTATGAAGGATATCATCTTACCCTTGATTCGTCCGCAATTGACCTCGACGGGGATTTGGTTCTTTATCAATTCCTGGAATGAATTTGTATGGCCATCCCTCTTCTTAAAAACCGAAGAAAACTTTACCCTACCACTGGCCTTACAACTCTTTATGTCGGCAGAAGGTGGTACTGACTTTACCGTTGCCATGGCAATATCAGTGATTACCATGAGTATCCCGCTATTACTCTATCTGGTATTCCAAAAATACATTATCGGTACCTTCACCTCAGCCGGTATTAAATAGATTAGCGACAAAGTAAGGAGTGTAAACAAGTAATGACTAGAATCTTATTAGATAACATCAAAAAAGCTTATGGCGATACCGTCATCATGGAAGACATGAGCTTCTCAGTTGAAGAGGGTGAACGTTTAGTTCTACTCGGCCCATCTGGTTGTGGGAAGTCCACCATCTTACGGATGATTGCCGGCTTTGAAGAAATTACGGATGGTAATTTGATGTTTGACGAACAAAAAGTGAATGAAGTGGCTCCTGGAGACCGTAATGTAGCCATGGTTTTCCAAAACTATGCCCTTTATCCCCATATGAATGTTTACGACAACATCACTTATGGCCTTAAGGTTAACAAGGTCCCCAAAGACCGAATCGATAACCGGGTTAATGAAGTAGTGGATGCCTTAGACTTAGAAAAATACTTACAACGTAAACCCGCCGAATTATCTGGTGGGCAACGGCAACGGGTAGCCCTAGCCCGCGCCACAGTTAAAGATAGTGATGTCTTTCTTTTAGACGAACCCCTATCTAACTTGGATGCTAAGTTACGGGTCTCTGCCCGTGAATCCTTGGTGGATATCCATAGACGTTATCAACAAACCATGATTTACGTAACTCACGACCAAATCGAGGCCATGACCTTTGCTGACCGGATTGCCTTACTGAACTTTGGGGAATTACAGCAAATCGATTCACCGGAAAATATTTACCATACCCCGGCTAATATCTTTACCGCCCGCTTTATTGGGAACCCACCGATGAATATCTTTGATAACAGTTCCTATAAGGATGGCCGACTCTTTATCCATGAGCAATCGGCACCACTAGCCCCTGAATGGGTAGAATATATTGAAGCAGGTAACTACCGCAACCTCAAAGTGGGGATTCGTCCAGAAGCGATCAAGGTGACTGTGAATCCTACCGAGACCACCTTCACTGGGGTAGTCAGCCATGTTGAGAACCAAGGGGCTAACTACGCTAACTATGTGGATATCGCTGGCGAACCCATGGTGGTCTTAACCCAAATCCGCCTGGCTGATCCAGGGGACCCGATTTATATGGAATTTGAAAAATATGACTTACATTTCTTTGATGTCGATACCACGAATTCCATTGGCTACCCAGAAAATATTCTTAATGCCAAGCGCTTATCTGCTGGTCAAAAACCACTACCAATCGGAGCAGAAGATCACAAAGTCCCAACAGCTAATAAAAAATAATAATATAATATAGAAAGAGGGTTAAAGAAGGATGTCATTAAAAAATAGAATCTTCAAGGGAGCCATGGCACTCTTGGCTGGACTCTCCCTTGCAGCCTGTGGCAATGGGGGTTCAGAATCCGCAAGTAACAATGGTGGGGGCGACGGCCCGATTGAAATTGAATATTGGCATGGTAATGCTGATACCCAAGGGGGCCAACAGGTCAAAGAACTCGTGGATAAATTCAATGAATCCCAAGATGAAGTTCACGTGACCCCTGTGTATAATGAAGGTTTATACGTTGGTTTGATGAAGAACCTCCAAACCCAAGCAGCAGCCAAGAAATACCCTGCTGTGGTTCAAATTGGTTGGGCTTACCGGGAATACTTCGATGAGAACTTTGAATCCATGAAGCCTGCTGAGTTAATTGATAACTATGCAGCTGAAGAAGATAAAGACTATATGGACACCAAGTTCCATGATGAGTTCACTAACCTCGCTAAGAACTTAGAAGGGGAAGTTCTCGGATTCCCTTACTCCGCTTCTACTGCGGTTATCTTCGTCAATGAAGACCTCCTTGCAGAAGCTGGCGTCAACCCAGATGAAATCAAGACCTATGAAGACTTATTTGAAGCGGCTAAAACCGTTAAAGATAAAACCGGGAAATATGGTTTAAACATCGACCAATCCAACGACAACTGGACTTCCCAACAATTAATTGAATCCAACGGGGGTAAAGTGGTTACTGATGACGGTAAGACAGCCATCGGTTCTGATGAAGCTGTTGAAGCTATGGGGCTATGGGCAGAAGGTATTGAAGAAGGTTATGTCTTTAATGGACAAACTGCTGACGGCCAACAATCATTCATTACTGGTGACGTGGCTATGACTAACTCCACCATTGCCCAACGTGGTAACATTACCCGTAATGCCAGCTTTAATGCTAAAGCTATCCCACTACCAAGCTTTGGGGACAAGGAACGCGCCATTCCTGCTGGGGGTTCCTTCTTAGCGGTAACTGCTCAAGACGAAGCCGAACAAGAAGCTTCCTGGAAATTTATTAAATTCCTCTTTGAACCAGACAATATCGCTATTTGGGACGAAGGGACTGGGTACCTCCCACCAACGACCGATGCGACTGAAAATGAAACCTTGAAGAAATTGATTGAAGAAGATCAAATGTATCAAACCTCATATGGTCAAATGGAAGACTTAGTACCGTTCTCATCCTTCCCAGGGACCAATGGCTTACAAGCTTCTGAGAAATTCAGAGATGCCCGTGACCGGATCTTTACTGGCGTGTCTGCTTCTGAAGAACTGCCTAAAGCAGAAGATGAAATTAATGAATTATTAAACTAGTCTGATTAAGAGAAAGCTGGGGTAAGTGGATGCTCCAGCTTTTTTCGCGAATTAAGAAAGGGGGGGAATAATATGGTTAAGGTCATTAAGGAATTTATTCAGGGCAAGCACCCTGACCAAGCACTTTGTGAAGACACTTATTTTATCAGCGAAGACTATGTGGCTGTGATCGATGGGGTCAGTTCGAAATCGAACTTTCACTACCATGGAAAAACCACAGGTCAACTAGCCAGCCAAATCATTAAAGAGGCGCTTGGCCAATTGTCAAAAGAAGCCCTCTTGGAAGAGATTTTAGCTACTATCAATGCCGCCATTAACAATTTCTACCAAGACGTCACTTTCGATTTAGACCGGGGAGAATATGGTCTCCAGGCGGTTATGGCCCTATACAGCCATTATTTGGGTAAAATTTTTCTGGTGGGGGACTGCCAAGCTCGGGTTAATGGTAAGAATTATTACCAGCCCAAACTATCCGATGAGGTCTTAAGCCAGATGCGCTCATTGGTACTAGCCATTGAAGCAGACCAGGGAGGAGATCAAGCTCAGGATCCGGGCCGGGAAGTAATATTGCCTTGGATTATCCAAGCTACATGCTTTGCTAACCAGGATGACACGCCATATGGCTACGCAGTGATCAATGGGGAATCCATCCCTGCTTCTTTAATTCAGGTCATTCCCGTTCAAGCGGGGGACCAGGTCACCCTAACGAGTGATGGTTATCCAGAGATAAAGGAAGATTTTACTGCAACTGAGTCCTACCTAGAAGCGATATTGACTAAAGATCCACAATTGTCTCGAGACTTTCTCTCTACTAAGGGGCTCAATCCCCGCGATAATAGTTTTGATGACCGGTGTTATGTCGAATTCATTGTGACTTAGGAAGGAAATACTTATGGAAATTAACAACCCGCAAGATAAATTTACCAAGACTGGCCAAGTCGTCTCTAATCCGGGCTATACGGTGATTTCCTTTGCTAATGAGGCGATGGACGACCTCGTCGCTTATGGAAAGCAGGTACAAGCAACTTTTTCTACTTTACCACAGAGAGACCAAGACAAACTGGCCCTCTTACCGAAATCAAGTTTTCATATCACTATCCTAGGTCTTTTCAAGGAGCGTGACCAGGGGACAGACAAATGGCCAGCTTTCTTACCCAAAACCTATTCTCGGCAAAAGATCAAACAGGCTCTCTTGCAGCGTTTTAATCAAGTCGCTAAACCGCAAAATATAAAAATGCAGGTAGCGGGATTGATTCCTCAAGCTATTCTCCTAGAGCCTAGTGATGTAGATAGCTACCACCGCTTAGGCAATTACCGTCGGCAACTGGCGGACGCCTTCCAACTGCCCTTGGAAGAGGATTATCAGTTTCATATGAGCTTGTCCTATCTTTTGGGAGAAGAGAGTTCGGCTATCGCTGACATCTGCCAGCAACTAGAAGGAGAATGCTTAAAGCTAGAACCTTTTCTCCTCCCCCAGCCAGACCTGGCCTTCTATGAAGATATGCTAGCCTTTCACCCTTTATTCAATACTGATACTTACTCAGGAGGAAACCATGCGTCAAGTGATTATTGATACTGATCCCGGTACTGATGATAGCCTGGCTATCTTACTGGCCCTCAGCCAGCCTGATATCGAAGTACTTGGTCTCACAACGGTTCAGGGAAACCAGCCTTTAGATCAGATTAATGCCAATGCCACTAGCTTGGTCAACTATCTGGGGTTAACCACTCCGGTGTACCCCGGTTCAGACTATAGGAGTCGGAATCCGGTCATAAAAGCGAGTCAGCGCCAAGCCTATCACGGAGGTAGGGGAATGGGGAGTTTAGAGCTTCCTCCTCGAGAAGAGCTTTTGGCTGAAGAGAGCGCGGTTGACTTTATTATCCGAGCGGTTAAGACTAATCCTAAAAAGGTGAATATTCTAACATTGGGCCCACTGACTAATTTAGCTCGTTGTTTGGAAAAAGAGCCCGACTTAGTTAATGACCTAGGTCAGGTTTATTCCATGGGCGGTGGTATCCATAAAGGTAAGCTGACGCCGGTGACGGAATTTAACTATGGCTATGATGCCCAGGCTGCCCAGAGCGTTTACCAGCAAATTGGGACTCAAACACCGATCACTATGTGTGGTTTGGATGCTACTTACCAGGCTGTTTATACGCCTGAGATTGTTCAAGCTATAGAAGATCATTTTTCAAAGCTTTCTGAGCTATTCCATGCCTTATTTGATGGGCAAATCAAAACCTACCAAGAGCGGGAGAGCTTACCGGGCTGTATTATCCATGATGTTATGGCCTTTATGGTCTATTATGACCCTGACTTTGTTGAAGCAGCTCCCTTAACCGCTATGACCATTGTGACCGATAGCAACTTGGCCCAGGGGCTCTGTGTAGCAGACTTGGAAGGCCGCTTTGACCAGGTGGCTAATGCGCAAGTAGTGATGAAAATTAATCCTGACCGCTATTTTGACCGACTAATGGAGGCTTTTATGCATTTAGAGACTCACTTGCCCTAAAAGAATAGAATATATATAATAATTTATTTCCTCTAGGTTAGAAGCTTTGCTTCAAAAACTTAGAGGTTTTTTTGTGTGTTTCAAGAAAAAACAAAGCTAAAAGAAAATTGTTTTTAAATAAATACAAATATGTATAAAAACGTTCCAAAATCCACTGAGTTTAGCGGCATTTTATAATAAATAAGACAAATTTAGAGAGAATTAATCACAACTTTCCGAACGGCCACACATATAAAAATACAATAAATTGCACTTTAAACATTTGCGTTTCTTAAATAAAATTTATTAAAATCACCGAAAACCCCAATATATAGGGCTTATTTAATTTATTGAAAAAAGAACAATATTATTTAATTTAATTTTTTTAATGAAAATAATCTAAAGCTTCTAGTAATTCACAGATTTTTTTGATTTACTGACTAGGTAATATTTTTAGTGTCACCCGAGAAAAAACATGAGTCGATGATAATTCATTCGTCATAGAGAAAGTAGTTGAAAATATGGTAGGAAAAAATAATTTTAAACTGTTGCGGGAGAAAAATAGCAATCGCTATTACCGCTACAGCATTAAACGTTTAAACATTGGGGTAGCCTCAGTCGCTGTTGCGATGGGTTTACTCTTCATGGGAGACGCTTCGGTAGTTCGCGCTGTTGCTAATGAAACCCACGCTGAAGAAAGCTCACTTCCAACAAATTCCTCGCACACGCTCACAGCTGATAAGAGTGCAATACTGGAAAATGCCGCAAAGAGTGAAAATGTAGAAAAAGTTGAAGCACCTGCGCCAGCAGATTCTGTTAGCGATAAGGCTGAAACAGAAGTAGCTCCAGCGGCTGAAGTCGCTCCAGCAGCAGAAGCAGCACCTGTAGGGGAAGCGCCAACTAAGGCGGAAGAAGCAACAGAAGCGCCAGCAGCTGAAAACAAGGCTCAAGCGCCAGCTGAAGCTGACCAAGCTAAAGAAAATAAAGAAGAAAAAGCAGCTGATACTGGTTCTCCAGAAGTGGGTGAATTGTCAGACAAAGGTAAAAAAGAAGCACCTCAAAGCCAAGCAGGAAACTATGTGGCAACTGAAGGTTCTGAAGTTCCAGGTGCTTCTGCAGAAGCAGCCCGTGATGCAGGCCTCGACCGTTTAGCTAAGAGAATCTTAGGGGCAGCTAATCCTCAAGAAGCGCTGAGAACAGAGCTCAAGGACATCTACACTGACGAAGAGATCGACGGTATTGTTAAGAATGTTGATTTATCTAAAGTCAGCAACGGCCGCCAGTTGATGGAAGAAGTCTCCAAGGCCGGCGTTCAATACGCAGGCGACAAACGCCGCACAGGCTTTACCTTCTATGCCGCACCTGAAACTCCGAGTGAGGTGCGGGTCGGTGGCGCACCTGTTGCCTTAGGGAATGCGAATACGCCGATTACCCATCAAGCAGATGGAACGGTTTTTGGTTCAGGTAATGTAAATAATGCTCATTATACCTTGAAAGCTGTTCCTAATCGGGCAGCTAATAAGGTTGACTTTGAGCTAAAATATCGCCTAGATCCTAAGTCAACTGCTCAAATAGGAGGATCGGTTAATCACCAACCACGTTTTGGTATCGAGCTAGGAAGTGGCTTTAACTATAACCCTACAACAGGCGTTCCAGCTCAAGCGGTTATTGAAGGAAATAGAAGACGTCAACCTAAAACTATTCAATTAACAAGTGGAGCTGCTACTGGTTATGCCGGTTTATCCATGGGGACAGACTTTGCTTTAAGTAACTATGATGTGCAGCAGGGTTATCCTCTAGTTTATAAATTCTCAGTCCCGGTTAAAGATTGGAATGGCAAGTTAGACTATAAGACGACAATTGGGATGTTCAACCAAGCTATGGGTTCAAATCCTGGAACAACTGACCCAGTAAATCGCCGTAACTATTTCTACGAAAACAATACCCAACAAGGTGACCTAAACCCAGATGCTAACTTCGGTTCGCGTGAAAAAGTCGAAAAAGTACCTGTAAAATTCCAAACCATCTATAAGACGACTACTGAACTGCCTGTAGGTTCAAGTAAAGAAGTACGTCGTGGGGAAGAAGGGGTTGACCGGCTTGTTAAGACGGTTCGTACCTATAAGGGTGTCGATCTCGGAGAAATTGGTACTCGTCGTGAAGTTGAAAAACCAGTTGTTGACGCTGAAATTCTGATTGGGGTCGGACTACCAGAAGGTCAAAAACAACCAATCGAACCCCCAGTAGTGAATCCTCGTTTATCTGGCGATACTACAATTAGTGGTACAGCTGAACCAAACAAGGATATTACCGTAACTGTAGGTGATAAAACTTACCAAACACGTACTAAAGCAGATGGAACTTTTGAGATTCCTAATGTGCCTGCCTTAAACGAAGGAGACACAATCTCAGCAGTCGTTCGAGATGGTGATCGCACCAGCCGCCCAGGTAAGACCATCGTTCCCCGTGATGGACGTACTCCTAAGATTACAACTGAACGTGGGACTAAAGATGGCCGCCCAGGGACTAAGGTAACCGTAACGGATCCTGCAACTGGCAGAACTCTTAACGAAACCTTTGTTTACGATGGCCTCAAGGGCGAACAAGGCGAAAAAGGTCTTAAAGGCGATCCCGGTGCAAAGGGTGATAAAGGTGATCCAGGTGCTAAAGGCGACAAGGGAGAAACTGGTGCCCGTGGTCCCCAAGGTGAAAAAGGTGATACTGGCGCTCAAGGTCCACAGGGTCCTAAGGGTGACACCGGAGCTCAAGGTCCACAAGGCGTAGCCGGTCCTAAAGGTGAAACTGGTGAACGTGGTCCTCAAGGTCCTCAAGGCGAACGCGGCCCACAAGGTGAACAAGGCCTTAAAGGTGATACCGGAGCTCAAGGTTCTAAGGGAGACCCAGGCGAACGTGGCCCACAAGGTGAACAAGGTGTTGCCGGTCCTCAAGGTCCAAAAGGTGAAAAAGGCGACCAAGGTGTCGCTGGTCCTCAAGGCCCACAAGGTGCTAAAGGTGATCCAGGCGTAGCTGGCCCACAAGGCGTCAAGGGTGAAAAGGGCGAAGACGGCAAGTCTTACGTTCCAGTCGTTGACCGCGATGAAGCTAAGAAAGAAACTACCATTAAGTTCTACCCAGCCAAAGCTGATGGGACGGCTGACACCACTAAGAATCCTATTGCAACTGGTGTCGTTAAAGATGGTAAAGACGGCGCCCAAGGTCCAAAAGGCGACAAGGGCGAAACAGGCGCAACGGGCGCTACCGGAGCCCAAGGTGAAAAAGGTGCTGATGGTAAATCCTTCGTTCCAGTCGTAACTCGTGATGAAGCGAAGAAAGAAACGACCATCAAGTTCTACCCAGCCAAGCCAGATGGTTCTGCTGATACCAGCAAAGAACCAGTCGCTAAAGGTACCGTTAAAGACGGCGAAAAAGGTGAACGCGGCGAAGTTGGTCCTCAGGGTCCTCAAGGTGTCGCCGGTCCAAAAGGTGACCAAGGCGAACGCGGTCCTCAAGGTGAACAAGGCCTTCGAGGTGAAACCGGCGCCCAAGGTCCAAAAGGTGACCAAGGCGAACGCGGCCCACAAGGTGAGAAGGGCGAACAAGGTGCTCAAGGTACGCCAGGTAAGGACGGCCGCGATGGCTTAACACCATTAGTTGACGTTCAACGTAATCAAGCCAACGATGGGGTGATTATCACTGTAACTCCTCGTCACTACAATGCTAAAGGTGAAGTTGAAAACGGGACTCCAACCACCAGCGAAGTCCAAGACGGCGCACCTGGTACAGACGGCAAGACCTATGTCCCAGTCGTTGAAAAGGGTGCGGATGGTATTACCCATATCAAGTTCTACCCAGCCAAAAAAGATGGCACACCTGATAAAGACCAACAACCGATTGCAACCGGTCAAGTTAAAGACGGTGAAAAAGGCGATCCAGGTATCCAAGGTCCACAAGGTGAGCGCGGTGAAAAGGGTGAAACTGGTGCTACTGGTGCCCAAGGTGAGAAGGGTAAGGATGGCCTAGATGGCAAGTCCTACGTTCCTGTTGTTGAACGTGATGACGCTAACAAACAAACCACCATCAAATTCTACCCAGCTAATGCAGAAGGTAAAGCTGACCAGAGCCAAAAACCTGTCGCTGAAGGCATCGTAAAAGACGGCGAAAAGGGTGAGACCGGTGCTCAAGGCGCTCAAGGTGAAAAGGGAGCTGACGGCAAGTCCTTTGTTCCTGTCGTTGAGCGCGATGAGCCTAACAAACAAACCACCATTAAATTCTACCCAGCTAAGACAGACGGCACAGCTGACAAGGCTCAAAAACCTGTTGCTGAAGGTGTCGTAAAAGACGGCGAAAAGGGTGAACAAGGCCTTAAAGGTGACACTGGTGCTCAAGGTGCCCAGGGCGAAAAGGGCCAAGACGGCGCCAACGGCAAGACTTTTGTCCCAGTGGTAGAGAAGGGCGAAGATGGGGTTACCCATATCAAGTTCTACCCAGCTACCCCAACTGGCGAAGCCGACAAGACTAAGAACCCAGTTGCAACTGGTGAGGTTAACGACGGTAAGGACGGCAAGACTCCGCTCATCGAAACCACCCGTGTGGAGGACGCTGATCCTAAAGAAAACGGCAACCAACCAGGCACCAAGGTTACCTTCAAAGACCCAATCACTAAAGAAGTCCTCAGCGAAAGCTTTGTTAAAGATGGCGTGAAGGGCGACAAGGGTGAGAAAGGTGATCCCGGTCAAAATGGCCGCGATGGGTTACCCCCATTAGTTGACGTTAAACGGAACCCAGCTAACGATGGCGTGATCATTACCCTGACCCCACGTTCTTACAATGAACAAGGTGAAGTGGTTAACGGCGAGCCTGTAACTAGCGAAGTTAAAGACGGTGCCAAGGGTGATCCTGGTAAAGACGGCAAGAGTCCAATCGTTGAAACGGCTCGTGTCGCAGACGCTGATCCAAATACAGATGGTGACCAACCAGGCACTAAAGTAACCGTTAAGGATCCTGAAGGTAAAACCGTCTTAAGCGAAAGCTTTGTTAAGGATGGCGAAAAAGGCGACAAGGGTAAAGACGGCAAGACCTTCGTCCCAGTCGTTGAAAAGGGCACTGACGGTGTGACCCACATCAAGTTCTACCCTGCAGATGCGAATGGTAATGCAGATAAGAGCCAAAATCCTGTTGCCACTGGCCAAGTTCAAGACGGTGCTAAGGGTGACAAGGGCGATCCAGGTGAAAACGGCAAGACCTATGTCCCAGTCGTAGAAAAAGGCCAAGATGGCACAACCCACATCAAGTTCTATCCAGCAGATGCCCAAGGTCAACCGGACAAGAGCCAAGGACCAGTCGCAACTGGCGAGGTTAAGGACGGTATCGATGGTTTAACGCCTAAGGTTGAAACCCGCCGCAACGCTACCAACGATGGCGTCATCATCAAGGTGACCCCACAAGTTCGCGATGCTCAAGGCAATGTCGTTGATGGCACGCCAACTGAAACTGAAGTTAAAGATGGCCAGAAAGGTGCAGATGGTAAGACCTATGCGCCAGTGGTTAAGAAGGGTGAAGATGGCACAACTTCTATCAAGTTCTACCCAGTCGATCCTAAGACCGGTAAGGCCGATGAAAGCCAAGAACCTGTAGCTACCGGAGAAGTCAAAGACGGCGCTAAGGGTGACAAGGGTGATCCAGGCGCTACCGGAGCCCAAGGTGAGAAAGGCCAAGACGGTAAGACCTTTGTTCCAGTCGTTGAGAAGGGTGCAGATGGTGTGACCCACATCAAGTTCTATCCAGCAGGTGCAGATGGCCAAGCCGACAAGACCAAAGATCCAGTTGCTACTGGCGAAGTGAAAGATGGGAAGACTCCAATCGTTGAAACCAGCCGCGTAGAAGACGCTGACCCAAGTGTTGACGGCAAGCAACCAGGAACCAAGATTGTGGTCAAAGATCCCGAAACCAGGGCTGTTATCAGCGAAAGCTTCGTTACAGATGGTATCGATGGCAAGACCTTTGCCCCAGTGGTTGAAAAAGGCCAAGACGGTGTCACCAGCATTAAATTCTACCCAGTTGATCCTAAGACCGGTGAGGCTGATAAGACCCAAAACCCTGTTGCGACAGGTGAAGTTAAGGACGGTAAAGATGGCCTAACGCCTAAGGTTGAAACCCGCCGCAACGACGCTAACGATGGTGTCATCATCAAGGTGACCCCACAAGTTCGTGATGCTCAAGGCAATGTGGTTGACGGTACCCCAACCGAAACGGAAGTTAAGGACGGTAAGACCTACGCTCCTGTGATCACTAAGGGCCAAGATGGCGTGTCAACCATCAAGTTCTACCCAGTCGATCCTAAGACTGGCCAAGCTGATCAAACTAAGGACCCAGTCGCAACCGGCGAAGTCAAAGACGGCGCTAAAGGCGACAAGGGTGAAAAAGGTGATCCAGGTGAGAAAGGCCAAGACGGTAAGAACGGTGAAAACGGCAAGACCTTTGCTCCTGTTGTAACTAAGGGCGCAGATGGCACCACCTCGATCAAGTTCTACCCAGTGAATCCAGAAACTGGCAAGGCTGATGAAAGTCAACCAGCTGTCGCTGAAGGCACTGTGAAGGATGGCCAAGACGGCAAGACCTTTACACCTGTTGTTGAGAAAGGTCAAGACGGTACGACAACGATCAAGTTCTACCCAACCGGTAAAGATGGCCAAGCTGACAAGACCAAAGATCCAGTCGCTTCTGGCGAAGTCAAAGACGGCGCAGATGGCAAGACCTTCACTCCTGTAGTTGAAAAAGGTCAAGATGGCGTAACCACCATCAAGTTCTACCCAACCGATCCTAAGACCGGTGAGCCTGACAAGACCAAAGCCCCAGTGGCAACTGGCGAAGTCAAAGATGGCAAGAGTCCAGTTGTTGAAACGACCCGCGTAGAAGACGCCGATCCAACTACCCCAGGTAACCAAGCAGGTACCAAGGTAGTTGTCAAAGACCCAGAAACCGGCAATGTTATTAGCGAAAGCTTCGTTAAAGACGGCGAAAAGGGTCAAGATGGTGCCAAGGGTGAAAAAGGCGATCCAGGACAAGATGGCAAGACCTTTGTTCCTGTTGTCGAAAAAGGCCAAGATGGTACGACCACCATCAAGTTCTACCCAGCTGGTAAAGATGGCCAAGCTGACAAGACCAAAGATCCAGTCGCTTCTGGTGAAGTTAAAGACGGTGCAGACGGCAAGACCTTCACTCCTGTAGTTGAAAAAGGTCAAGATGGCGTAACCACAATTAAATTCTACCCAACCGATCCTAAGACAGGTGAACCTGACAAGACTAAGGCTCCAGTCGCTACTGGCGAAGTCAAAGACGGTAAGAGCCCAGTTGTTGAAACGACCCGCGTAGAAGACGCCGATCCAACAACTGAAGGTAACCAACCAGGCACCAAGGTTACGGTTAAAGATCCAGAAACTAACAAGGTCATCAGCGAAAGCTTCGTTAAAGACGGTGCGAATGGCCAAGACGGCCAAAGCTACGCCCCAGTCGTTAAGAAGGGTGAAGATGGCACAACTTCCATCAAGTTCTATCCAGTCGATCCTAAGACTGGTCAACCAGACACGACCAAACCAGCTGTTGCAGAAGGTACAGTCAAAGACGGTATTAACGGCAAGTCCGCCTACACAACGGTTGTTGAAGGACCAAATGCAGCCGGTGAACCAGGTCAATGGATTATCAACTACTTCGACAAGAACGGCGACGGCAAGTTCACCGACGACGAAATTGTTTCAACCCAATTTGTCCGCAACGGTAAAGATGGGAAAGACGGCAAGGACGGTAAGACCTTTGCTCCTGTTGTTGAGAAGGGTGCAGACGGTACAACCTCTATTAAGTTCTACCCAGTCAACCCTGAAACTGGTAAAGCAGATCAAACTCAACCAGCCGTAGCAGAAGGAACCGTCAAGGATGGCCAAGATGGTAAGACCTTCGCCCCTGTCCTCGAAAAAGGCAAAGACGGCGAAACCACCATCAAGTTCTACCCAGTTAACCCAGAAACCAAACAGCCAGACATGACCCAAGCCCCTGTAGCAGAAGGCAAGGTGAAGGACGGCAAGGACGGTAAAGACGGTCTCAGTCCTAAGGTTGAAACCCGCCGCAATGACGCTAACGATGGTGTGATCATCAAGGTAACCCCACAAGTTCGCGATGCAGAAGGTAATGTCGTTGACGGGACCCCAAGTGAAACAGAAGTTAAGGATGGTAAGAACGGCAAGACCTTCGCTCCTGTAGTAACTAAGGGCCAAGACGGCACAACTTCTATCAAGTTCTACCCAGTGAATCCAGAAACCGGCAAGGCTGACACCGAACAACCAGCTGTCGCTGAAGGTACGGTAAAAGATGGCACTGATGGCAAGACCTTTGCTCCAGTCGTAGAGAAGGGTGCAGACGGCACAACCACGATTAAGTTCTATCCAGTTGATCCTAAGACCGGTGAAGCCGATACGACCAAACCAGCAGTTGCAGAAGGTGCAGTCAAGGACGGTGCAAACGGTAAGTCCGCTTACACCACAGTCGTTGAAGGACCAAATGCAGCCAATGAACCAGGCCGCTGGATCATCAACTACTTCGATAAGAATGGCGACGGCAAGTTCACCGACGATGAAGTCGTTTCTGCCCAATTCGTTCGCGATGGTAAGGATGGTCAATCCCCAACGGTTGAAGTGAAAGATAACGGTGACGGTACCCACACCATCACCACTAAGAACCCAGACGGCACAGTAAACTCTACCACCACTGTTAAGAACGGTAAGGATGGCAAGTCCCCAGTCGTTGAAAGCACTCGGGTTGAAGATGCCGATCCAAATACTCCAGATAATCAACCAGGTACCAAGATTACGGTCAAAGATCCAGAAACCGGTAAGGTCATCAGCGAAACTTTCGTCAAAGATGGCGTCAACGGTAAGGATGGTAAAGACGGTAAGAACGGTATCGACGGCAAGAGCTTTGCGCCAGTCGTTGAGAAGGGCCAAGATGGCACGACCACCATTAAATTCTACCCAGTAGATCCTAAGACCGGTAAAGCTGACACAACCCAAGCTCCTGTGGCTGAAGGTACTGTCAAAGACGGTAAGTCTGCCTACACCACAGTTGTTGAAGGACCAAACGCAGCCGGCGAGCCTGGCCGTTGGATCATCAACTACTATGACAAGAACGCGGATGGCAAGTTCACCGACGATGAAGTGGTATCTGCCCAATTTATCCCTGACGGTAAGGATGGCAAGACCTATGCACCTGTTGTGACTAAGGGTGAAGACGGCACAACCACCATCAAGTTCTACCCAGTTGATCCTAAGACCGGCAAGGCTGATGAAAGTCAACCAGCTGTCGCAGAAGGCTCTGTGAAAGACGGTAAGGACGCTAAGGCTCCAGTCGTTGAAACGGAACGGGTGGAAGACCTCGATCCAAATACCCCTGGAAACCAGGCAGGTACTAAGATCACCGTTAAAGATCCAGAAAACGACAAGGTCATTAGTGAAACTTTTGTGAAGGACGGCCAAGACGGCAAGTCGCCAGAAGTCACGACTAAGGACAACGGCAACGGGACCCACACCATCACCATCAAGAACCCAGATGGCACGACCACCACAACTACCGTCAAAGACGGGGCCAAGGGTGAGAAAGGTGACAAGGGTCAAGACGGCACAAATGGTGTCGACGGCAAGACCTTTGCTCCAGTCGTTGAGAAGGGTGCAGATGGCACAACCACCATCAAGTTCTACCCAGTTGATCCTAAGACGGGTAAGGTTGATAAGAGCCAAGAACCTGTTGCTACTGGCGAAGTCAAAGACGGCGCTCAGGGTGCAGCTGGTCAAGACGGTAAATCTGCCTACACGACGGTAGTCACTGGACCTAACGAAGCTGGTGAACAAGGTCAATGGATCATCAACTACTACGACAAGAACGGTGACGGTAAGTTTACCGATGATGAAGTCGTTTCCGCTAAATTTGTCCGTGACGGTAAGGACGGCAAGTCCCCAGAAGTCACCACCAAGGACAACGGCAACGGGACCCACACCATTACCATCAAGAACCCAGATGGCACAACAACTACCACCACGGTCAAAGACGGTAAGGCTGGTCAAAATGGTAAAGACGGCCGCGACGGTAAGGATGGTATCGACGGTAAGACTTTTGCCCCAGTCCTTGAGAAGGGGCAAGACGGTACAACCACCATTAAGTTCTACCCAGTAGATCCTAAGACGGGCCAGCCAGATACCACGCAACCAGCTGTTGCAGAAGGCTCCGTCAAAGATGGTAAAGATGGCAAGTCTCCAGAAGTTTCCTTGAAGGACAATGGCGACGGGACCCATACCATTACCGTGAAGAATCCAGATGGCACGACTTCAACCACTACCGTGAAGAATGGTCAGGACGGCAAGTCCCCAGAAGTGACCACTACGGATAACGGCGACGGGACTCACACCATCACTATTAAGAACCCAGATGGCACGACCACAACGACAACTGTCAAAGACGGTAAGGATGGTCGCGACGGTATCGACGGTAAGACTTTTGCCCCAGTGGTTGAGAAAGGTCAAGACGGCACCACCACGATTAAGTTCTACCCAGTAGATCCTAAGACGGGCCAGCCAGACACGACTCAACCAGCTGTAGCGGAAGGTTCCGTTAAGGATGGCCGCGATGGTAAAGATGGTAAGGACGGCAAGTCACCTCAAGTTTCTATCCGAAACAATAACGACGGCAGCCACACCATTACCATCAAGAACCCAGACGGTACGACCACCAACACCACAGTTAGAGACGGTAAGGACGGTAAGTCCCCAGAAGTTAGCGTCAAAGACAACGGTGACGGCAGCCATACCATCACCATCAAGAATCCAGATGGCACGACCACAACCACGACTGTCAAAGACGGTAAGGATGGACGCGATGGTAAGGACGGTAAGGATGGCCAGTCTCAACGCATCCGCACCGAAAAAGGTAAGGATAGCCAAGGCAACGAAGGCGTTTGGGTCATCATTACCGACGACAAGGGCAATGAATTAAGCCGTGAATTTATCCGCGACGGCAAGACCCCATCTGTTAAGGTGGAAGAAGGCAAGAACAGCCGCGGTGAATCTGGCCAATGGATTATTGTCTTCGACGGCGACGGCAATGAAGTTTCCCGTGAATTCGTCCGTGACGGTAAAGACGGCGCGTCATCAAGCCTCGAAACCATTCCAGGTAAGAATGAAAAAGGTGAATCCGGCCTTTGGGTAATCGTTAAAGATGGCCAAGGCAATGAATCCAGTCGTCACTTTGTCCGCGATGGTAAAGACGGCAAGGACGGTAAGGATGGCCGCAGCGTACAGAAGATCTATAACCGCCAAGGTAAACTGATCATCATCTTCTCAGACCACACCACGGAAGAGATCGAAATCCCATGCTGCAAACCATGCCCAGAGTCTCCAAGAACACCAAAACCTGGCGATCCAACACCAAAAGTTCCGAACAAACCAGAAACTCCAAAACCAGGTGAGCCTAAGGTACCAGGTAACCCAACGCCAGAAGTACCAGGTCAACCAGGTAATCCAACGCCAGAAGTACCGAACGTGCCAGGTGAGCCAACACCAGAAGTACCAAACGTACCAGGCGACCCAACACCAGAAGTACCAAATGTACCGGGTGAGCCAACACCGGAAGTACCGAACGTACCAGGTGACCCAACGCCAGAAGTACCGAACGTGCCAGGTGAGCCAGCACCAGGAGTACCAAGCGTACCAGATAACCCAACACCGGAAGTACCGAATGAACCTGCTGAACCAAGACCAGAAGTTCCAAACCAACCAAGCGATCCAGCTCCTCAAGTTCCTGGACAAGCTGATCCAGACAATTCATTCAAGGCCAAGGACAATGAATCGGCTACAAATAAAGAACAAGATGGTCAAAACAAACAAGTGAGCTTACCAGCCACAGGTGCAGAAGTGACATCAGCGATGACAGTGATTATTGCTTCATTACTACTAAGTAGTGGTGCCTTATTAGTCAAAAACAATAAGGAAGACTAATCGCTAAATAGGATGATGCTCACTTGATTTAAAGAGCATTAGACAAAAAGAAGCAGAACAAGACTGAAAATAATTAGTTCTTGTTCTGCTTTTTTGCATAGCTATAGATAAAAATTAGAATGAGCTTGAGTTAAAATTCTTACGCCTTTTTCTTCCAGTGGTCTTGTCTTTTGAAGCACTTGTCACATTTTTTAATCCAATAAATCATCAAAGACAACTCGGTAACGGTAGACTTTACTGTCTTTAACCTTCCATTGCCCGTCGATTTTTTCAAAATAATCATCATAGTAACCATAACCAATAAAGGCCGACACCCCTAGGTTGACTACCCGGTCTTCAAAGGGAAAGTAGGCATGGGCCGTATTTTCTGAAGTGATTTCAATTTCAGGAATGTGTCCCATGTGGGCGCTTTGTACATTCTTACCCATCAAGCGTTTAGCATTTTGAATGATTTCTTCACACGACGTCGAAGGGGTTGTTTTTTGAGGGATGAGTGGATGTTGGCCCTTGATGGGGTCATGGGCTACTAGTGAGGTATCAAAAGTGGCATCGTCAGCAAATACCGTCTGAAGTAGGTCGAAATCCTTACTATCAATTGCCCGCCAATATCGTGCCTTACATTGTTTAATTTCTTCGATAGCCGCTAATTGGTCGATTGTTTCCATAATTAACCTCCGTATCCATGATTTTTTAGTTATTTAGAAATAAGTCTACACCCGCTTTTTGTCTTTAACAATAGATTAATTTTATTTTGATAAAAGTATAGTACCTAAGAGAACGATTGGCTTTCTAGAGTAATTTTTCCACCGCGACTTAAGCTTTTCTTAGGCAATCCCTCAAAAATATGCGATAATGACAATGGATATTATAAAGGAGGCGGTTGTCATTATGGGAAAGCCATTGATTTTTCATAAGGAAATTGCGGCGCAAAAGCCGGAAAATTATCGCAATGAGGGGGCTTATTGTCCCTTCTGCGATCGCGAGGCGCTAACCAATATCTTCCGTGAAGAAGATGATAAGATTTGGCTTATGAATAAATACCGCACTCTGGATGATACGGTGCAAACCCTGGTGATTGAGTCCCAAGACCATTGGGCCGATACCCCTACCTATAGTAAGGAAGAAAATCGCCAAATTTTTCGTTTCACCTTTGATTGTTGGCTAGACATGTTAGGAGACGATCAATTTGAGAGTGTCCTCTTATTTAAAAATTATGGTCCACTTTCCGGCGGGTCTTTGCGCCATCCTCACTCACAGATTGTGGGACTGAAGGATAAGGATGGCTATGAAGAAATTAGCCTGGATGCCTTTAAGGGGTTAGAAGTCGGCAAGAAGGGGGATGTTACCGTTACCTTGTCCACCCAACCAATTATGGGAATGACTGAATTTAATGTCGCGATTGCTGATCTCGATCAGCTGGATGACTTTGCGGATGCGGTCCAAAGCATTGTGACCTATATTTTGACGGATGACTTCAGTTCACGTAACGGGTCTTATAACCTCTTTTTCTATCCCATGGGGGGACGTTTTTATTGTAAGGTTTTCCCACGCTTTATCGCTAGCCCTTATTTTATCGGCTTTAAGATTGGCCAGGTTTCCTACCAGGGACACCTGGAAAAGGTAGTTGCTGAACTCCAAGACTACCTTCCTTTTTAGATAAACTAAAAATGAGCTTTCCCGAGATCGGGGTAAAGCTCATTTTTTATTTGCTAGCACGTTTTGCCTTGTAGGAAGGACACAGGTAGCTGGTAATTGCGGTTAAGGTCGCTATCTGGTTGTTTAATTTTCTTAATTAACAAATCAGCGATCAGATTGGCGTAATCTTGGATGGGTTGAACAATGGTAGAAAGTTCGGGATGGTAGTTTTGGATAAAACGGCTGCCATCATAGCCAATAATTTTTAAGTCGTGGGGGACCTGGAGTCCTAAGTCTTTGGCCGCATCGAGGGTCAGTAGGGCAGTCAGGTCATCGGTACAGAAAATGCCGTCCAACTGGTCCTTTTTCAGGATACTCTGAATGTGTTGGGCGGCTATTCTAGGCGACCGCTGTTCTTGGAGCTGGTAAACATAGGGATTCAGCTTTTGGGCTTCGATGACGGAGAGATAACCTTCCAAACGCTGGTTGGTCGGCGAGGCAGATTTTTGACTACCGGTAAAGATTCCGATCCTTTTAGCTCCGCGGAGGGCCAGCATTTCTGTCGCCATTTGTCCCCCTTGGAAGTTATCGCTACCAACAATGGGAATTTCTTCGGAAAGATAGCGGTCAAAGGAGACGACTTGTTTTTGATAGTGATGATATTCTTCTATTCCCATATTATGAGCTCCAGCCACAATACCGTCCACCTGGTTAGCAGCCAACATGCGCAAATAATGGCGCTCTTTTTCTTTATTATTAGCTGAATTACAGAGGATGGTGTAATACCCCTCTTCAAAAAAACAGCTTTCCAAGGCCTCCACTAATTCTCCGTAGAAGGGATGGGCCACACTAGGAAAGATCAGACCAATTAATTGCGTCCCTTTACCTTGTAATGACCGCGCTAAGGCATTGGGTTGATACTTTAATTCCTCCATGGCTTGGCGGACTTTTTTAATGGTCTTCTCACTGAGATAGCCATAATTATTAATCACCCGGGAAACAGTTGTTGCTGACACCCCGGCTTTTTTAGCCACATCGGCTAAGGTAATCGCCATGACCAGCACTCCTTTACTTGTTAATATTTTCTAGGGGATAGATCCTGCCCCCTAAACGACCACTTCCCTTTATTATAAGCTGACTTTGTCCTTTTTTGGGGAAAATTCTGCCGCTAAGGACTTTACAGCCGTCTTGGACAAAAATTTCAAAGGAAGAGGCATCGATAAAGATTTGTAGCTGGAGGTCTTCTCCGCCCTTAAAGTGACTTTCCCGGACTTGGCCGTATTCAGGATTGACGAGTTCGCCCTGGTTGGTCCGTGTCACCGTGAGTCTGCCCGCTGGAACGTCCACGTCAATGTGAAGGGCGGCAGCTTCTTTCTCATCACTCATGATTAAAAAGTCAAGCTTGGAGTCAGCGGCCAATGAACAATTTATTTCGTAGGCATTGTCTTCGGGATCATAGGTCCACGCTTGACCTGATTCTAGTGTCTCCTTGATGGCGATAGGGCTTTGGCGCAGGCTCTCCATTTCTTTGACTGGTCGTTGGTGGAGATGACCCTGGTCAAAATGGAGTTCCTTGACCAAACTCATGACCGAGGTCCAGCCCCAGTCCGCGTCGGGGTAAGTCAGGTCTGGTAAACCTAACCAAGACACGGCTAAAGCCCGACCGTCAGGCGCGTTAAAGGCCTGAGTGGCATAAACATCGAAGCCATCGTCAAGATTCTTTATAGAACTAGGCTCATTCAGTGCCAAGTTCTCCCAATCAATGGCCTCGGAGACTAAATAAGTATTGGGATAGATGTTTTGATAGTTGAGTTCATCCTGGTCCAAGCCTTGCGGGCAAAAGATCAGCAGGTCTTTCCCATCCACTTTCACATAATTGGGACATTCCATCATATAGGCACTTTCTCCGCTAGTTAATTTTAGGGGACCGAAAAAGTTCCAGTCCTTAAGATTGTCGCCTTGGTAGACTAGGATTTGGCCTTTAAGCGCTTCGGTTTGGGCGCCCAGTATCATCAGATAGCCGTCTTGGTAGGGGAAGATCTGCGGGTCACGAAAATGATCAGTATAGCCCTCTTCAACTGCTCTAATGAGGGGTGGATCGATTTTAGTGAATTGATAGTCCTTATCCATCCAGGCGCCGACCTGGTAAGGATGGCGTTGCCAGTCCCTATCGCGAGCATTCCCTGTGTAGAAGAGAAAGAGCTGGTCATCCACGGGGAGGGCAGATCCTGAATAGACTCCGTGACTATCGTAGGGAGAATCGGGTGCTAGGGCAATCCCGTGATCTTTCCAATGGACTAGATCTTTGGAGGAGAGATGGTACCAGGACTTGAGCCCATGGACGGGTCCCATTGGATAGTATTGGTAGAAAAGCTGCCAGCGACCATTGTAATAGGAAAAACCATTGGGATCATTGAGTAGGCCACTTTCTGGTTGGACGTGGTAGTGTTGGCGCCAGGGGCTGTGGGCAACTTTTTCTTTAAGCTGACCCAGATAGTCACTTGGCCAGTCTTCATAGGCTTGGTAACGCAATTGCCGGGTCCATTTGGGATCTTGTGTCATGGATAGGCTTCCTTTCTTTATCATTGGTCAAAAATCAAATGCTTAATTTACAGTAAGTATAAGAAAAAGTGATTGTTATGTCAAACGCTTTCATAAGGATAAGCTCAGTTAAAATGCACATAAAATATTTTTTAAATTTATTCTGTCAAACGATTGACATAAATAAAATAAAAATGCTGATAAGATATTAAGTGTAAAAGCGTTTTCACCTGAAAGGAGACCAATCATGAATCACAAACAAGTTGCTCAAGATATTGCTGACGCACTTGGTAAGGATAACCTCCTTGCTGCTGCTCACTGTGCAACCCGCTTACGCTTAGTTTTAAAAGATAGTCAAGCTGTTGACCAAGAAGCGATTGATAATAACGAAGGGGTCAAAGGGACCTTTGAAGTGAACGGTCAGTACCAAATCATTATCGGTACCGGCGATGTCGATAAGGTGTATAAAGAACTAACTGCCATTACCGGTGTCCAAGAAGCCTCAACCGAAGATATTAAGGCGGTCGCCCAGTCCCAAGAAAAAAGTAATCCCTTCATGCAGTTGACCAAACTCTTATCGGATATCTTTGTGCCGATCTTGCCGGCCTTAGTTGCAGGGGGCTTACTTCTCGCTTTAAATAATCTCTTAACTTCACCCTTTGGAGGAGTAGCTCTGGTCGAACGCTCAGCTGTTATTGCTGACCTTTCTGGAATGCTAGGGGTTATTGCGGGAGCACCCTTCACTTTCTTACCGGTTCTTCTCGGTTTCTCAGCGACCAAGCGTTTTGGCGGCAATCCTTACCTAGGAGCAGCCATTGGTATGGCTATGGTGATGCCGTCCTTAGTGAGTGGCTATGAGGTTGCCACAGTAACCGCGGCTGGAGAAATGCCTTATTGGGACATTTTTGGTTTTAAAATTGCTCAGGCTGGCTACCAAGGGCAAGTCCTGCCTGTCTTAGCAGTCGCTTGGATATTGGCCCGATTAGAAAACTTCTTCCACGACCATATCCATCCCGCCTTTGATTTTACCTTTACTCCTATGTTAGCCATCATTATCACTGGCTTTCTAACCTTTGCTATTGTCGGTCCGCTGATGCGGAATGTTTCCGATGCCTTAACCTATGGCTTGACCTGGTTGTATGAAGCGACTGGCGCATTAGGTATGGGAATATTAGGGCTCTTCTATTCACCAATCGTGATTACAGGGCTCCATCAAAGTTTCCCCGCCGTGGAGACTACCTTAATTGCTAACCAAGCCACAACAGGAGGCTCCTTTATCTTCCCAGTGGCATCTATGGCGAATATTGCTCAAGGGGCAGCCTGTTTAGCGGTGATGGTGATTACCCGTAATGAAAAACAAAAAGGGGTCGCTTCTTCAGCTTCAGTGTCCGCCTTACTCGGAATTACTGAACCAGCGATTTTTGGGATCAACCTCAAATTACGTTATCCTTTCTACTGTGCCATGATTGCTTCAGGAATTGCCTCAGCTTGTTTAGGTTTCTTCCATGTTTTAGCTGTTTCTTTAGGCTCAGCCGGTTTCCTTGGCATTATTTCTATTGATTCGAATTCTTGGATTCCTTTCTTAGTTGGAGTGGCTATTAGTTTTATCTCTGCTTTCTTATTAACCTTCTTCTATGGAAAGCACTCCAATAAAGAAGCCGAAAAATCAGAAGCAGCAGCCCTCCAAGCCGAAGAAGCCGCAGAAAGTAAGCCTAGCCAGGCGAATCGCTCAGGACTTGAAGCTGACATTGTTTTACCTGCAGTCGCTAGTGGCCAAGTCAACGCCTTAAAAGAAGTGGATGACCCTGTCTTTTCTCAAGAAATGATGGGCAAGGGGATTGCCATTGATCCAAGTGATGGCAAGATCTATTCACCCCTCGATGGAACCCTGACTGTGGCCTATGACACCAAGCATGCTTACGGTTTAACTGGGGATAATGGAGTGGAAGTCTTGATTCATATTGGTATTGATACCGTCAACTTACAGGGCCAATATTTCACTTCCCAAGTCAGCCAAGGTCAAGCGGTTAAACGCGGCGACCTCCTAGGAACTTTTGATATTGAAGGCATTAAGTCAGCAGGCTATGATCCTACGGTGATGGAAATTATTACCAATACTGGAGATTATCAATCCGTCACCGCTGTGAGAGAAAGTGGAGCGACTTTAGCTAATGAAGACCTTCTAACAATCACTAACCCCTCTTAATTATATTTTGTCTCCCCATGAGGTTGGCTAACACTAGCCGCCTCTTTTTTTGTGGGGAGTGTGACAGTCACAACAAAGGACGAAATCGCTGGAGAAAACTGGGATAAGCTCAGTGAAGCTGAGCGTTGCCAGTTTTAGAAGCGGACGTTCGTCCTGTGACTGGAGCACGTTTGAGAAAGTGCTTCGGGTGCACCCGAAGCAGGTCTGAAGTTAGAATCATCTGACAACAGAATGGACAAGGAAATTATTTTGACGAAAGCTTGAGTAATCGTTAAAATATGGCTGTAAAAGAAAAAGATGAAATGAGAGGTAGCCATGAAAGAACAAGGCAAAAAGAAAGTTATCAAAAAAGTCAGTTCCGCTTTAAGAAAAGATATTATTATGGTGCCGGAAGTGATTGAAGAGGCGCCCGGTATTCAGATATTTGGTCGTACCATTAAATCTCTACTATTTTCTACCGATGTCGCGACCATTACTTACTCTAATGCGGACGCTATCCTAGCGGTCTATCCTTTTACGCCTCATCCCAGCATTATTTCCGCGATCTTACAAGTCGCTTCTCAACCAGTTTTTGCTGGCGTAGGCGGGGGCAAGACTCAGGGCATGCGGAGCGTTGAAATCGCCTTGCTTTCAGAAGCGGAAGGGGCTTTAGGCGTGGTATGTAATGCCCCTATGCCAATTGAAACCATCCAAGCCATAGAGGATCGGATCGATTCCCCAATTATTTCTACCGTGATTTCAGAATATGACTTGCTTTCCAAGTTGAATAGCGGGGTAGATATTCTTAATGTTGCCAATGGCCGGCACACCGTGGAATTAGTCAAGCGGGTTCGTGATCAATTTCCTGATATCCCTATTATTGCCACCGGCGGAAAATCCGAAGAAAATATAAAAAGGGTCATTGAAGCTGGGGCTGATGCGATTTCTTGGACCCCACCAACAAATGCTGAACTCTTCCAAGAAGTGATGGATAATTACCGGGATAAATCGGAAGAGCGCTTTATGTCCAACCATGACGGCCTCACCCTAGACGCTTATGAGGATAAGTATAATTTATAAGAAAGTATTTGCTGAACGAAGAGAGGAGTCTTTTGATGAAAATCGTTAGTGTCCAACCTTTAAATGTAGCAAAAGAATTGATTGATGAATTGGCCCAGCCCTTAATTGAGGATGGGCATGACTTTGTGTATTATGAAGATAAGACCACAGATCCTAAAGAAATGGCTAAGCGCTCAGAGGGGGCTGAAATCCTGATTATTGATTCTACCCCTTTCCCAGAGGAAGTGGCCTCCAGCTTAGAGGATACTCAATTAGTGGATGTGGCCTTTACCGGAGTAGACCATGTGGCTATGGATGTTCTTAAAGACAAGGGGATTATGGTTAACAATGCCTCTGGTTACGCCAACCAAGCCGTGGCTGAATTGTCCCTTGGGCTAACCTTAGCCCTCTACCGTCATCTTCAAGCCAATGACCAAGAAACCCGCAAGGGCAGCCAATTAAGCCAAGTATATCAAGGTCGGGAATTGGCTGGTAAAACGGTTGGGATTATCGGAACTGGATCGATTGGTTTAGCCACCGCTGCTCTCTTTAAGGCCTTTGGGGCGAATTTGATTGCCTACAGCCGCAGCGAAAAAGAAGAAGCCAAGGCTTTAGGAATTGAATACCATAGTTTAGAAGAAGTGATGGCTGAAAGTGATATTGTTTCCATCCACCTACCGAATAACGCCCAAACTAAAGGTATGATTTCTAAGGAAATGATCGGAAAAATGAAGTCATCGGCAGTTTTAATTAACGTGGCCCGAGGACCAATTGTGGATAATGAAGCTCTAGCCCAAGCCCTTAACGATGAGAAGATTGCTGGGGCAGGCATTGATGTCTTTGATAGTGAACCACCATTGACAGATGATTACCCACTTCTCCACGCTAAAAATATTCAACTCACTCCCCATGTGGGCTATTTAACCGATGAAGCCATGGTAAAATTAGCCAAAACTGCCTTTGATAATATTTATCATTACCTCAAGGATGATCCGCAAAATATCGTGACCGAATAGCAGGCGCGATTACTAGCTTTGAAAAAGTGAATACAAAAAAGAGACAGGAATTTTTCTCCTGTCTCTTTTCTTTAATATAAATTCTTTAATGAAAAGCTGGGCTAAGCGCCTTTTGATGTGATTGTCACACTCTTTAGTTGAGTTCGGATGGGGTAGGGGATGTCCTTTCAGAAAAGTTGAACGATCAAGCAAGTTGATCTTATCATCTTTTTCTCCAAGGAATCTCTCTCCCTGATCCTTCCTTACATCCTCTCCAAATCTGTTCCAGTCACAGGACGAACGTCCACTTCAAAAACTGGTAACACTCAGCACAGCTGAGTGTTACCAGTTTCCTCCAGTGATTTCGTCCTCTGTTGTGACTGTCACACTCTTTGCTTAGTGCCCTTCGGCAAATTCGACTTTACTGTTGGCTAGAGAGGCGATCCGCACTTCTGAATAGAGGTCAACGCCGGCATCGAGGATGCGTTGGCGGCCATCTTGGAAGGATTTTTCAATACAGATACCCACACCTACCACTTCAGCTTGGGCTTGGTTAACAATATCAATGAGTCCCATAGCAGCTTCACCATTGGCTAAGAAATCATCGATAATCAGAACCTTATCGTCTGGACTTAAGTATTGTTTACTGATAATCACAAAACTATCGGTATCCTTGGTGTAACTATGCACCTTACTCCCGTAAACAGCTTGGTCCTTAAGGGTAGATGGTTGTTGCTTCTTAGCGAAAACCATAGGAACCCCTAATTTTTCGGCGATGATAATCGATGGTGCGATCCCGGAAGCTTCGACGGTAACAATTTTGGTAATTTCGCGACCTTGGTAGTGAGCAATGATTTTATCAGCAATATCACTGATGACACTAGGGTCAATTTGGTGGTTGAGGAATGAATCAACCTTCAAAACGTTGTTCGGAAATACTTTACCATCTTCAAGAATCCGTTGCTTTAAGTTTGCCACTCTTTTTCCTCCTTTGGTATTTTGAGCAATAATTAGAATAAGTTATCCCTATTCTACCCTTTATCGGGATAAAATGCGAACATTTTTTGAACATTAAGCGATTTTTTCCTGTTTCTAAGTCTTGGTTTCGTAATCATCCGGCTAGGGGTATAATAGATAAGATGAGAATATTTTGAAGAGGAGATTTTAATGACAAACCATATTGTATTATTTGAACCAGAAATTCCAGCCAATACTGGAAATATTGCTCGTACCTGTGCAGCGACTGACACCCACCTGCACTTAATCGAACCCCTGGGTTTTCAAACGGATGATAAACATTTGAAGCGGGCTGGACTCGATTATTGGGATGCCTTAGACATTACCTATCATGACGACTTGAAGGCCTTTATGAATTATTTGGATGGTCGGCCTTTGTATTTAATCAGTAAATTCGCTACCAAGAATTATACCGATATTGATTACATGACCCATAAAAAGCGGGGAGAAGATATCTTCCTCATGTTTGGTAAGGAAACCACGGGTCTACCGGAAGCCTTTATGCATGAACATGAAGACCAATGCCTGCGTCTGCCTATGGATGATACCCATGTCCGCTGCCTGAATTTGTCCAATTGTGCAGCCATTTGTATCTATGAAGTCCTCCGTCAACAAGCCTTCAATGACTTAGAGCTTATCCATAGCTATGACCATGACAAATTAGCAAATTTAAAAAAAGATTAAATGATAAATAAGAAAATTTAAATATCGCTTCAAGGATAAATATTAATGAAGAAACTGTAGTAAGATGAATTGAATACTTGAAAGGGGGCAGCGATATGAATGAGGGAGAACAGCAAGAAAGTTCCTGGTTTGACAAGGTCAAAGCCTTTTTAGGTCACTACTGGAAGAAATTTCGCCTGACGAAGTGGCTAATCTTTCTTGTCCTCTTGATCATCTTTATTTTCGAATCTTATTTAGTGGTTGGGGCAAAGATGACTAATGTCGATGACTTACAAGCCCGGCTCCAAATGACTACTGAGATTTATGACCAATCTGACCAAGCCGTTGGGGAAATGGCTGACGGACGCGGAACCTATGTGTCCTTAAATCAGATTTCACCTAATATTCAAAATGCTGTCATATCGACTGAAGATAAGCGCTTTTACCAACATCCTGGCTTTGATATTATCGGGATCGGCCGGGCCATGGTGGGCTATGTGGTTCACCGCGGAAATGTGGTTGGAGGGGGATCCACTCTGACCCAGCAATTAGTAAAAAATTCCTTCTTAACTAATGAACAGAGCCTGCTGAGAAAGTTTAAAGAACTCTTTATCGCCCTAGAAGTGGAGAAGAAATATTCTAAGGATCAAATTCTAGAAATGTATCTCAATCATACCTATTTTGGTAATGGGGTTTATGGGGTAGAAAATGCGTCCTTAAAATACTTTGGCACCCATGCTGCTGACCTTAATTTACCTAATGCGGCAGTCCTAGCCGGAGCCTTGAAGGGGCCCAGCCTCTATAATCCGATTGATAATTATGAAGAAGCTCAAGGACGCCGAAATTTGGTGCTTTCCCTGATGAGTAATAATGATTTTATCAGTGAAACTGAGGCCCAAAATGCTCAAGGTACAGTGATGCCACAGATGAATAATCCGGTGGCTAGTGACCAATCCAAGTACCCTTATTATTTCGACAGCGTCTTAGAGGAAGCGATCAATAAGTTTGGTTTGACCGAAGAAGAGGTTATGAATGGAGGGTATAAGATTTATACCAATCTTAACCCAACCTACCAAAGTCAGTTAGAGGCTGCCTATGAGAATAAGCAACTCTTCCCAACTAACAATAGTGGTCAGGCTTCGCAAAGTGCGACCGTGGCCCTAGACCCCTATAATGGCGGTGTCTTAGCCAGTGTTGGTGGGGTGGGCGACTATCACTTCCGTGGCTTTAATCGGTCTACTCAAATGAAACGGCAACCAGGTTCAACACTCAAACCTTTAAATGTTTATGTTCCAGCCCTAGAACATGGTTTTTCAAAGAATGACCAAGTGCCTGATGAAGTCCGCTCTTACGGGACTGACAACTACCGACCTGAAAACTGGAACCACCAATCGAATGGCGACTTACCGCTCTGGGAAGCCTTGGCCCTAAGTAAAAACACCTCAGCAGTTTGGTTGATGGACCAAGTGGGGGTCAATACAGCCATGAAGAAACTTGATGCTTTCGGTATTCCTTATACGGATAAGGACCTCTCCTTAGCCAGTGCCTTGGGTGGGTTGACGGAAGGGGTTTCACCTATTCAGCTAGCCAGTGCTTATACAGCCTTTCCTAATAATGGGAAACGTTCCGAGGCCTACTTTATCCGAAAAATTATCGGTCCTAATGGTGAGGAAGTGGTTAAGGAACAAAGTCCTAAGCAAAACACGGTGATGTCTCAAGGCGTTGCTAAGGAAATGACCAGCATGATGCTAGCGGTTTATGATGGAAACTATACCGGTTCTCAAGCTGAACCACCGGGTTACCAAGTAGCTGGGAAGACGGGAACAGTTGAATTGACTTTGGATGATCCTCATGCAGCGGGCTATAATGATGAATGGTTTGTTGCCTATACTCCTGATGTGGTAGTGACTTCCTGGTTTGGTTTTGACCAAACCTCTTCGGAAAATTATATTTCCGCCTACTCTGGAGTTAATTCCCACTCTAGTTTCAATACCATCCTCCAAGGAATCCTGGCTAACAGTCCGGGAACTCCATTCCAGGTGGAATCAGCGGCTAAGCAATACGGTAATCGTTTTGAATATAATAACGGAGAAGGGGCTAGTCAATCACCTCACTCCAATTCAGACAATGAAGACGTAATCAACCGAATTATTGATGGTGGGCGAAATCTCTTTGATTATTTTAGAGGTCTACTTTAGGCTCACCATTCAGTCACTGAATTGGCTGGGATAGTAAAATACTTTAAAAACAATCTTATCCATGGTATATTGAAAAAAACATATAAGGGAGAGATCAATTTGGCAAATATTTACGATACCATTAACCAATTAGAACGTGACATTCGCGAATTAGACGCTTATGACGCCTTAAGTGAGGCGATGGATAAGCTTCTTAATGATGACGAAGCACGTGAACTCTACATTAATTTTAGAAACTATCAAACTAGCGTCCAAACTAAGATGCAATTAGGTCAAGAGTTAAGTGAAGAGGATGTTAAAAAAGCTGAAGACATGCAAAAAACTTTGGCTAACAATGCGGTCTTAAGTGAGTTAATGCAAAAAGAACAACAACTCAACCAATACGTTGAAGATGTTAACCAAGCGGTTGGTCGTCCTATTCGTGAGATCTATGACCGTGCTAACCAAGCAACTAAACTCAGTTCAGAAGATAAAGATGGCGAATAATTAAGCCTCTAGTCACCTCAAATCTTTGAGGTGGCTATTTTTTTATTTTTTTAAAAATTTTCTAGTGAGCAATTGATGAGGCCCTATCGCCTTGAATTCGCCGATAAATCTTGCGACAAAGCCCGTTAAAATATGATAAACTAGGGAAGTATCAATAAGGAAAGGGTGCGATGACTTGTTACGCTTTGTTCATGCGGCTGACCTGCATCTCGGTCAAACAATGAAAAAAATAAAAAAACAAAATCATAAAGTGTACCAAGCCTTAAGGCAAGCGACCATTGACTCCTACAATCGTTTGATCGATATTGCCATCAATGAGGAGGTTGACTGTGTCTTACTCGCAGGAGACCTCTATGACAGTCCTGAGGGGACCTTGGCAGAACAGTTTGCCCTCGTTAAGGGCTTGGAGCGCTTGGACCAGGCAGGCATCGCCTCTTTTATTTTGTTTGGTAACCATGACTATAAGAGCCAAAAAGAAAAACACCTGGCCTCGCCAGCCTCTACCCGGGTCTTTCCACGGCAGGTAACTACTCTAGAGTTTACTACCGCTAGGGGTGACCAGGTGGCTATTACCGGCTTTTCTTATCCCAAGCGCTGGTTAACGGAAGATTATAGCCAATATTTTCCTAAGCGTTATAATCATGTAGACTACCACATTGGTATGTTTCACGGCCAGGAAAGTCAGGGAAACAGCCAACAAGACCACTATGCCCCTTTTCAAAAAAGTCATTTACAACAATTAGCCTATGACTATTGGGCCTTGGGGCATATTCATGCAGCCCAACAATTATCCGGACAAACACCTATCGTCTATCCCGGCAATATCCAAGGGACCCATTTCAAAGAAACTGGTCCTAAAGGTGGTGTCCTCGTCTCGCTTGAACAAGGAAAGGATCCAATCATTGAAAGCATCGAAACGACTGATTGGCAATTTAAAGTCCACCAAGCGATTGCGCCTCCAATTCACGGGGTCAGTGATTTGCAAGCACTTTTCCAAAAAGCATATCAAGCTGAACTGGACCAGGCAAGAGCAGAGGGCTTACATTATGTTTTGCGCCTCCATTATCGCGTGGACGGCTCAGACAACGATAGCTTGGCTTTCTGGGAGGACTATGCCAAGGACTTATTCGACCAATTACAGTGGCAGTACCAAGACCAGAATGACGTTTTTCTGGCTGACTTGCGCTTTGAAGTCAAAGGAAGCAAAAGGTTGGACCAGTCCAGTTTATACGAGCAGGCCTTGATGGAAACCCTCGACCACTATCAGGATCCAGGAGCCTTTGACCAGGCGTTAAATGAACTATTAGACCACCCACTTTGGCAGCGCCACTTGCAGCCGGCCATCTCACTAAGCCAGTTCCAAGAAGACGTCCTAGTCGCAACTAGAAATAAAATTTTACTCTCTCTCTATCAAAAATAAGCAAGCACGGAGGAATCATAACAAATGAAATTACAAGCAATCGACATCTTTGGCTATGGAAAATTTGTCCACCGCCAATTTCAATTGACGGATGACTTTAATGTTTTCCTAGGCCCAAACGGGTCGGGAAAATCCACTTTGATGAGCTTCGTTCTAAGTATCATGTTCGGTTTTCCCAACCAACGCCGAAAGGGGAGTCGTGATTTTGATACCAATGACCAAGTTCGCTTCGGAGGGCGTCTATATTTTAAGGATACCCAATGGGGCGATTGTGCCATTGAACGTACCCGGGCCAATGGTAAGCAAGTCTTAAAAATGTCTATTGCCGGTCAAGAAGCCAAGGAAGTTGATCATTTTAAACAACTTTTTGGGGATTTGACCCGGGATACCTATTTAGCCTATTTTGGCTTTACTGAACCTGATTTAATGCAATTTATCTGGGAATCGGAAGAAGACTTTGCCCGTAGTTTAGTCAACTTAGGTGTGACCGGTAAGCTCTCTCTTAGCCAGGAAGTCGACCAATTACAAGCGGATGCCGACAGCCTCTACCGGCCCCAAGGACAAAATCCTAAGCTTAATCAAGAAATGGTTGAATTAGAAAGACAAAACCAAGACTTGGCGGCTGCCCGTCAAGAAGAAGACGCCTATTTTGACTTGGACCAAGAATTGTCAGATAAAAAGGCGGCCTTGGCAGAAGTTCAAAGTGCTGAACAAAATGCTCGACAAAGCTTAATGGACTTAGAAAAGGCTGACCAACAGAGCGCCTCTGATGAAGAGCGGGTGGCACTGGGCTTTGAACTCGCCCAATATGATGGACCACGTTTTTCAGACCAGGATGTTGACCAATGGCAAAACATTGTGAACACCAAGGACCGCTTGGTTGAGGAGTATCAGGAACTCAACCCTGAGGGCTTTGTGATTATGGATTCTGTAGAAGCGGAAGCGGAACCAGAAGAAGAACTGAATGCCGGAGGACAATGGATCAGTGACCATCTCGGCATTTCTGAGCAAATGTTGGCTGAAGCCCGGGCTTACCGGGAACAAATCCGGCAAAATGAGAATCTCCATGATCAAATTGTCGAGAAACGTTACCAAGAAAGCCGCTTACTTTCAGCCTTAGGAGCTGAAACCATTGATGAATTGCCGCGTGATTTCACTAACGAAGAGCGCGATGAATGGCAAAAACGTCAAAAAGCTATTGATAGCCGCCGGGTCTTCTACAAAAATACCAAAGCCGGCCTAGAAAACTTGATGGAAGACCGGGAAAGTCTTGGCCAAGAACGTCAAGAGATTTCTAGCAACTATGATGACTTCAAAGCCACTGTTTATAAATATACCCAGTCCTGGATTCGTCCGATTGGGATGACCTTATTAGCTGTTGGTATAATATGTTATGCGATTTCACTCTTCCACACCAGTCCTTTCTGGCGGGGAGCGGGGATGCCTGCTTTAATACTCGGTTTAATCTTTGTCTTAATTGCCTGGTTCCAAGAACGCAAAGGTAAACACTATGTTAATGAAGAAGAGAAGGCCTACCAATTAGACTTACGCGATATCGATAGTGAAACGGCTGAAATCCAACGCCAAATCGATAATCAAAACCAACAAATTGCAGAACTAGAGGAAGAATCCAAGCAATTTACCAAGGATTTGGAGGCTTTCTTACAAGCTAAGGGTGGGTCCTCTTACATCATGCCCCTGGTTTGGCTACAAACCGACTATGTGAAACAAATTGAAGACTTGGAAGGGGAAATTAACCAACTGATCCATCAAAGTGGGGCAGGCGCTTTTGGGCAAGCTCATCAAGCGGAATGGTCAGATTACCGCCAAGCAAGCCATAATCAGGCCCTGTCACTGGATTCCTTATTCCAACAGTTTGAAGATGACTACCACAATTACCGACTTTATGCGGCTAATCTTGATTATGAAGACCAAGAACAAAAAGCCAAGCAAGCCCGCCTCAGCCAGTTAGCTGACCATATTGACCAACTTGAAAAAACTGAGGAGAACTTTTTAAAACAATACAACTTAACCGACCGTGCAGACCTAGAAAAAGCCTTGACTGCCTATGGTCAATTTAAGGACAAAGAAGCCCGCTACCAACTCTTAAACCAATATCTGGATAAAAAGGCTTCGGCTTTAAATGAAGATGAGACGGAAGTTAGCGAGCAAATTAAGGCCACCAAAGACCAAATTAATAGCTATGAGGGCCAAAGGCAAGTCTTACTTGCTGATATCGCGCGGATTGAAAATCAATTGAAGCAAATGAAAAACAGCCAAGCCTTACAAGCCATGGAACAAGACAAACAAGAACAAGTTGATCAATCCTATGATACCGCAGTCGCTTGGGCTAGTGATACTTTGGCAGCTAAGACGATGGAGGAAGCGACTCTGGGACAAGGCCAAGATACGGTCCAACGAGTTCTTGCCCAAGCCAATCGCTATCTATTCGATTTAACCAATACGAAATTTGAAAAGATGCGCTACACTGATGACAGTGTCGAAGTCTATCAACCGATGCGAGACCAATGGACCAGTGTTAACCAATTATCCCGTGGGGAGAAGGCTCTCTTGTTTGTGGCTATGCGGTTTGCCTTCTTAGACGCCCAACTCGGTCACCAAGACTTGCCAATTCTGATTGACGAAGGTTTTGCTCATTTAGACCAAGAATACCGGCAAAATATTTATCGCTTCTTGAAAGAAAAGAGTCTATCCCGTCAAATTATTGTCTTTACCTTTGACCAAGAAATTACCCAAGGCTTACATTCCGACCAAGTTCATTACTTAGAAGCATAGAAAGGAAGCCAACTTAATTTATGGATAAGTGCTTAATTTATGAAATTCCTCAAAATGAAAAATTTGATCTCTATATTTTGATAAAAAATGCCAATGTGCGTACTGACCGCAATGGGCGCGACTTCATTGCCTTTACTTTCCAAGATAAGTCGGGGACTATTGATGGTATGTATTGGAGTGCCATGGAAGATGAAGTGGAGGCCTTTCAAAGTGGTCGGGTGGTCCGCTTAAAGGGACACCGGGAATTATATAATGGCCAACCCCAAGTCAAGATTTCGGGCTTGCGTCTAGCCCATGATGGTGAACCCAATGATCCGACCTTGTTTATTGCCGACGGACCGATGAAGGTAGAAGATATGAAGGCTGAAATTGAAGCGGGTATTAAAAGCATTATGCATCCGGTGCTCAAGAAAATTGTGGGCAGCATCATGACCGAATACGATGATATTTTCTACCAATATCCAGCTGCCAAACGCCACCACCATGCCTTTGTTGGAGGATTAGCCTTCCACACCGTTTCCATGTTACGCCTGGCTCAAGCGATTGCTAAACTTTACCCTAATGTAGATAAAAGCTTGCTTTATGCTGGGGTTATCCTCCATGATGCCGCTAAGGTGATTGAATTTGTAGATCCTTTAAGTGGGGACTATTCGATTGAGGGGAACCTTATTGGCCATATCTCTTTGATGGGGCAAAAAATTTCCCTCACCGCAGAACAGCTAGGCTACCGCCAAGATGAAGAAGCAGTAGTTTTACTTAAACATATGATTCTTGCTCACCACGGGAAGAATGAATTCGGTAGTCCGGTAACCCCTCGCCTATTGGAAGCTGAAATCCTTCATCGGGTGGATGACCTGGATGCAAAGATTAATATGATGACCAGTCACTTAAAGGATGTTGAGCCTGGTGAATTTACTCCAAAAATTATGGGCTTAGAAGGACGTTCTTTCTACCATCCGAGTGATGACTATTATCAAAATATTTAATGAGAACTGAAAAAGGAGATCGAGACTTTTGTTCCGACCTCCTTTTTAATATATGGACTGTCTAATCAAAACGAGCTCCAGTCACAGGACGAACGTCCGCTTCAAAAAATACCAATGCACAGACTAGTTGAGCTCGTACGCCAGCCTTGATCTTGCTTCAGAATATACTAACGCACAGTTCTAGTTGAGTTTGGAAGGGTGAGGGAATGTCCTTTCAGAAAAGTTGAACGACCAGCAAGTTGAGTTCGGTTGCCAGTCTTGAAGTCACTTCAAAAAATCCCAAGGCACAGCTTTCCTGTGCTTATGGTATTTTTCTCCAGTTGCTATAGCTGTTCGAAGCGTCAGCGAGTTACAGATACAGTATGCGTATCGGTCATGCTCTTTGACGTGCTTGTCGCACTCTTTTGTTGAGAATTTATTAAGCTTTGACTTCTTGGGCTTTAATTCATCTGGGCATGGTAAAGTAAGTTTAAGCTATTTTTCAGTCAAGGAGCTATGGAATGAACTTATTATTTGCCGTTGATGACCACTATGTGGAGCCTATGTTAACCACGCTTTACTCCATCTATAAAAACACAGCCAAGCATGACTATCAAGTCTATATCTTACAGAATCAGCCCCTGGCGGCCCGCGATCAAATTGATCGCTTTTTACAAACTATGGGAATGACCTACCACCCGGTGCTTGTTGATCAAGATATTTTTAAAGAGGCACCGGTTTCTAAACGCTATCCAGAGACCATCTACTACCGCTTGCTAGCCCACTATTTCTTGCCTGATCAGTTAGAGAAGATCCTTTACTTGGATGCTGATATCCTTTGTATCAATGACCTCGTGCCCCTATATGAAACTGACTTAGGGGATGATTTATATGGAGCAGCCAGTCACGCTAAGTTGACTAAGATTACTGACCAGATCAATAAACTACGCCTAGGCAATACCCAGGCTGACCACTATTATAATTCTGGGGTCCTATTAATGAACCTTAAGGCGATCCGCAAAAGGGTGAAAGCCGATGATATTTTTGACTTTATCCAGGAAAACCGCCATCAATTAATTCTGCCTGACCAGGATGTTCTCAATGCCTTGTACAGCCAGTATATCTATGATTTGCCAGATCAAATTTACAACTATGATGTCCGCTATAGTAAACTTTATGAGTTGATTAGTGAAGGGGAGTGGACCCCCGAGTGGGTAGTTGAACACGGCGCTCTCTTGCATTTTTGTGGGAAGAAAAAACCTTGGCAAAGGAAGCACTTGGATAACTTTGGCTTGCTTTATGCCCACTATGACCATAAGCGGAAATTATTTACCAATGTCAAATAAAATGAAAAGAGCATGCCCCGAGGAGATTCCTTGGAGCATGCTCTTTTACTGATAGACTATTTTTTATCAGATTCTGCCTGACTTTGGCTGTTTTCTTGTCCTTTTTGGTCGTCTTTTTTGTCTTGGCCTTTTGATTTTTCTTTAGAATCTTTATCTGACTTCTTGTCCTCTTCTTTTGGTTTGAATTGGTCGAGAGCAGATTTTAGGTCGGAGTCCTTAATGTCAATATTGTATTTCTTCAAGAGATCACTGGTGACTTGGAGGAGGGTAGAAGGATCTTGCATTTTCTTATTCTTAACTTGTTCAGCCAGCTTATCTTTTTCATCTTCAAAGCTACCTTTTTGACCCTTTTTATCTAATTTAATGACGTGGTAACCGTACTGGGATTTGACCGGTTCCTTGGTGTATTCCCCTTCGTTTAGTTTGAAGGCAGCGTCCTCAAATTCTTTGACCATTTGGCCTTTTTCCACTTGACCTAAAGACCCACCTTTTTCTTTGCTGCCTGGGTCTTTACTGTGTTCTTTAGCTAATGCACTAAAGTCGCCACCTTGGTCTAATTGTTTGATAATATCCTTGGCTTCGTTTTCATCTTCTACTAAAATATGTGAAATTTCCGCAGCAGGTTCATAGTCTTCGTAGGCCTTCTTTAATTCTTCGTCTGAAACAGGAATATTTTTCTTGAGTGCCTCTTGGGTGAGGGTGTATTGGATTAGTGATTCTTTGTAGGCTTCTTCAGAAGGCACGCCGGAACTTTTGAGGACATTTTGGAATTTGTCATTATCGCCAACTTGGGCCTTGGTTGCCGCAATTTGTTGGTCAGTTTCTTGTTCAATTTCCTTATAACGGTCCTTACCCACTTCTTGTTTAGAGATTTCAGAAAGGATGAGTTGGCGAAGGGTCTGATCGCCGGCAACTTTCTTCATTTGGTCATTCAGTTGGCCTTGGGTAATTTTAATATCATCACCGGTCGCCACAGCGCTATCATTGCTTTGACTTTGGCAAGCCGCCAGGGTGAAGGCACATAGACTGGATACTAGGCCTAGGGTGAATTTTTTCTTAAATTTCATAAATCAAACTCCTAATCATTTCATTCAATATACTCTAAAAATATAGCACAGCTCTTATTCTAACTCAATGCTAACGAAAAGAAGTCTAAGAACCTTCAAAGATTCTTAAACTTCTTTTCTCTTACTATCTTCGGATTATTCGTCTTCTTTATCGGCCGTTTCATCACTATCTTTTTCCCCATTTAAGAGGGCAGAATTATCCACATCGGCCTGTAATTGAGCGACTTGTTCTTGGATACGATTCATTTGGGGGACGGCGGTGCGTTGGAAGTCACGGATTGCTAGTTGAATGTCGTCCCGGGCTGAGCCTAGGGTTTGCATGCCTTGATTAGCCAAATCGCTAATGGCTACTTGGGTTTCAGCTAAGGACCCCGTAAGGTCGGTAGCTGCGCCTGATAAACGTTTACTATAATCTTTTAGAATGCGGCGGTTGGTTTCGCCAGAATGGGGCGTTTTCAAGAGGGCATAAGAACCCGCAAGGAGGGCGCCCAAGCCCAAACCTTTTAAAAATGCTTTTAACATCGACTACACCTCAATATTTTCGTTAATGGTTTTAGCAATTTTGGCTAATTCTTCATCACTATAATTGTCACCGTTATTGGTAAATTTGACAGCAAAACCTTCCTCTTTTTGGTAGCGAGGAATGATGTGAATGTGAGAATGGAAGACCGATTGATAGGCAATTTCACCGTTGTTATTTAAGATGTTAATTCCTTGTACGTCTGGGAAGGCCTTCTTAATGGCTTCGACAATAATAGGAATCCGTCTAAAAATCGCTCCAGCATCCTTGACATCGTAGTCAAAGATATCTTTCAGATGTTTTTTAGGAACGAGTAGGGTGTGCCCCTTGGTAACTTGAGAATTATCTAAGAAAGCAGTGACTACTTCGTCTTCATAGACTAGATTAGTGGGGATTTCCCGGTTTGCGATTTTACAGAAAATGCAATCTTCCATGATATATCGTCCTCTCTAATTGACTTATTCATTTAGCTTAAGTTTATCACAAGCCTAGGGAAGTCACAATTTTTCTACTGGGATTTTTTCGGCCGCCCCTGATCGAAAAAATTCTGGATATTTGCTAAACTAGGTGTAAAATGAGGTCTTAAGATTAGATTATCAATAGCAAAGGAATTGAAAGATGACACTATCTGTAGAACATTTAAGTGGGGGTTATAGTAATTATACGGTCCTCCACGATTTAAATTTTTCCGTTCAAGCTGGTGAAATTGTCGGCTTGATTGGCTTGAATGGGGCTGGCAAATCAACCACTATTAAGCATATTTTAGGTCTGCTCAAGCCGAGTGCGGGGGAGATATTGGTGAATGGCCATTCACTGGCTAAGGATAACCAGGCCTACCGCCAAGCCCTTAGCTATATTCCCGAACAACCGATCCTCTATCCAGAGCTCACCCTGCGCGAGCATATCCAAGTCATCGCCTTGGCCTACCATATTGACCCTGACCAAGCCATGGCTAATGCCGAGCCGCTCTTAGAACGTTTTCGTTTAACCGAACGTTTGGACTGGTTACCTATCCATTTTTCTAAGGGTATGAAGCAAAAGGTCATGATTGTCTGTGCCATGCTGGTGGATACCATGTTGTACATTATTGATGAACCCTTTGTCGGCTTAGATCCACTGGGAATTGATGACTTTACTCAATTATTACTGAAGAAACGCCAAGCGGGGGCAGCAATTTTAATGTCAACCCATATCCTCTCCAGCGCTGAACACTACTGTGACCGCTTTATTTTCCTTCATGAAGGGCAAATTAAGGCCCAAGGGACCTTGCATGAGATCCGTCAGCGCTTCAATAAGGCAGATGCCAGCTTGGATGAACTCTATGTTGACTTAGTAAGAGGGCAGAGCCATGACCTTTAAAGAGCTCTATCCCAAACGCCGTCAAAGTCAGCAAAAACGAATATTCCGTTATTTTAAATATATTTTCAATGACCACTTTATCCTAGCTTTGGCCTTTATTTTAGCGGCCTTGGCCTTTCAATATAGTCAGTGGCTAAAGACTTTAACGACTTTTAACCCGCTTTACCAATGGATCTGGCTAGTCATTGCCACAGCCTTAGTGATGGGGATAGGCCACTTAGCTAGCTTCATTCAAAAGGCGGACACGGTCTTTTTGCTGGCTCGGGAAAGGAACTTTAAAGCTTACTTTAACCAAGCCTTAGCCTATAGCTTACTCCTGCCGACGGGGATCTATGCCTTATTTGTTGGGGTATCTTATCCCTTCTTACTGATTCACCAAGGCTTGTCAGCGGGCCAGGTCCTTGCTATCTTTGTGGTAATGCTCGGCTTGAAGGCTCTCCAGTTACGGTCAGTTTTAGAGAATTTTCATTTTTACAGTTCCAGCAAACGCAGGCTCTTGATGGTTTTGACTGCAGCTTATAGCTTTTGTCAGTTGTATTTTGCCGTGCGTGGAAAAGTCTTTTTGGCCCTGGCTTTTGTTTTTGTGATGATCGTCATCTATTATCTGACCAGTAAAAACTGGCAGGGTGAAAAGCAATGGGATTGGTTAAAAATCGTAGCTGAGGAAAGTCAACGCCAAGAAAGGGTTAACCAGGTTTTGAGCCTGTTTGTTGATGTTCCTACGGGTCAAAGGGCGGTTAAACGGCGGAAATACTTAGATCCACTGCTTATGACCAGCAAGAACAATCCCTATTATTTTCTCTACCAAAGGGCCTTTTGTCGGAGTCAGGATTATTTTAATTTATGGTTCAGGCTCACTGTTCTAGCGACTCTCTTGCTTTATTTCTTACCTGGTCACCTGCTGACTTACTGTTTAGGCCTTTTAATGCTTTATGCCAGTCATTTTCAAATTTTACCGCTCTATCGTCGCTATTATAAGCACCCCTTAATGAAAATCTACCCCTTAGACCAGGGGCAAGCTTTACCTGCTTTTCGTCGCTTTTTATACCTGCCGCTAGGCTTGCAGACGGCTTTGCTTACGATGACTTTCCTAATGAGCAAATCCTGGCAAGACAGTGTGATTTTCTTGATTTTAGCGGGGTTAGTGATTATCCTTTTCACCCAGGTCTATTTACCCCGTCGTTTACGAGGAAAAAATCGTCTCTTGGAAAAATTACATAGATAATTATTGACGATCCTCTAATTTCTGACTAAAATAAGAGATACTGTTTAAATATAATCGGGAGAAAGGGAGGAGAAGTTATGGAGTTCCAATTCGATAAAGAATGGACCTTGCACCCAATAGGTGGCGATACTGGCCAAGCTTTTATGGGAACACATAATCAAGAGCGGATATTTCTGAAGCGAAATTCTTCTCCTTTTTTAGCTGCCTTGTCCATGGAGGGGATTACCCCCCGCTTGATCTGGACCAAAAGAACTGCTAGCGGTGATGTCTACTCAGCCCAAGAATGGCTTTATGGACACACCCTGTCGGCCCAAGAAATCCAGCAAGGCATCGTGACCAAGTTGATGTCACGCTACCATCACTCCGACAATCTCTATAATATGCTGGTGAAGATTGGTGGAAAAACCTATAAACCAGAAGATTTCTTACACGAATTTGAAAATAATCTTAGTGTGGATTTGGACTCCCTAACCTATATTAATAGTGTGAAGGATTACCTTTATGACACCTTGTCTTTTGTGCAAAACGCCCGGCGCACTGTCTGCCATAGCGACCTCAACCGTCGTAATTTTATTTTGTCAGAAGACCACCGCTTATACTTGGTAGACTGGGAGAAGGTCTGCATTGCTGACCCCATTTTTGACATTACCCAGCTCTTAGTCCAATACATTCCCTTGGAAGATTGGGACCACTGGTTTGATCTGTATAACTTACATGTTAGTGAAGAAACCTATTTACGAATTGAATGGTATTCATTAATGAACTTGCTCTTTTTAATTAAGGCAGACTATCAGAAAAAACGCATCTATCATATTAATGAAAGTATTTTATTGCTCAGACATATCTATGAAAGCCGTTATTTTAAAAGCAGTAACCAAGAAAATCCCATCACTTCCTGGTCTATTGACTAGGAAAATGATCAGCATTGGTTTAAAAACATTTGTCAATTAAAAAAGGTTGTGGCAAGGGTCACAACCTTTTTCTAAGTTAGGAAACACCACTAAGGAGGAAGACTATGCGTGTACGTCACAAACCCTGGGCAAAAGATCTAATCGCCCAACACCCTGAATGGGTGATTACTGACCCTTACGATAAAAAAGGCCACTGGCATGAGATATTTGCCAATGACCATCCTATCCATGTGGAAGTGGGTACCGGAAAGGGACAATTTCTGATTGAAATGGCTAAGACCTATCCTGAGATTAATTTTATCGGCATCGAAATGATTTCTGATGTTCTAGTCATGGCCTTACAAAAAGCCATGGAAACCGAATTAAGCAACCTGCGTTTCATTCGCGGAGATGGTAACCATGTCAGCGACATGTTTGCTCAAAATGAAGTTAGTGAAATTTACTTAAACTTTTCCGATCCTTGGCCCAAAAAACGCCATGCTAAACGCCGCTTGACCCATGAGAACTTTCTCAAACAATACCAGCATATCTTAAAGCCAGACGGACGCTTGATTTTCAAGACAGATAACCAAGGACTTTTTGAGTACTCCTTAACCTCGCTCTCCCATTACGGAATGGTCTTAGATGATGTATCTTTGGACCTCCACAATAGTGGGGTAACAGATAATATCATGACCGAGTATGAGGCCAAGTTCTCTCAAAAAGGGCAGCGTATTTACCGCTTAATTGCTCATTTTAGAGTTGAGGGATAGAGAAACAAATCCTATTGATAAAAAGAAAAACCAAGCGGGTAGTCTCTTCACTTTGAGCACTTCCGGCTTGGTTTTTCTTAAGCATGATGAATTAGTCAATAGCAAAAATATCAACAATATTGCCTGTGATTGCGTCGGCATAGAATTCATATTGAACGACCTTATTATTTTCTAAGCGGGAGATACCGCCGTAGTAGAGCTTTTGTTCTTGGTCAAAACGGTTAACATGGGCCGGTTGGAGTTCAATCCAAGAGCCTTCGATGTCGCCGTCTTTTTTAAAGTGGTCCTTAACGGCTTCTAAAACTTCCATGCCATCTTTAGTCTTATGGGCTTGGACTTGGTCATAAATCAAAGCCGCAGCAACACCCCCAATGACTAAACCGCAGGCAAAGAGGCTGCCGGCCAGGGCATAGTTTTGCTTTTGATCATTTGGAAAAACGCTATGTTTCAACTGATTAATTAGGGCTTTTTTTACCATAGTGAATGTCAATCTCCTTTGTTTATTGGATGAAGCACAATATTTCTTTTAATTATAACACGCATAAGCTTTTCTTGCAGGAGTCTAGGGAGAGATATATATTTTGGAATTAGGCTTGAATTGCCTTTTTAACGGTTTCAGTTTATAATTTACACGATACTTTGTAAAGATTTAATGACTTGCTCAATGATATAAATCGGGCAAGCAATATAAAGGAGAAGTTAATTATGTGGCTTAGTTTCTACAATCCTCGAGGAGTAGGCGATGTGTTGATGCTGACGTCAGCAGATCTTCCTCGTGAACTAATAGAAACTGAAACGTTGTCCGATGTGACACGTATTTATAACAAGGAAAATAAAGAAACCATTGGTTATAATATCAATAATATTTCGACCTATATGGAAATAAAGGGGACAGGACACGTTCTCTTAGAAGACGCTCAAATTGAGCAAATTAACCAATTATTCTATGAACAAGGTTTTGAAACCATCAAAATCTCAAACGAACCCCGGATTGTGGTAGGAAAGGTACTGGAGTGTGTCGATCATGAAAATTCTGACCACCTGCATGTTACCCAAACCCAAGTGGGCCCGGCAGGCGTCCAACAAATTGTTTGTGGGGCAAGTAATATTGACCAAGGGCAGACCGTAATCGTTGCCCTGAGTGGGGCAGTCATGCCCAATGGACAGATTATCTGGCCGGGAGAATTGCGCGGGGTGAAAAGTAATGGCATGATTTGTTCCGCCTATGAATTAGGCCTAGATCCTGACCATGAACGTCAAGGCATCTTAGTGCTTGACGATGAATTGACGCCAGGGACTGCTTTTGAGTCAATCAAAGAGCAATTGAATTAAAGGAGTCATTGACAGGTTCACTGAAATATTTTATCAAGAAAGGAATGAGAGGATATGGCCTTTGTCCCTTTTTATCGTAAAGAGAATACGCAGCGGATTAAGCCTAAGCACTCTGTCCTTGATTTCCCTAACTATCTAAGCCGTGACTATAGCAATTACCAGGAAAATAATGACCAGCGCTTAGGCAAAGAAGCCCCGGTCAGCTTCCATATTGACGATGATCAGATGGTAATTAATAGCTCACCTTATCAAGCTAACCGAGCCTCTGTTCGTCCTGATCGTTCAGAGGCTATGCGGCGTCGCAAAGAAATTAATGACCAGCGGCAAAATAGTCCCTACCACTACAAGCAAAACTCCATTCGTGAGGATAAAAGAGAAAAGCAGGCCCGCTTACGGCGTGAAATTAAAGAATTTCAAATGTACCAGAGTAAAAAGCCCTTTAAACCGACTGAGTTGCCCTCAACCTGGTTGAATACCCAGTCCAGCACCCCTGCTCAAGACAAAGGGACAAAAGCAGAACTGCCTTCTCAAAGCCCAAGTAAGGAAACGGCGTCGCCAAGGACTAGCCAAAAACGCGATTTGGCTTCTACAAATCAGCCTAACTCGAACAAAAGCAAAGCAAGACCTAAGAAGCATTTAAACCGGGGGTTGCAGTCAATTATGGCTGAGGAAAGGCCCCTCAAAGGGAATTCTTTTCTAGGACAAGATGATGGCCTAGAAAAGGACCAACCCCCTTTCAAAAAGCATCAAGATGGAAACGGAGACAAATAAGACATGGATAAAGAATTGACCTATCATTTTACCGGAATCAAAGGCACAGGCATGAGTGCTCTCGCACGCGTTCTTAAAGGAGCTGGCTACCAGGTCCAGGGTTCTGATGTCACTGATCATTTCTTTACTGAGGAAGGCTTGAAGGAAGCGGGCATTACCGTTTTACCTTTTGATCCTGATAATATCCATGAAGGCATGACGGTGATTTGTGGGAACGCCTTTAAGGATGACCACCCTGAAGTTGTCCGGGCCAAGGAATTAGGCCTGACCGTTACCCGCTACCATTATTTCCTAGGTGAACTCATTAAGAAATATACGAGTGTTGCTATCACCGGTTCCCACGGAAAAACTTCAACCACCGGTCTCATGGCCCATGTTCTAGGTAGCTTAAAAACGACCTCCTATCTGATTGGAGACGGAACCGGTAAAGGGGTGGAAGACGGCGAATACTTTGTCTTAGAAGCCGACGAATACCGGGAACATTTCTTAGCTTATGAACCTGATTATGCCATCTTTACCAATATCGACTTCGACCATCCCGATTTTTACCATAATATTGAAGAAGTCTTTGCTGCTAACCGAAAATTTGCCCACCAAGTTAAGAATAAAGTGATTGCCTATGGAGACGATCCTTACTTACAAAAATTGAAGGATGAGGTTGACGTTTGGTATTACGGCATTGACAATGATGATTTTGATATTGTCGCCAAGGATATCGTTCGTAACACCAAGGGCTCACACTTTGATGTCTGGGTCCAAGGCAAGCATTATGGCAACTTTTCCATTCATACCTTTGGTCAACACAGTATCTTGAATAGCCTGGCAGTGATTGGTTTCTGTTATTTAGAAGGTTTTGATCCAGAGGATGTCCAAGAAGCCTTGACCAGCTTTAAGGGCGTGAAACGTCGCTTTAATGAACGTTTTGTTGAAGATATGGTGATTGTTGATGACTATGCCCACCATCCTTCAGAAATCAAAGCGACCATTGATGCCGCCCGCCAACAATATCCAGATAAAGCCGTGATTAGTGTTTTCCAACCCCATACTTATTCGCGGACCCTGGCTCTACTGGACCAATTTGCCGAGGCGCTAGATAAGTCCGATGCGGCTTACGTCTGTGATATCTTTGCTTCAGCACGGGAAACCGATCACCACCAAGTATCTAGCCAAGATGTCTTGGACCGCTTAACGGTGCCGCATGCGGCTCTTGATCTGGGCGATATGACCTCATTACTCGCCTATAAAGATGCGGTTATTCTCTTTATGGGGGCTGGTGATGTTCCTAAATATGCCAAGGCCTATGAAGCCGCCTTGTTAGAAAATGGGCACACAGATAAGGAGTTGTCAGATGATGACCATTAAGAAGGCAGTAATCCCGGCAGCAGGTTTGGGGACACGTTTTCTTCCCATTACTAAAGCCACTGCTAAAGAAATGCTTCCTTTGATGGATAAGCCAGTCATCCAATTTATTGTTGAAGAAGTGCTGGCCAGTGGAATTGAGGAAATTCTCATTGTTACTGGGCGCAACAAGCGCTCTATCGAAGACCATTTCGACTCTAATTACGAATTAGAGCAAAACCTTACTGAAAAGGGTAAGGAAGACTTATTGGAAATGGTCCAATCCAGCACCTTACATAATATCCAGTTCAAACGCCAACACTATCCTAAAGGGCTTGGCGACGCCATCCTACAAGCCAAGTCCTTTGTGGGAGATGAACCTTTTCTGTTAACCCTGGGGGACAATATTATGGTTTCTGATAAGCCCGCTTCTAAGCAGGTCATGGAAATTGCTGACCGTTACCAAGCAACAGCAATCTTAACCCAAGCAGTCTCCAACCAGGAAGCTAAGCATTATGGGATTGTTGATGAAGCCAGTGCGCGGTCGGGAGATGTCTATGATATAAGTGGTCTAGTGGAGAAACCCACAGAACCCGATTATGACCCCGCCATGGCCATCTGCGGTCGTTATGTTTTAACGCCTGATATTTTTTCAGCGATTGAAGCGGTTGGCGTTAACCCGCAATCTGGTGAAATTGAACTCACCGATGCTTTAAATTTACTGGCTAAGGACCATCCAGTCTTATCCACCCACTTCCATGGCCAATGGTATGAAGTGGGAGAACCCTTGGGACTTATCGAGGCTAGCATCCAGTATGCCTTACACCACGAAGAAACCAGCCAAGGCCTCAATGATTATTTAAAGCAAGAAATCATTCCCCGCTTAAAAGCGGAAAAATAAAGTCATCTAGTCTCCTTCAACTAGCTGAGGGAGACTTTTTCATTGGAGGAGAGCAGATTTTTGATTATCAAAGAAGCGATCTTACATATCTATGATCAAAACATTAATCAGGGGGTCATGTCTGAACTTCCCTTAGCCGTTGATAGTAATCATTTATTTAAATATATGAATGCCTTAATTGACAAGGTCTGGGTTACCGATAAGAAGAAGCGGGGAACTTTTCCGGCTGACAATGAAAAATACCAGCAATTTCAGGCGGCCGCAGCAGACTTTATTCCCAATAGCCAAGCATTGGCTAGTCAATGGTTTCAATTTATCCAATTAAACCCTGATATTCCTGCGGCTGACTTACTTTGGCTGCGTTTTTCTGATGACCAAGGCGAAGATTACCTGGCAGCTTTTAAACTTAACCACAATGAATCCTATACCCATAACTTGGTCTATAATGAAGACAATGTTCAAAATGATCTCATTATTCATAAAAATATTCTGCCATCAGCCAAACAGTCCATTGATGAAGGCATCGTGGTTAATTTAGCCAGTGGCCAATATGACCTGGTGGAAAAGAAGCATGAAATTGAAAGCCTAGGGGAAAAGGTCAATTATTTTAGTGAATTGTACCTCAAGGTGCCGGCCAAGCCCAGTGCCAAGGAAAGTATCCAAGCTATCAAGAAAGCCGTTGAAAAGACGGCTCACACTTATGATGAACCGGTCTACCAATCTCTCGCCAAGGCCAAAGATATCCTCTACCATGAAATGAGTGGAGAGGAAGGCTTTTCCAATGAGCGGATTGCTGACTATCTCTACGAAGATAACCTGGACAAGAAACAATCCTATTTGGAAGAAACCCAGACTTTCCCTTTTGACAATGAAATGATGCAAGAAGTTGAAAGTATTCCTACAAAACTCCAAAGGCAAAAATTGAAACTGGACAATGGCATTGAAATCACCATCCCCCTCGACTTGTTCTACGATCCCGACGTCATTGAATTAAGCAATAACCCCGACGGAACAATCAGTGTCACCATCAAAAACATCGAATCCATAAAAAATATGTTTTAAGGTTGAGAGTGCGACGGGTGCGTCAAAGATCGATAGAGCTACGCATACTATATCTGTAACTCGCTTACGCTTCGAACAGCTATAGCAACTGGAGCTAAAGCGCAAAAATTCTTGAAAAGAATTTCTTGCACTTTAGTGAAGTGGAGATCGATCTGCACCCGGAGCAGGTTTGAAAGAGAGTGCGCGCTGACAAAATAAAGCTAAGGCTATCCCAGCACGAAAAAACTTAGTATACTATAAGAGAAAGCAGACTTTTGACTGCTCCGATAACTCAGATAGAGTGGGCAGTTTAATCATTGACCTGGATATGTGAAAGGATGACCCAAATTAGATGGATTATGAAGAATTTGAAAAAGATTTACCGGTCTTAGAGCGGGGCAAGTGGACCCTGGGATTAGACCATATTCGCGACCTCATGGCGGTCTTTGATAATCCCCAAGACAAATTGCCTACTGTCCATATCGCCGGCACCAATGGCAAGGGCTCAACCGCCTCAATGATAGCTAGAACCCTCCAATTAGCTGGTTATAAGGTAGGTTTGTATACCTCACCATCTTTAGTGAGTTTTAATGAGCGTATTCGGATTAACGGGGAGAATATCGCTGATGAAAAGCTGCGAGCCATGAAAGACTACATGAAGGAAAAACTTGCCGGCACTAAGATTCAATGCAGCGAGTTTGAGTTATTTACCGCCATGGCTTGGTTGATCTTTTTCCATGAAGACTGCGATATTATTGTTCTAGAAGTGGGCTTAGGTGGTCGCTTGGATGCCACCAACCTGGTAAAGAGTCCCTTAGTCAGTGTGATTACTAAAATTGCCTTAGACCATGAAAATATTCTGGGCCATACCATTTCAGAAATTGCCAAGGAAAAAGCGGGGATTATTAAGTACTACACCCCGGTCGTGGTTTACCCCTATCCGAAAGAGGCGATTGAAGTTTTAAGTGCGACTGCTGAACGTCAAGGGGCTCCTTTGAAGACGATTGATACAGAAAGTATTGAGAATATTCACCCGGAAAACCGCCAGCAAGTTTTTACTTATAAGGGAGAAAATTATCACCTTAACTTATTGGGTAAACACCAAGTGTTGAATGCCTGCTTGGCGATTGAAGCTTTAGCTGAAATTAAACGAGCTGGTTTTAATGTAGAGCTCAAGCAGATAAAAGAAGGTTTACAGACAGTTTCTTGGCCAGGACGTTTTGAATGGGTTCACCAAGATCCAGAAATTATTATTGATGGCAGCCATAATTTAGATGGGGTCCGGGCCATGCGCCATGCCGTTGAGGATTACTTCCCTAATATTCCCCGCCTAGGCATTACTGGCATGCTCAGGGACAAGGATGTTTACCGGATGTTAGGAGAGGTTGTGCATTTATTTGATGAGATTGTCACCATTACCCCTGATTCCGACCGAGCCATGACGGCCAATGAACTTACAAAGACTGTCCATATGGTCACCGGCCTCCAAAAGGTAAATACTTACACCGCCAAGGATAATGAAGACGCTATGGCCTATGCCAGACTTTGGGCTGACCAGCAAGAGGGGGACTGCCTCATCTGTGTCTTTGGTAGCCTCTACCTGGTCGGTGAATTAAGAGAGCTGGTCTTTGAATCCTTTGAAGCCGACCAATAAAAAAGCCGAATGGATCAGTGATCCTCTACACTGATTCATCCGGTTTTTATTTTTATACAAGATTTTTTACTTCTTTAGCTCATATTCCACTCGATTAATTCATAGAAACCATCATGATAGGAAACATGGGCATAGTGACCGTAGTCTAGCACATCGGCTAAGTCAAAATCAGCCAAGACCTCGTGCAGAAAGGCAGAGATCGGGGTATGGTGGGAGATGATGGCGACATTGATTTCGGGTTTCATATGGTCTAGGCGGTATTCTAAAGCCTCATCATGAACCTGCATCATCCCACTTTCTAGGCGATTCCAAAAGGTCATAAAATCTTCAGCTAAGCCTTCAGGATCACGGTGGCTAATGCCATCAATAACATTAGGCACAAATTGTGATTGAGGGATGCCTTCTTCTCGCATGTGGTGGACCATTTCCTGCAAGCTTTCGGGCCAGGCTACTTCGATGGGCTGCCCTTCCATACCGCCGTAATAAATCTCACGAAATTCTTTTAAGGGAGTGGCTATCAGGCCTTGAGGCTGACTCGATAAGAGGATTTGCGCACTTGTTTGACTCCTTGGCATGTCACTGGAGTAGGCTAAATCCAATGGAATGTTTTTAAAGTGGTCAGCTAAATCGGCCATCTGTGCTCGACCTACCCGGGTTAGGGGGGTATCGGTCCAACCTTGTACTTTTTCTTGACCAGCCAGCTTGTTTTGGTTGGCTTCGGTCTCTCCGTGGCGGATAAAGTAATAATGTATGGCTTGCATCAGATCACCTCCTCTTTTTTATCTTTTATTTATTTTAGCATATATTTTTACTAAAGGTGAGCCATTGCCTGAAAGAAATTCCCAAAGATAAATAAAGTTGCCCATCAACCTAAAGCGTGATACAATGGCATAAGTATGAAGACGACTCAGAAGTAGTAACTCGGGCGGAATACTTAGCGAGGATGTGCTTGGTGAAAACATCTTATTCCTAACAGTGAACTCGTCTGGTGATTCACACGCAACTTGTTTGCCGTCTCACCTGCGTTAAGGGTAAGAAGAGAGCCAACGTAGGTGGTACCACGATCATTCGTCCTATTTATGCAAGATAACTTGTATAAGGGGGCTTTTTTTTTAGGTAAATATTTCATGTTGAAATGGAAGGGGATTACATAATGGCTTATAACCACAAGACAATAGAGAAAAAATGGCAAAAATATTGGAAAGACAATAAAAGCTTTAAAACCTTAGAGGACAAGTCCTTGCCTAAGTTTTATGCATTGGATATGTTCCCTTATCCTTCTGGTCAAGGGCTCCATGTGGGGCACCCAGAAGGTTATACAGCAACCGATATTGTTTCGAGAATGAAGCGGGCCCAAGGTTATAATGTTCTCCATCCTATGGGTTGGGACGCTTTTGGTTTGCCAGCGGAACAATATGCCCTCGATACCGGTAATGACCCCGCCGAATTTACCCAAGCCAATATCGGGGTCTTCAAGAAACAAATTGAATCTCTCGGTTTTTCCTATGACTGGGACCGTGAAATTGACACCACTGATCCAGAATATTATAAGTGGACCCAATGGATCTTCACCAAACTCTTTGAAAAGGGACTAGCCTATGAAGATGAAATCATGGTTAACTGGTGTGAAGCCTTGGGGACGGTTCTAGCTAATGAAGAAGTGATTGACGGCTTGTCTGAACGGGGCAACCATCCTGTGGTTCGGCGTCCGATGAAGCAATGGGTATTGAAGATTACCGCCTATGCTGATCGGCTTTTAGATGGTTTAGATGACTTGGATTGGCCAGAAAGCATTAAGGAAATGCAACGGAACTGGATTGGTCGTTCCGAAGGGGCCGATGTGACCTTTAAGGTGGCTGATACTGACAAAGAATTTGAAGTCTTTACCACTCGTCCTGATACCCTTTACGGGGCAACTTACTGTGCTTTAGCCCCAGAACATCCATTAATCAAGCAAATTGTGAGCGAAGACCAAAAACAAGCGGTAGCTGACTATGTTGAAGCAGCCAGCCATAAGTCTGACTTAGAACGTACCGATCTCGCTAAGGAGAAGACTGGGGTATTTACTGGGGCCTATGCGGTTAACCCACTCAACGGGGACAAGCTCCCTATCTGGGTGGCTGACTATGTCTTGGTTTCTTATGGGAGCGGTGCTGTTATGGCTGTTCCTGCCCATGACCAAAGGGACTACGAATTTGCTCAGCAATTTGACCTTCCAATTAAAGCTGTTATCGAAGGTGGCGACCTGGAAAAAGAAGCCTACACTGGCGATGGGGTCCACATTCATTCAGAAGAACTGGATGGTTTAGGCAAGGATGAAGCCATTCAAAAAGCCATTGAAATCTTAGAAGACAAGGGCGCTGGCCAAGCTAAGACCTCTTACCGCCTCCGTGACTGGGTCTTCTCACGTCAACGCTACTGGGGTGAACCGATTCCTGTTATCCATTGGGAAAATGGGACCACCACAGCAGTTCCTGAAGCAGACTTACCTGTACTCTTACCAGAAGGCAAGGATATCAAACCATCAGGTACTGGTGAATCCCCACTCGCCAACTTTGAAGACTGGCTTAACGTTTATGATGAAGAAACTGGCCTCCACGGCAAGCGCGAAACCAACACCATGCCACAATGGGCGGGATCGAGCTGGTACTTTATTCGCTTCTGTGATCCTAAGAATAAGGAAGCTCTTATTAGTCAAGAAGCAGCCGACTATTGGATGAATGTTGACCTTTATATTGGTGGGGCAGAACACGCCGTTCTTCACCTCCTCTATGCGCGTTTCTGGAACATGTTCCTCTATGACTTAGGGGTAGTGCCTACCGAAGAACCCTTCCAAAAACTCTTTAACCAAGGGATGATCCTCGGTGAAGGTCATGAAAAAATGTCTAAATCAAAAGGCAATGTGGTCAACCCTGATGACATTGTGGAAGGCTACGGGGCCGATACTTTACGTTTGTATGAGATGTTTATGGGACCTCTGGATGCCTCAATTGCCTGGAGTGAAGATGGCTTAGCGGGGGCTAGACGCTTCCTGGAAAGAGTCTGGCGCCTATTTATCGATAGTGACGACCAATTACGGGACCGAATTACTACCATTGACACGGGTGAATTAGACAAGGTTTACAATCAAACCGTCAAGAAAGTCACTGAAGACCTGGAAAAATTACACTTCAATACGGCAATTTCGCAAATGATGGTCTTTGTTAATGAAGCTAATAAGGCAGAAAGTATTCCTTACGATTATGCCAAGGGCTTTGTCCAATTACTGGCTCCAATTGCCCCTCACTTGGGAGAAGAATTGTGGCAACGCTTAACTGGTGAAAGCGGAATTTCTTATGTGCCATGGCCAAGTTACGATGAAAGCCAATTGGTCGAAGAAAGTATCGAAATTGTTGTTCAAGTGAACGGTAAGATCAAGGAACGTCTCCAAGTGGCTAGTGGCCTTAGCCAAGAGGAATTGAGTCAAGCGGCCAAAGACTCTGACAAGGTCCAAGCAGCCATTGCTGGTAAGGACGTGGTGAAGGTGATTGCTGTTCCAGATAAATTGGTTAATATTGTGGTCAAATAGGAAGGAAATTGCATGAAGAATATTTTAATCGTCCATGATATTTCCTGCTACGGTAAGTGTTCTTCAACAGTAGCCTTACCTATCTTAGCCATGATGGAATTAGCGGGGACTTTACTCCCCACCTCACTCTTGTCAACCCACACGGGACCTGGTTTTGAAGGCTATACCTATCTGGATCTCAGTGATGAAATGGCAAAAATTGTTGATCACTGGCAATCTTTTGGTTTAACATTTGACGCCGTTTATGTTGGTTATTTGGGCAGCATTGAGCAAATTGACTTCTTAATTGAGAAATTACCTCAATTAATTAAGTCCGGTGGAAAAATTTACCTGGATCCAGTCATGGCTGACCAGGGCAAGTTTTATCCCGGCTTTGATGAAGCCTATGCCAAGGCCATGCGCAAGCTATGTGATATTGCTGATGTGATCATGCCCAATCAAACCGAGGCAGCCTTTATCTATGACTTTCCCTATCAGGAAGGCCTGGCCGGTTATCAAAGCGCTAAAGACTTAGCTGCTTTAATCAACCAGGACAGTGACCAGCCAACTTCACTGGTTCTGACTGGGGTAGGTTATGATGGTGATCAACAGACCGGGGCCTATTACTATGACGCTGAGAATAAGATTGATGGTTTGATACAGGCTGATTTTGTCGGCGGACTTTTCCATGGAACCGGTGATATTTTTGCTTCTATATTCGTTGGCGCCCGCGAAAATGGGGCTTCGCTAAAAGCAAGTACCGCCTTAGCTGTGGAAACTCTGCCCAAAATTCTCCAAGCCTCTATCGATAATCCCAATATTCACCAAGATGGCCTGGACTTCGAAAAAGCCTGTCCCGACCTTAACCGCTTTGTCCATGAGCTAAAAAATAAATAAAAAAACATTTAAGCGATTAATTTCTAGCCATTAAAGGCAGGAATTAATCGCTTTTTTTCAATACTGATAAAAAAACTTTCAACTCACTGAGCAATATGCTTTTTATGGGAGAAAAATATGTTAAAATTATTACTAACAAAAAATAAGTAAATGGAGGGAAGACTTTGCTGCGCCTAGAGAACATTCACAAAACTTTCGCTGATAAGGAAGTTTTAAAGGGGATCGACCTAACCGTCAATGACGGGGAAGTGGTTGCTATTATTGGTCCCAGTGGTACCGGGAAAACCACCTTACTAAGAACCATTAATTTCCTCGATCCCGCTGACCATGGAAATATCCAGCTCAATGACTTGACAGTGGCAGCTGACCAAGCGACCAAGCAGGAAATTACTGAAATCCGCCGGCGAACGGCTATGGTTTTTCAAAATTATAGTCTCTTTAAAAATAAAACCGTTTTAGAGAACGTGACAGAAGGTTTAATGACCGTACAAGGCAAGAGTGCTGAAGCGGCTGAAAAAATTGCCAAGGCAGAATTAGACCAGGTGGGCATGTTGGACCATTTAAACAAGTATCCCAGCCAGTTATCTGGAGGTCAGGCCCAGCGCGTAGGAATTGCCCGGGCAGTGGCTCTAAAACCTGAAATTTTACTTTTAGATGAACCAACCTCGTCATTGGACCCGGAACGGTCAGCAGAATTGCTGAAGATTCTACAAGAAATTGCCCGGACCGGGGTTACTATGTTGATTACTACCCATGAAATGGATTTTGCTAAATACGTTTCTTCCCAGGTTGTTTTTATGGAAAATGGGGAAATCGTTGAATCGGGAAGTCCCCAACAGATTTTTTCAGCAGCTAAGGAAGCCCGGACGCGAGACTTTGTCAATAAGATCCAACATCCCTTTTTAGCAGAAAGTGAGGAGAATAATTAATGAAATCATTAAAGACTTTTATCATTGTACTAGCAGGCCTCTTTTTAGCAGCCTGCGGGAATAGCCAAGGTGGATCCGAATCCGGAGCCAAAACCGTGACTGTTGCGGTTGAAAATGCGTCAAAACCTTTATCTTTTACCGATGAAAAGGGGAATTTAACTGGTTATGAAGTGGAGCTGATCCAAGCCTTAGATGAAGCCATGCCGGAATATAATATTAATATTGAAAGTGTTGACTCTGAAGCTGCTCAGGTAGGTTTGGAAATGGGACAATATGATTTTATCGGTGGGGGACTCTATAAGAACCCTGAACGTGAATCCATGTACCTCTTCCCAGAAAGACATACTGGAGCTAGCGTTATTGAAATTTACAAACGCGCTGATGATGATTCCATTCAAAGTTTAGATGATTTAACCGATAAGAAAGTTCACCCGGTTACTCCGAATGGGGGAATCTTTAACTTATTAACCGCTTATAATGAAGCCCACCCTGACAATCAAATTAATATTCAATTGGGTGAATCTGGCTCTTTTGCGGAACGTTTCCAAGCAGTTGACAAGGGTGAATCCGATGCTGTTGTAATGCCATCCAACCTGGGTGCCGATCAAATTATCGAAGAATTAGGCTTAAATGTGGATACAGCTGACCAACCTGTTCAAGTTAAAGCGACTTACTTTATGATTGCCCCTGACCGGGAAGATTTAAAAGAAGCTCTGGATAAGGCGATCCAACAACTAGCGGATGAAGGTAAATTACAAGAACTTTCAGAAAAATGGTATGGAAAGAACATTTTCGACTATGAAATCAGTGAAGAAAATTAATAGTTGTCAGGCGACTAATCAGTTAATAACCATTAGTCGCTTTTCTTTGTAATAAAGGAGTTGCTTTATGGATTTTGGATTTATTATTAATATACTCCCCACCCTCCTAAAGACCTTGCCGCTAACTTTGTTTGTTTTTGTAGTTGCCTTAGTTGGGTCCTTATTGCTGGCTGTTATTGTGGCCAGTTTACAGGTGAAAAAGATTCCAATAGTCGACCCGTTATTAAGGATATACTCCTCTTTTATGCGGTCGACCCCTGGGATTATCCACCTTTTTGTGGCTTATTATGGGATTCCTTTTGTTTTACGTCCCTTTCATATTTCACTGGGGACCAATAGCCAGGTGACGGCAGCGATTATAGCCTTGGTGGCTTATAACGGGGCCTTCATGGCTGAAATTATCCGTCCCGCCTATCTGGCTGTCGGCCAAGACCAAAAAGAAGCGGCCCTGAGTTTGGGGATGACTTCCTGGCAAAGGAACTGGCGGATTATTTTCCCACAAATTATCCCTATTGCCTTACCATCGCTAACGACAGCTGTCATCGACTTATTAAAAGATACATCCCTACTTTTCCTTATTGGTTTAGTCGACTTGATGGGGCAGGCGGAAATTATTATTGCCAATAATTACGGCCTTTACCAGGTGGAAGTCTACTTTGCTATTGCCCTCATTTATTGGGCCATGTCATCATTATTGATCTTAATCAGTAAGTTGCTGGAAAATCGTTACGCTATGATTTGGAGAAGGGAGGACTAGGCTATGCGCTTTGATCTTAATATTTTATGGGACACCATTTTAGTGGTCTTACAGGCGGTTCCCCGGGTCCTCTTATTAGCCCTGGTTGTCTTAATCTTGGGGATCGGCTTAGGGTCTTTAATTGCCTTAGTTAGACGTCGGCGAATTCCGATTATTGACCAATTGTTAGAAATTTTTATTTCCTATATGCGGGGGGTTCCCCTAATTGTTCATTTGTTCATTATCCGCTATAGTTTACCAAATGTAGCGGCTAGTTTTATGAACCTGCTTGGTTTTGGTATGGAGCCTAGTGAGTTTCCCAATATCTTGCTCATTATTGTTGCCTTTACCTTATTAGAAGCAGCCATTGAGTCGGAGAATATCCGTGGTGCCCTCAATGCGGTCAGTAAGGACCAAGTGGAGGCTGCTTTATCTATCGGAATGACTAAAAAGCAAAGCTTACAACGGATCATCTTTCCTCAAGCCTTAACAGTTGCCATTCCACTCTTCTTAAACGCTTATCTGAAGGCCATTAAGGTCCAGTCCCTAGCCTTCACTGTGGGTGTGGTGACATTCTTACTCAAGCCCGCTTTGCCGCCGCCTTGTCCTACCATTATCTAGAATCTTACCTGGCAGCGGCCCTCGTTTATTGGTTAATTTGTGGCCTCTTGCAGGTTGCCTTTGACCACTTGAGTCAGAAGATTTCATTTGAGAAAGGAGTCTAGTATGACAGACAAGAAAAAACTTTTAAAAGCCTTCATGGCTAAGCAAGTAACGGACTATACACCATTCTCTGCTTGGACCCATTACCCTGAAATTGACCGAGAGCCCCAGGCCATCAGCCAAGCCACTTATGATTTTGCCCGCCAGTTTGACTTGGATTTTATCAAAACCATGAGTAATGGTATGTATACGGTGGAAGACTATGGCGTCGACCTCGATTTTTCGGCCATAGCCAAGGGTGGGGTGGCCCAGGTTAAAGCGACTCCTATCCATTACTATCAGGATTGGCGGGAGGTTCCTGAGCTAAGCGTTGGCCAGGCCCCGGCCTTTCAAAGAGAGTTAGAACATTTGGAGCGCTTAGTGGAATTGACCAAGGGTGAGATTCCTCTTGTGGTCACTGTCCATAGCCCCTTAACGACTGCTAATAAGCTATGCCAGGGTCAGATTGACCAATACATTGAAGCGGATGGGGAAGGCTATCTCTTACAAGCTCTAGAACGCTTGACGCGGCCGACTATTGAATTTGTTCAATTAGCACTCTCTAAGGGGGCAGACGGGATCTACCTGGCCAGTCAAATGGCTTCCCATGATAAGTTGAGCCCTCAAACCTATCAAAAATATGGGATCCCCTTTGATTTGAAAATTATTGAAGCAGCGGAGTCGGGCTGGTTAAATACCCTTCATATTCACGGAGCGAATATTATGTTTGACCTTCTTAAGGACTACCCGCTTCCGATAATTAATTGGCATATTGGTGAGTCTAAACCCGAATTAGAAGAAGGCATTCAGGAAACCGATAAATTCATTATGGGTGGCTTACGTCGGGAGGCTATTACCCAAGCGGATTGGCCAACACTTAAAGACCAAGTTGCCCAATCCAAGGCTATTAATCAAACAGACAATCGTATCCTCTTAACGCCAGGCTGTGTGATCAGACAGCCCTTTTCCGAAGAGACTTTAGCGCGGCTTAGAGATTTAATCAGAAGCTAGGAGATGAGGATTTCTTAACTCCTTAAAGTCCTTAAGTTTACTTAATGAATCCAGGCCTCAATTGAATTGGGTAAAATTATTGATTAGAATGAAGTAATATGAACAAAAATTTTACGTTAGATTTGGGGTAAAACTATGAATGATAATGAGAGGAGCCAGTCTATCCTCCAGGACCAGCAATCCAAGGAGAAGCTCAATGAAGGATCGGCTTGGATGTCCATTGCTAGTGTGGTTTCTAGAATTCTTGGTGTCTTATATATTATTCCCTGGATGCATTGGATTGGAGACCCACAAGTCGGTACCGAAGCCAATGCCCTCTATGGGATTGGCTATAATTATTACTCGATATTCTTAGCCATAGCCATCGCTGGGGTGCCAGCCGCGATCTCTAAGCAAATGACCAATTATATGGCTAGAGGCCAGTACCAAACTAGTAAGCGACTCTTTAAAAGTGGGACTGTCATGATGTTAGCAACCGGGATTGTAAGTGCCCTGGCGCTTTATTTCCTGGCTCCCTTTCTAGCCCAGGGAAAGCCGGCGCGAAACGTAGAAGATGTTATCTTAGTCATCCGCTCCTTAGTGCCTGCCTTGGCCTTGATTCCCTTGCTATCGATTTTGCGGGGTTATTTTCAGGCCTATTTAGAAATGAAGCCCAGTGCGATTTCCCAGGTTACTGAGCAGTTTGCCCGCGTCATTTATATGTTGGCGACGGTTTATCTGATTCGTGTGGTCATGGATGGCAGTGTCGCTAAGGCGGCCAGTCACTCCACCTTTGCTGCCTTTATAGGGGCAGTTATAGCGATTGGAACCCTGGCTTTCTATTACTTCAAAAACCGAGATAAATATGCAGTCCCCTCTGGTCATGTGGACAGTGACTATGTAGGCACCCGGACACTCCTAATCGAAATTGTCCGCATAGCGATTCCCTTTGTGATTACGGGCTCGATCATCGAAATGGTCAACCTCATCGATATGAATACCTTCATGCCAATCATGCAAAGGGTGAGTGACCTAGGAGAAGGACAGTTAATTTATGAATATGGGGTATTTAATGCCAATGCCCGCCGGGTGATTCAAATTATTATTTCTTTTGCAACAGCGATTTCCTCAACTACCGTTCCCGTGGTGACTGATGCTTATACTCGAGAAGTGGCTAAATTCCAGGCTCGATCAGCTTACGATGACTACTTAAAACCTGTTTTTGACCATAGCTGTGATGTGGTCTTACACAGTATCCACCTCTTCACCTTAGTGATGGTGCCAGCAGCCATTGGCTTAGCTGTTCTAGCTGCCCCAGTCTACCAGTTGCTTTACGGAATAAATGACCCCTTAGGTGAATTTTACTTACAAATTTCTTGTTTGATGGCTATTCCTATGGGGCTTTTCTATGTTTTAGTGATGACCTTGCAGTCTATGGACCAACAGAAAAAAGCCATCTTTGGGATTGTTTTAGGCCTAGGAATTAAATTGTTGGTCCAGTTTCCGCTCCTGGCAGTCTGCGGCAGCCAAGGAGCCATGTATGCCTCAATACTGGCATTTATCTTTATGTGTGCCTTCTACCTAACATGTATTTATAAGCGGATCCAGTTTAGCTTTTCTGACTTAGCTGGACGGATCTGGCCAGCCCTCAAAGTAGTCCTGATTATGGGACTAATCAGTGAAATAACTTATCAAATTCTCCACTGGATCATTCCGGAGCCTAATAAGTTAGGCGCTTTTGTGATGGTTATCCTTGTCGCTTTAGTCGGAATTTGGATCTATTTAATTGGACTCATCAAATCTCAACAATTAGAAATTATCCTAGGTCAAGATAAAGCACAAAAATTACGTCAGTATTTACATTTATAGATTGAGGCACAAAAAGAGGCTGGGACAAAAGCCTCGAAATAAAAAGGGTTAAGAAGTTAGTTTTCACTAATTTCTTAACCCTTTTACTTAAAATTAGGTATAAAAAAAGCACCCTGCTATAATATTAGTAACCACACTAAAGATTAAGGGGTGCTTCTTATGTACATACAATATAACATGAATCAAACAACACTTCCACTAGAATTATCTGCATGTATCGATCCAGATCATATTGTATTTTCAATCTATAATTTTATTGAATCTCTGGATGAAAAACATTTTGAAAGCTTCAGTACCCAGGACGGACGTCCTGCCTATCATCCAAAACCTTTAATTATGGCGCTTTTATATGCTTATAGTAAAGGCGTATTTAGTGGAAGAAAAATAGAAGAATTAATGGTTGAAAATATACCCATGCAGTGGCTAGTCGCTCAACAAGTGATTAGCTATCGAACGATTAATCGCTTCCGTTCCTCAGAAAATTGTAGATGTTTATTAGAAAATTTATTCGTTGAGTTTACCACTCAGTTAAAGTTAGAGAAATTAATTCATTTAGAAAATTGCTTTATAGATGGAACTAAAATTGAAGCGAATGCCAATAAATATTCTTTTGTTTGGAAAAAGGCAACTGAAAAATATGCAGAGCAATTAAAAGTGACTTCACGTGAATATTACTTTAATGAAATTCAACCGATGGTTGATGCTGGCATCCAATATGATGAAAATTTAGATCTAGAAGAAAATATGCTTCAAGAGATATCTAAAGTTCTTAAGGAAGAAATCGATAAACTCACTGAAGATATTGAGGAAACTCCTGTAAAAGGGCCAGATCAACGTAAACAAGAACGTCGTCGTTTGAAAAAACATTACCGTAAAGTGAGTAAAGATTTTCTACCCCGCAAACAAAAGTATGCCAAACAGTTTGAAACATTTAACGGAAGAAACAGCTATTCAAAAACAGATCCTGATGCTACGTTCATGCGAATGAAAGATGATCATATGATGAATGGGCAATTGAAAGCGGGATACAATATCCAAGTAGCGACTGAAAACCAGTTTGTCCTTCATTATGATATTTTCCACAATCCGACGGACACGCGGACTTTACAACCCTTTGTTGAAAGTTTCCCTAATTTCCCGAAATGCATTATAGCTGATGCTGGTTATGGTAGCGAAGAAAACCTTACTTATTTAGATAACCATAAAATTAACCATTTGATTAAATATAATCGGTTTGATAAAGAGCAGAAAAAGAAACATAAAAAATCAGCTAAAAATATGGATAATTGGAGTTACGATAAGCAAAGTAATACTTTTACACATCCTGACGGCACGGTTTATTTCTTTAGTCATCTCCAAAAACGAAAAAATAAAATGAGTGGTTATATTTCTGAAATTCAGGTTTATAAACCTTTGGACCCAAAAAATGCACCGCAAAAGGCGCTTTACTATAATAAAAACTATCAGGAATTAAAGAATATAGAAACACAGAAGCTTTTATCTGAAGAAGGATCTAAGCTCTTTTCCAAACGGAAAATTGACGTTGAACCAGTTTTTGGCCAGATAAAGGCTATTTTAGGGTTCACTCGATTTAACCTCAGAGGGAAAACAAGGGTTAAAACTGATGTTGGATTGGCCTTCATGGCCAATAATTTGAAAAAATATAGCAAAATAAAAGCAATAAAATAAGAGAATCTACAAATCACGCTTAAGTAATTTGTAGATTCTCTTTTAGTTTTAGAGTTCGCAGACTTTTGTCCCAGGCTCTTTGTTATTAAGGAAAATTTTTAACTATGGGTAAGCGGTGGTAGAGTCTGGTCAGGCTGTAGAGGTTCTTGACCAAGCTGTACGTTAAGGCGGTAGCTGACATCCGCCATTGCCAGTTGCCTCCTAAGGTGGAGGGGGTATTTATGCGGGCCTGGTCATCAAGATTTAAGAGGTCTTGCATGGTATAGATGACTGTTTGACTGCAAGAGGCGGCTAGGGTTCGGTTTAACATTTCCGCGACACTCTCCGCTTTCTGCCGACCACAATAGGCATCAATATAGTAGCGGCTGGCAGCGTCTTGACCTAAATACCAGCCTAGGGCCGTTTGGTTGTCATGGGTCCCAACATAGGCAACAGAATTTTTATTGAAATTGTGGGGGAGGTCAGAAGAATCTTCACCAGAAAAGCCAAATTGCATGACATGCATGCCGGGAAAACCGGTAACTTCTAGTAAGTCAGCAACTTCTTGGGTCAGAAAGCCCAAGTTTTCTGCGATAATGTTGACAGATCCTAGGGCTTCCTTGATGGCTTGGAACAAGTCAAGGCCTGGCCCCTTGACCCATTTGCCACTGGCTGCAGTTGGAGCGCTAGCTGGTATCTCCCAATAGGCTTCAAAGCCCCGAAAATGGTCAATTCTTACCATGTCATAGAGCTTGAGGCTGGCTTGGATCCGTTTGATCCACCACTGATAATTGTCCTTGGCCATGGTCTCCCAATCATAGATCGGATTTCCCCATAATTGCCCATCAGAAGAAAAGGCGTCTGGAGGACAACCCGCGACCACTTGAGGCTGTCCGCTTTGGTCAAGCTTAAAAAAGTGGGGCGTTTGCCAGACTTCGACACTATCACTAGCCACATAAATGGGAATATCACCAATCAGGTAAATGCCTTTTTGATTGGCATAGTCCTTTAGGGCAAACCATTGCTTAAAGAAGAAATATTGACTGACATAATGGTAATTGAGGCTGTTTTTTTCTTGGGTTAGGATTGCCTTTACGGCCTCACCATCCCTTAAACGGATAGCTTCGGGCCAGTCGCTAATCGGGCTTAGGTCATAATATTCTTTTACCGCCATAAATTCAGCAAAAGGCTGCAGCCAGTCCTGATTATCCTGGATAAAAGTCAGATAATCAGGATCGCTGTCGGCTTGCTCAAGAAAGCTAGCGACGGCCTTTTCTAGGATGGGGCGCTTATGATAAAAGATTTTGGCATAGTCGATCTGTTCGGGATTATTGCCCCAGTCGATGCCTTGATAGTCGTCGGCTTCAATTAAGCTCCAATCGACTAGGGTTTTTAAGTCAATGAAATTGGTGTTACCAGCAAAGGCAGAAAAGGATTGGTAGGGGGAATCCCCATAGCTGGTTGGCCCTAGCGGTAGGATTTGCCAATAGCTTTGCCCGGCTGCGGCTAGGAAGTCCACAAATTGATAGGCGGACTTTCCTAAGCTCCCAATCCCTTCCGCATTAGCCAAGGACGATATAGGTAAGAGCACACCACTTGCACGTGTCATAGGCTTTTTCTCCTTTAATTAAGATTAAACTTATTATAGCAAAAAGGTGGAAAAGAATGACTTTTTCCTTTTCTTTAAGGGGTGATTGCCGTCTTGAGGTAACCAGGAAACGCTAGATTAAGAAATGGTGATCAAGCTTGTTCTTGAATATAATTTAGTTAAAGAGAAAGAAATATTTACTCCCTTAGCCAAGACAAAGGCTCTTGTGCTATAATGTAGCCAATTGGAGGGATGAAGAAGATGACGATTAATTGGCAAGAAGAAGTTGCAAAAGTAAAAGACGACTATCTTAATGATTTATATACTTTACTGAGAATTCCTAGCTACCGTGAAGACGATAAGGCTACGGAAGAAGCACCGCTAGGCCCTGGTCCTAAGGCAGCCCTAGACGCTTTCTTAGCCATGGTGGACCGTGACGGTTTTACCAGTAAGAATGTTGCCAACATGGCGGGGCGCTTTGAATTTGGTCAAGGCGATGAAATTTTAGGGATTATTGGCCACTTAGATGTGGTTCCTGTCGACGATTCTTGGGAAACTGATCCTTTTGAACCAACCCTCATTGATGGTAAACTCTATGCCCGCGGGGTAAGCGATGACAAGGGCCCAATGCTAGCAGCCTACTACGCCTTAAAAATTATCCGTGACTTAGATTTACCCGTATCGAAAAAAGTTCACTTTATTGTCGGAACGGATGAAGAAAGTGAATGGAAGGGCTTGACCCGTTACCTGGAAACCGAACCCCTACCTGACTTTGGTTTCTCACCAGATGCTGAGTTTCCAATTATCAATGGAGAAAAGGGGATGTATTCCACCACCTTGAAATTTCCTGCCTTAGAAGGGGCGATTGAATCCTTTGAATCTGGCATTCGGGAAAATATGGTCCCAGGGGATGCTGATGCGGTTATCAAGGGCTTTGACCTTGAAGAAGTCCAAGCCGCTGCTGAAGAATTCCAAGCTAAACAACCCGTTAGCTTGACGGTTGAGGCTAGTGCAGACAATAAGATCCACCTCCACCTACATGGTCGGGTATCACATGGGGCCTTCCCTGAAGCCGGAGAGAATGCAGCGACTTACCTGGCTTTATTCTTAAAGAACCTATCTAGTGATTTAGAAGGCAATTCCTATATTAGCTTCATTGCTAACCTCTTGCACCAAGACTTCAAGGGGCAAAAGACCGGGATTGACCACCATGATGAAGTGATGGGAGACTTATCCTTAAATCCAGGTGTCTTTGGTGCCAAGGATGGACAACAATTTGTGACCTTGAATATTCGCTTCCCTCAAGGGCAAAGTTTTGAACAATTGAATAAATCTTTTAGTCAATTAGGTGACCAATTTGGCTTTGCCCAAGAAACTGGGACTTCTAACAAAGTGCCTCACTATGTTCCTGGGGATGACCCACTTGTTGAAACCCTCTTAGAGGTTTATGAAGAACATACTGGTATGGAAGGCCACGAAGTTGTTATTGGCGGTGGAACCTACGGCCGTTTGATGGAACGGGGCGTTGCCTTTGGGGCTGAATTCCCAGATGAAGTGTCTACCATGCATGAGCCTAATGAAGTCCAACGCGTTGATCGCCTCCTCTTAACTATGGCCATTTATGCGGATGCGATTTACCGCTTGATCAAGTAATATGCTGACTTCTAAAAATAATCCCAAAATTAAGTCCGCTAAAAAATTATTAAGCCGGCGGGGGCGAGAAAAGGCTGGCCAGTATCTTATTGAAGGCCCTCATCTTTTAGAGGCTGCCTTAGAGGCAGGGGCTGACCTAGCGGAAGTTTTTCTTACTCCTGAACATGAAGCCGACTTTAAGCTGGCTAATCAAACTCTGATTAGTCCTGAAATAGCCCAAGAACTATCTGACACCCAAAGGGATCAGGGGGTCTTTGCAGTGGTTAACCAAGACCAAAAAGCTTCCTTCAAACCGGCTTCTCCTGCAGTCCTGCTATTGGATGGGGTCCAAGATCCGGGAAACCTGGGCACCTTGATCCGGTCGGCAGATGCTTTTCATTACCAAGATATTTACTTGGGTAAGGGCACTGTTGATCCTTATAGTCCCAAGGTGGTCCGTTCCATGCAGGGCAGTCAATTCCATGTTCGCCTCCACCAAGTGGTTTTAGAAGAAGCCATGGCCAGTTTGAGGGCAGCAGGCTATTGTTTAGCAGCGACCGAATTAAATGATCAGGCGCAAGCTTTAGAAACTTATAACTTGAAAAAACGCCAAAAATGGGGCATCATTTTAGGTAACGAAGGAAATGGTGTCCGACCGGAAATCATTGCAGCGAGTGATATTAGTCTCTATATTACCATGCTGGGTCAGGCGGAATCATTGAATGTCGCCATTGCCGGCTCGATCGCTATGCACCACTTCCTTCCCAATTGATCAGTAGGGTCAACAAAAGAAAGGACATGAACTTATTGACAGAAACTAATTACCCTTGGGAAAATGACCGTGACTATTTGGCCTTAATCGATGATATTAAAGACCATGAATTTATTACCGATTTAGGTCTATTTCGCCAACATATTTATGGGAATCGTTTAGTTCATTCTTATTCTGTCAGTTATTATAGTTATAAAATTGCTAAGCGTTTAAACTTAGACTATCGTTCAGTCGCTCGTGCGGGTTTAATGCATGATCTTTTCTACTATGATACGAAAGAAATGACATTCTCAAAAGGCAATCATTTCACCAATCACCCTTATATTGCACTAAAAAATGCAGAAGTCTTAACCGACTTAAACGAAGTTGAACATGATATTATCATTAAACACATGTGGTTGGCTACTTGGCAACTTCCTGCTTATCCAGAGTCATTTGTGGTGACTTTTGTGGATAAATATTTAGCATCGACAGAATATTTGAAACCTGCCTCTAAGATTTGGCGGGACAATTGCCATACTTTCTGTAGCCAACGCATTCTTAATCCTCTAAACCAAGCCATTAATGAGCGCTTGCTAACGCCATTTAATCGCTTGAGAAGAAAATATTTTCCGAAATTAGCAGAAAATAATAAGAAAAATTAACTTTATATAAGAAAGGAAGTGACCGCTTGAGTGAACAGCACATTCCTTCTCTGTGTCGCAAGTTTGAGCAAGGTTTCCAATTACTAGGAAAGAAATGGAATGGTTTAATCATTCAAAGCTTACTCAAAGGCCCACTTCGTTTTTCTGAATTACGTGACCATATTGATGGGATTTCCGACCGGGTACTGACCGAAAGGCTAAGAGAGTTGACCTGCTTAGGAATCCTTGAACGGGTGACGCAATGTAGTGATTGCCACAAATATACTTACTATGCCCTCACTCAAAAAGGCCAAGACCTTGAAACCGTCTTAACCTCACTGCATTCCTGGTCTGACCAATGGATTGAGTTAGATAAGTAAGAGTGTGACAGTTACGACAAAGGACGAAACAATTGGAGAAAACTGGGATAAGCTCAGTTGTAAGGATGTGAGGACGCCGTCAGAGGCTTGAATCACTGGAAGAAAATGCCATAAGCACAGCTATAAGGATGTGAGGAAGGATCAGTGAGGGAGATTCCTTGGAGGAAAAGATGATAAGATCAGTTTGCTGATCGTTCAACTTTTCTGAAAGGACATCCCCTCACCCTTCCGAGCTCAACTAGTCTGTGCGTTGGAATTTTCTGAAGTGACTTCAAGGCTGGTGTCCAAACTCAACTAAGCTGAGCGTTGCCAGTTTTAGTCGGGTTCGACTTGGCAGACTTGGAGTGATTTCACAAGTCAGAAACAAGCGAATGTTTCGCTTTTATTCTGACTTGCTCCAATCATCCAAGCCTAGGCGCCAAGTCTCACACCCTGTGTGAAGTGGACGTTCGTCCTGTGACTGGAGCATTTTTTTAATAAGGAGACTGGATATTAAGTCCAGTCTTTTTTATCCCTATCAGATTACATGTTGACGAAAGCCACTTTAACGGCTACAATTATCCTTAATGAATACGTTGATAGAAGACGGTTCCTTATCATAGCCTGTAACAGGAAGAGAAATCACCGATTGAGAGTTTCTTACAGGTAAGCGGGGAATTTTTCACTTCTGGAGTAGGTACCGGGCGACAGCAGTCAAAAGGTACCCCGACTGGGCTCGTTATCGCCTGAAATGAAGGGTTTATTCGGTTTTGTTAAGCAAACTGAGTAAAAACTAGGGTGGTACCGCGGTCTCTCGTCCCTATTGGGAATGAGAGACTTTTTTTGTGGAAAAATTCTCACATAATCGTTATAAAAAGGAGTTTAAGCATGGATATAATTAGCAATTTACAAGCAATTGAAGGGCAAATCGCTGAAGAAATTCAAAGCATTTCTAGCCTTGATGATGTGCAGGCTATTCGCGTCAAGTACCTAGGGAAAAAGGGGCCGATCACCGAAGCTTTGCGGCATATGAAGGATATTGATCCTAGTGAACGCCCTAAAGTAGGGGCCTATGCCAATGAATTAAAAAATAAAGTGGCTAAAGAACTCGACCAAAAACAAGCTGTTTTAGAAGAAGAAGCCCTTAACCAAAAATTAATGGCGGAAACCATTGATGTGACCCTGCCTGGTAAGCAACAAAAATTAGGTAGCCAACATGTGATTAGCCAAGTCATGGAAGAAATTGAAGATCTCTTCTTAGACCTTGGTTATATCATTGTCGAAGGGCCAGAAATCGAATCTGATTATTACAACTTCAAGCGGATGAACTTACCAGAAGATCATCCAGCCCGCGATATGCAAGATACCTTCTATATTGAAAAGAATCAGGTTCTCTTACGGACCCATACTTCACCAGTCCAAGCCCATGCTATGGACCAACATGATTTTTCTAAGGGGCCTTTGCAAATGATTAGTCCAGGTAAGGTTTATCGCCGGGACTCTGACGACGCCACCCACTCCCACCAATTCCACCAAATTGAGGGACTAGTGGTTGATAAAAATATCGGCCTCTCAGACTTAAAGGGAACCCTGGAATTGTTTGCCCGCCATCTCTTTGGGGCGGACCGCCAAGTGCGTCTACGTCCATCCTACTTCCCATTTACTGAACCATCTGTTGAAATTGACATCTCTTGTTTCAAGTGTGGTGGCCAAGGCTGCAACATCTGTAAGAAAACTGGCTGGATTGAAATTCTCGGTGGGGGTATGGTTCATCCTAATGTCCTAGAAATGTCAGGGATTGATAGCGAAGAGTATAGTGGCTTTGCCTTTGGACTGGGACCAGACCGGGTAGCTATGTTGAAATACGGGATTGAAGATATCCGTCATTTCTACCAAAACGATCTTCGCTTTATTCATCAATTTCAAGAAAGAGGGTAATGACTGACATGTTAGCATCACGTAATTGGTTAAATGAATTTGTAGATATTAAAGATATTCAAGATGAAGCTTTAGCAGAAGACTTATCACGGACCGGTTTGGAAGTCGATGGCTTGAACCAAGATTTTTCCGGCTTGAAGAAAATTGTCGTTGGAAAGACCTTATCTGTGGAAAAACATCCCAATGCCGATAGCTTGCACGTTTGCCAAGTGGATGTTGGCCAAGAAGAGCCCTTACAAATTGTGTGTGGCGCGCCTAATGTGGCAGCTGGTCAGAAGGTTATCGTTGCTTTACATGGGGCACGCGTTGCCGGTAACCAAAAGATTAAGAAGGGAAAATTGCGCGGACAAGAGTCCAATGGGATGCTCTGTTCTTTACAGGAACTCGGCTTCAGCGAAAATGTGATTCCCAAAGAGTTTGCTAATGGGATTATGATCTTACCGGAAGATGCTCCCTTAGGCCAAGACATTAAAGAATATTTACACTTAGAAGATACGGTCTTAGACCTCGATATCACCCCTAACCGGGCCGATGCCCTATCCATGCGGGGCGTCGCTTATGAATTAAGTGCCATCTATGACCGTCCTATTGACATCAACACTTATGATGACCAAGCCTTTGAAGCGGGAAGTGATTTAAGTGACGAGGTCACTGTTGAAATTTCTGATAGTGATCTCTTCCCTCACTACACTGCTCATTTGGTTAAGGATGTTAAAATTCAAGCCAGCCCGATTGAGGTACAAATCCGCCTCATGAAGGAAGGTATCCGTCCGATTAATAATGTGGTTGACGCCACCAACTATGTCTTATTGGAATACGGCCAACCCCTTCATGCCTTTGACTATGATAAGTTGCAATCTAAAACCATTGCTCCCCGTCTAGCCAAAAATGGAGAAAAATTAGTGACCTTAGACGGTGTGGAAAGAGACTTAACCGATGACGACTTAGTCATTACTGACGGCCAAGAACCCATTGCCCTAGCTGGAGTGATGGGGGGCTTGTCTACTGAGATTGATGACAATACCACCACTGTCTTGATTGAATCAGCCATGTTTAATTCTTCCCATATCCGCCGCACAGCCAGACGCTTAGCCCTTAGAAGTGAGTCGAGTTTAAGAAATGAACGTGGCTTAAATATCGCCACTATCGATGAAGCCGGCGCCTATGCAGCCCAATTGATGGAAGATTGGGCTGGTGGACAAGCGGTTATGGGACGCGCCCGGGTATCTCACCTTGACGTTAAAGATAAAGAAGTGACGACCAATTTAGCTTATATTACCAGTCTCCTAGGTATGGAAATCAGTTTTGAAGAGGTCAAAGAATCCTTTAGACGGTTGGGTTTCCCGGTTGAAGGTGCCGCTGATGAATTTACCGTGTCCGTTCCTACTAGACGTTGGGATATTTCCATTCCAGCTGACTTAGTGGAAGAAGTCGCCCGTATCTATGGTTACGATAAGATTCCTTCCCGAATTTCACCCGTCCAACCGGTGAAAATTGGCTTAAACGACTGGCAAAAATTTGAACGTCAAAGCCATCGGACTATGGAAGCGCTAGGCTTTGACCAAGTGATTTCTTACAGTTTAACCAGTGAGAAGAAACTTGATGTCTTACAAGCCCAAGCCCATGAAGCCGTAGCCTTGGATTTCCCAATGAGTGACGAACGCCGTTATATGCGGACTAACTTACTGACCAGTCTATTAGATATTGCTCAATACAACTTGGCTCGTAAGGTGAAGGACGTGCAAATCTATGAAATTGGCCGGGTCTTCTATGATGACGAGATAGAAGATGACCTGCCTCGTGAAGAAAGCCATCTAGCAGCCCTGTGGACGGGTGATGTCGAAGGCGATAGCTGGCAAGGCAAGGCCCAAGCGGTTGACTTTTATGATATGAAGGGGGCAGTGGAATCGCTACTGGCTTCTTACAATTTAGCTGGGCAAATCCGTTACCTACAAAGTACCGATTTACCGGATACCCATCCGGGTCGGACAGCCCTTGTACAAGTGGAGGACCAAGGAGAATGGCTAACCATTGGTTACTTAGCCCAACTCCACCCTCAAATTACTAAGGACTATGACCTCAATAACCAAAGTTTCGTGGCTGAGTTTAACTTACAAGCTATCTATGACTTACCAGAGCACCAAGTCATCCAAGAACCCCTGGCAAAATATCCAAGCATTAGCCGCGATATCGCCATGGTTGTGGCTGAAGAAGTGAGCCATGCTGAAATTGTAGCAACCATTCAAAAAGCAGCCAATAGTTACCTGGTTAATGTTAAACTCTTTGACATTTACCGTGGTGAACATATCCAAGACGGGCAAAAATCGGTAGCTTACCAACTCACTTATCTGAACCCAGAAGCGACTTTGGTGGATGAAGAAGTCAATGAAGATTTTGCTAAGGTCAAAGCAGCCCTTGCTAATGACTTACAAGCAAAAATTCGCGATTAAGATTCAATCATCTTGCTGCTAAGCAAGTGCCAAGTGTGTGGCAGTAAAGCTAACATTGCTAATAAAGACTATCTTTAAAGAACCTTGATAAGTCAAGGTTCTTTTTTTGGCGGGAGATTTAAATTTAAAACGATGTCAAAAATCATTACAAAAAACCATTGCTATTTATCGGCCTTTTCGCTAATCTAATAAGGTAAAAACTTTTAATTGATAAAAAGGAGCTGACTTCAGTGACTGAACAACTGATTAATTTTCTGACACCAATCAGCAATGTCCTTTATTACCCGATTTTAATTGTCTTGCTTTTGGGAATTGGTCTTTATTTTACCTTCCGCACTAAGGGGGTCCAAATTAGAGATTTTAAGGAAGCAATTGGGGTAATTATGGAAAAACCTGAAAAAGAAGATTCGGTATCTTCATTCCAGGCCTTAATGGTTTCAACGGCTTCACGGGTAGGAACCGGGAATATTGTCGGTGTCTCAACAGCCATTTGTTTAGGTGGCTATGGGGCGGTCTTTTGGATGTGGCTAGTGGCTATTATTGGCGGTTCTTCGGCCTTTATTGAATCTACCCTAGCTCAAATTTACAAGAAGAAAACGCCAACTGGGGATTCTTATGGGGGCCCCTCCCATTACATTGAAACGGCCCTCCATAATCGGGGATTAGGCATTATCTTTTCCGTGTTTTTAATTTTGACTTACGCAGTTGGTTTCAATATGCTGGCTGCCTATAATTTACAAGACTCCTTTCAAGTCTATGACTTCTACCATGCTCAATGGACGCCTTTAATTGTTGGTGGGGTCTTGGCTTTGGTGACCGGCTATTGTATCTTGGGTGGAGGCAAACGGATTATTTCCTTCACTAGTTTTTTAGTTCCCTTTATGGGGACCATTTATGTTGGGGTCGCTTTGATTATGATCCTCTTTAACTTGAATTACCTGCCCACCATCTTTACTTTAATTTTTAAGGATGCCTTTAACTTCAAGGCCATCTTTTCAGGAATTGCTGGGTCGAGTATGATGTATGGAATCAAGCGTGGTCTCTTTTCTAATGAGGCAGGGATCGGTTCAGCGCCTAATGCAGCCGCTTCAGCCCATGTATCCCATCCGGTTAAGCAAGGGTTGGTACAAATGATTTCGGTCTTTATCGATACCTTGTTAATTTGTTCAGCAACCGCCTTCATGTGTTTAAGTTCAGGAATAACCCCTGCAGAAGAATTATCTGGAGCGGCCTATGTCCAAGCTTCCCTTGCAACCGTCTTTGGAAACTTTGGGAATATCTTTATTACGGTATCACTCATGCTCTTCGGTTTTACGACTTTAATTGGAAACTTATATTATGTCGATAATAATATTGCCTATATTTTTAAAGGCACGCCAAGACCTGGGATTATGCGTCTCTTTAGAATCTTTTTCATCTTGGTGGTCTTCTTAGGAGCCTTACAAGAATCGTCTTTGGCCTGGATGACTGCAGATATTCTAATGGCCTTGATGGCTTTAATTAACTTACCGGCCATTTTACTGTTAAGTAAGCAGGCCATTGCCGCTTTAAATGATTACCATAAGCAAAGAAAAGCGGGTAAAAATCCTGTCTTTAGAGCCAAGGATATTGGCCTAGATCCACAAAAATTGGATTTCTGGCAATAATCTCGGATAAATCATTATATTGATGAAATTGTGAGCGCTTCTCCAGCTGCCGATTCTATTCGTAATAGGCAAGCTGGAGGGGCACTCTTTTTCTTTGTACTTTTTGCATATGATTATTAGAAACGCTCATTTTATGGTAAACTAAAATTAGAATCTAATAATTTATGGAGGTAGAGAAATGGCTTTATTTGATGAATTAAAAGCAAAAATTAAAGGAAAACAAACGCGTATCGTTTTTCCAGAAGCTACTGATGAACGGATTCAAGGGGCTGCAGCTCGCTTAAAAGCTGACGACCTATTAGTTCCTATTTTAGTGGGTAACCCTGATGAAATTCATTCTCAAGCTAAAGACCGCGACATTGACCTATCTGGGATTGAAATCGTAGACCCTGATAACTATGATGCTTATGAAGAAATGGTCCAAGCCTTTGTTGAACGTCGTAAAGGCAAGGCTACTGAAGAACAAGCCCGTGAAATGCTTAAAGACGTTAACTACTTTGGTACCATGCTCGTCTACATGGGTAAAAGTGACGGTTTAGTTTCAGGAGCTGCCCATGCGACTGGTGATACCGTACGTCCTGCTTTACAAATCATCAAGACTAAGGCCGGGGTAAAAAACGTTTCTGGCGCTTTCTTATTGACCCGTCCTAAAGAAGACGGCAGTGAAGAAAAATACATGATGGGGGACTGCGCGATCACCATTAGTCCAGACGCAGAAACCTTAGCGGAAATTGGTTTAGTGACAGGGGAAACCGCTAAATTATTTGACGTGGAACCGGATATTGCTTTCTTGTCATTCTCAACCAAGGGATCAGCTTCATCTCCAGAACAAGAAAAAGCTGCCCAAGCAACTAAGATCGCTCAAGAAAATGCGCCTGAAGACTTCAACGTTGATGGTGAATTACAATTTGACGCGGCTCTGGTTCCAGCTGTTGGGGAAAAGAAAGCCCCTGGATCAAAAGTAGCTGGTCATGCCAAAGTGCTTATTTTCCCAGAAATTCAATCAGGAAATATCGGTTACAAGATTGCTCAACGTCTCGGTGGCTTTGAAGCGATTGGGCCTATCTTACAAGGAATGGCTAAGCCAGTAAATGACCTATCACGTGGCTGTAACGAAGAAGATGCCTACAAATTAGCTATCGTTACTGCCCTACAAGCAGGCTTAAACGAAAACTAAGACTGAGAAGAGATCACGATAAATATGAGCCCTTGCCCCAAGGTAAGGGCTTTTTATCGCTATAGGTTTAAGCAAGCTTTAAAAAGTGCTATTGACAGACTTTTTGCTATAATGATTATCAGAAAAGAGGGAAACTATGCGACGATTTAAGAAATTTTTAGGGGTCCTAGTGATCTTCTTAGGATTACTAGCGGTTGCCTTTATTGGCGGTCATTATCTCGGTAAGCAGGATAGCCAAACAGAAATTACTTCGGAATTAGTGGGTAACCGCCTAGAACAAGCCAAGGAGTTAACCACAACCAAATACTTCTACACCAATACGGCTTCCTTTGAAAACCAAAGAAAATTCTATAACTGGAATTTGCCCTTCACCACAAAGAAATTTATTGTTTCCTATGACGGGGTGATCCATGTCGGAATCGATCTCAGCGCTATTGATGTTAAGGTTCAAGACCAAACTATTGATGTCACATTGCCTGAGGTGAAGATTCTCTCCCATGATATCGATAGCGATTCGGTCAAGGTCTTTGATGAGGAGGCATCGATTTTCAACAAGATGACGGTGGATGACTATGCTAATTTCACCAATGAACAAAAGAAAGCCTCAGAAGAAGAAGCCAAAGACAAGGGCTTATTGGAAGCTGCCAAGCAAAATACTGAAAGGACCATCAAAGAAATATTAAATATGGACCCCACCATTCAGGAAAACTATACGATCAATGTCCATTAAAGATTGATGAAAAATCCAAGCGCTGCTTTTACCAGCCTTGGATTTTTTACTTTATAGGGGACCTTTATTTAGATTATTCAATTCAGATAAGGAGATTTGCAGACTCGGTCAGGCTTGTCTATACTAAAGCAAGAGGACACAAATTTAGAAAAAGGGGAAAATAATTTATGGAAATTAGACAGTTAAAAATATCGGATACCCAGGCCAGTTACCAGGTGATTAAGGTCATCTTAGAACACTTAGATGAGCCTTTAATTAATGAATATGGTTGGGAGACCAGTGGTAAAATTATCGCTCAGGCTATGAAGAAACCCTATTACCGTTACGGATACGCTCATGGCTATGGGGTCTTTGAAGCCGACCAATTAGTCGCTGTGGCCTATGCTTATCCAGGCGTCTTGGATCCTATTATTGAGAGCCCTCTGGAGACTACCATGCTGGAAATGGGTTATTCCCTTGACCAAATCCCTAGAAGCTTTGCCGAAACAGAAGCCTTAGTGGATGAATTTTACCTGGATTCCTTAGCAACCAAGCAGGGAGAGGAAGGCAAGGGCTATGCCCGTCAACTAATCGCCCATCTCGGCCAAGTCGGCCGTGAAAAAAATTACCACAAGCTTTCCTTAAATGTGGACTTCCATAACCAACGCGCCCTGACGCTTTACCAACGCCTAGGCTTTGAAACCATTTCGGAATTGATTATTGGGGGACATCCGCATTATCATATGATTAAGGCCATTTAAGTTTTCTAAGTAGCTCAAATTGTACTTTAAGAAGGTAAATAATTGAGCCAGGGGCTGAGATTCGTTATAATAAAATTGAATTTCAAGGAGAGTCCTTGGCATTTTTATAATAGGAAGGACTATGTCATGTTTCAAGAGCGAAAAGCGATTATTGATATTGGGTCAAACACCATCCGTCTGGTTATCTACGGGATTGATGACTGGTATAATTTTGAAGAACTTCAAAACGTCAAAGTGCCGTCACAATTGAGCCAATACCTTATTGAAAAAGATGATAAAAAATACATGAGCGATACGGGTATCCAGCGCTTAATCACTGCCTTAGATGACTTTGCGACCATTATCAAGAACTTTAAAGTGGATGAAATAAAAGCCCTGGCTACGGCAGCCGTCCGGCAATCGGCTAACCAAGAAGAAATTATCAACCGTGTCAAAGAAAAAACCGGCATCACTATTGGGATTATTTCTGAGGAAGAAGAAGCTCGCTTTGGCCAGTATGCCGTTATGCATGCCATTACTATTCCTGATGCGCTTACCATTGATATCGGTGGGGGATCTTGTGAGGTAACCAAGTACCAAGACAAGGCCATGGATACCTTTCATAGCTTTCCCTTCGGTGTGGTCTATATTCGTGAACGCTTTTTTAAGAATAAGGACCATAATGATGAAGAGGCTATTGAAGCGGCTAGGGATTATATCCGCAGTCAATTTAAGCAAGAATCCTGGCTCAAGAAGGCTAAGTTGCCTTTAATTGGGATTGGTGGCTCAGTCCGTAATGTGGCCGAAATGCATCAGCGCATGCATAATTACCCGATTGCGGGGCTCCACGGTTATCAGATGACTTTAGATGATTTAGAAGAAACCTTGGATATGGTTTTAGACACCAAGCCTAAGGATTTGGATGATATTGAAGGCTTGAGTACTGAGCGGACGGATTTGATCGTACCGGCTTTGATTGCCTTTATTGAACTCTTCAAATTGTCGAAGGCGAAAAATTTCACAGTTTCTACCCAAGGTTTGCGGGAAGGGATTATCTTAGAGGATATTAATAAGAATTATAATACCCCGATTGATACCCAGCTTATCCGCCTACGTTCCACCAGAAAAATTGCCCATGACCTGCCCTTTAACTCAGCGGGGACCCAGCAACACGTTGATCTTTGTTTAAGTCTCTACCAACAAATGTGTGATTTGGATCAATTTACTTTTGACGATGAAGAAAGAGAAATGATCGAATTTGCGGCCTACCTCTATCGCTTTGCTAGTTTTGTCAGTCGGGAGGCCGATTCCCAACACACCTTCTACCTGCTCTCTAACACCAATCTCCTAGGCTTTTCTCATTTGGACCGGGTGCGTTTAGCGCTCTTGTCTTCCTATAAGAACCGGTCGCTCTTCCAACTTTATATGACTAATTTTAAGGATTGGTTTAGTGAGGAAGAAGAAGACCACTTAATGAAAGTGGGCGGAATGATTCGCTTTGCCCAAGCCTTAAATTACTCCAAAACTGATCCAGTCAAAAAATTACGCTTAGAACGTGATGAGGATGACAATTACTTGTTGAAAATCTACCACACAGAGCCTATAATTACCGAAAAATACCGGGCCAACCGCCATAAGAAACATCTCAGCCGGGCCTTGGATGGAAGCTTAAGTTTAGAGTTTATCCCCCTGGCTAGTCTTGATGAATAAGTGTTAAAAGTTAATTTTAATTGAATAGACTAATCCCGGCTTGTCAACTTTCTTACTGGCGTCCAATCATCGATTTGACACATAATTTCTATCTGTTTTTATCGACATTGTCGTATACTTGTGCATTAAAATGGAGGAGAGTGCAGTATGTCAACCACTAGCAATAATCAAAAAAATATCCAATCCTTGCAGGCTGAAAACTCAGCTACTCATTATTATTATAATCGGGAGCTGAGTTGGTTAGATTTTAACTATCGTTGCGTTGAAGAAGCCAGTGATCCCAACAATCCCTTGTTAGAACAATTAAATTTTTTAGGAATTGTCAGCTCTAACTTAGATGAGTTTATTATGGTTCGCTTTGCAGGGGTTTATAATCAATACCTTGATGGCGTTCAAGTGGCTGAAAACAAAACCCAAATGTCACCTAAGCAGTTAATGCAAGGTATTCATGAGCGTAATACGCGAAATGTGGAAGCCCAATATGCCCGTTACCACGACATGGTAGAATTGTTGGATGAAAAGGGTTACCACCTTAAATCAGTAGCTGATCTCAATGAAGCTCAAAAAGCACAAGTAAAAGAGCAGTTTGAAGAACTGATTTTGCCCACCTTAACGGCTATTGGTATTGATGCCTACCGACCTTTCCCACATTTAAAAAACCATGCCTTGAATATTTTAGTGGAATTAGAGAAGGATCAGAATTCCTATATTGCTGTTGTTCCTATTCCGACCCTACTCAAGCGTTATCTCACTTTAGATGATGGTGAGGGGAAGGCCTATGTTTTAGTAGAAGATGTCGTCATCCATGGACTAAATGCACTCTTCAAGGGTTACACCATTAAACGTCGGATTCCATTTCGGATTGCCCGGAACGCGGACTTTGAATTAAATGAAGATGATGTCATGGACCTCTTGGATGTGATGGAAGACCATGTCAAAAACCGCCTACACGGGAAAACCGTTCGGATTGAATGGGATACCCGCTGGGAGAGTCCAAATGATCACAATAATGAAGATTTCTTAGCAACCGTCCAACCCTATTTGAAGGTGCCAGAGGAAGGCCTTTATCCTATTAACGGCCCCCTTGATCTGACCTTCTTATTTGACCTGGTTGATGATATCAGTGAAGACCACCCTGAATGGAAGTATCCCGATTTTGAACCGGTAGAATATCCCAACTACCACGGCGAAAATCTCTACCAATTAATCAGAAAGGGCGATCTATTCTTCCACCATCCTTACGACTCCTTCAAACCGATCTTGTCCTTTGTCGATCATGCTGCCTCAGATCCAAAAACAGTAGCCATCAAGATGACCCTCTACCGGGTATCCAAGCATTCGCCGATCGTGAAATCCTTGAAGAAGGCCGCGGAAAATGGTAAGGAAGTTACGGTCTTGGTGGAACTGAAGGCCCGCTTTGACGAAGAGAATAATGTCCACTGGGCTAGAGAACTCGAAGAAGCTGGCTGTCATGTCCTTTATGGTTTAAGTGAACTCAAAACCCACAGTAAAATTACCCTGGTGGTGAGACGGGAAGCCGGAAAAATCCAACGTTACATCCACCTAGGAACCGGAAACTACAACGACAAAACCGCTAAACAATACACGGATATGGGGATACTGTCGACGAATGAAGCCCTAACTAGTGATGGGTCCAAGTTCTTTAACTTCCTGAGTGGTTATAGTGAAGTGCCGGATTATGAGGCTCTCCATGTTTCGCCTTTTGCCATTCGTGACTCCCTGACGGATTACATTGATGAAGAGATTGAAAATCAGAAAAAATACGGCAATGGACGTATTATTGCTAAGATGAACTCCTTGACCGATAAACCCCTCATCAAAAAACTCTATGAGGCGAGTCAGGCTGGAGTACAAATTGATCTGATTATCCGGGGAATTTGTTGTTTACGTCCCCAAGTTGAAGGCCTATCGGAAAATATCCGGGTTCGCTCAATTGTCGGCCGTTTCTTAGAACACAGTCGGATCTACTACTTCTACCGCAATGGTCAAAAACATGTCTTCCTCTCTTCTGCAGATATGATGACCAGAAATATGATCCGCCGGGTGGAAATTGAATTTCCTATTATCGATCAAGATATTGAAGCCCAAATCATTCACTTCTTAGAAGTCGAATTAGCCGATAATCAAAAAGCCAGAGAACTAGGTAGCGATGGAGTCTATCGCCATGTTAAATCCGGCGATAAGGCCATTAATTCCCAAGAACAAATGATGCAAGAAGCCGAAAGTCGCCGCAATGAGAGTGTAATGCGCATTACCCCGTCTTCACCAAATTTTTTCAAGCGGATGACTCGCTTTTTAACTAACCGGCATAAAGACGATTAAAAGAGATAATAAAAAACACTTGCCAATACCACAGGATGGTCTAGCCAGGCTGTGACTAGATGTGGAAATCGGCAAGTGTTTTTATTATGGAAATAATTATTTTAATTGGTCATTGTAGTGGGCGCGTTCGCCGCCAATGAATTTCGGACGGGTGCGGGCAGCGTTGACCCAGGCGGAACCGATCCGGTGGTTTTCTAGGCGCAGGGGAACAGCCACTGGTTTGAGGTGCATACCAATCAAGGTGTTTCCAATATCAATCCCTGCATCGGCTTGAATCTCTTCAATAACGATGGGATCATGGAAGGCTTGGTAGGCAGCGGTGGAAAATGACCCGCCCGCCTTGGGTTGGGGTACCACATTTACTGTGGGAGCAAAAGGACGGGCTTCGCGTTCAGTGACAATGGCCCGGTTAAGGTGCTCACAGCATTGGGTGGCTAAGTATATTCCGGCTTGGTCCAAGCTTTGGTGGATGGCGTCAAAGACCGCTTTTCCAATTTCGGGTTGGGAGTCCGTCCCAATTTTCTCTCCCATAATTTCACTAGTGGAGCAACCAACCACTACGGTCATTCCGGACTTTAGCTGAGCCTTATCGATTAGTTCTTCGATCAGCTTTCGTGCTTGTGCTTGCACTTCTTCTTTCATGTTAATCCCTTCTTTGTACTTAGTTTACGCCTATTATAGCAAAAACTATAAGGATTAAGCTTAGAATATGCTGGGGAGCTGACTGCCGTGAATAAGATTGGCCCATAAGCGATGAAAAACTAGGCAGCTTTTGTTTACCATGCTAAAATGGAAGGGAGTCTATAAAAAAGAGACAAGAGAGTATTGAGGTGAAAGCATGTCAGAGATCAAATGGCATAACGAAAAGGATACCGAAAAAACCGCCCAAAAATTAGCCGACTTGGTTCAAGCAGGGGACGTTATCTGCCTAGAAGGAGACCTAGGAGCGGGCAAGACTACCTTTACAGGCTACTTTGCCCATGCTTTAGGGATCAATAAGGCGATTAAGAGTCCGACATTTACCATTATACGGGAATACCAAATGGGCCGTTTACCCCTCTACCACATGGATGCCTACCGTTTAGAGGAAACGGGAGCTGAAGGTTTGGGGATTGAAGAATACCTAGAGGGCGATGGGGTCACTGTGATTGAATGGCCCCAGTTCATTAAGGAAGACTTAGAAACGCCTTACCTGTGGCTGACTATTCATAAGGAATCGGCTACCGAGCGTCGGATTAGCTTAGCATATAATGGTGGGCGCGGTAAGGAATTAGCAGCAGAATTATTAGAAAGTTTGGCAGAATAAGCATGAAACGTGAAGAAATACAAATTACTTTAGTAGACGCAGAACAAAAACATGCCAAGGCCCTATTAGACTTTTACAAAAAAGTGGGTGGCGAGTCTGATTTTCTCAGCTTTACTTCCCAAGGCCTCGGTATCAACCAGGAACAAGAACAAAGGTATTTAAAAAGTATTCAAGAAAGCTTGAATAACCGGGTCCTGATTGCCTTATTAGATGATGAAATTATCGGAGTCGCTTCAATCGGGGCCCCAGAAGGTTCCAAGGAAGAGCACGTGGGAGAATTAGGTATTTCTATCCTCAGACGCTTTTGGAGTTTAGGCTTGAGCCATGTCTTAATGGAAGATATGTTGGGCTGGGCCCAGGAAAGTCAAATTTTGCGCTATATCCGCCTGGAAGTGAATGTCAATAATGTTCGGGCCATTAAGCTGTATGAGAAATTTCATTTTGAAGAGCTGGGACGTATTCCTGGAGGGCAATATGCCCAAGGAGAATTCCAAGATACCTTAATTATGGGCTTAAGTGTCTTAAATGACCAACAAGAGGCAGACGACGAGTCGCCATCAAGTGAAGATGATTAATGATTAAATAAGAAAAAAGAGTTGCCAGTAAAGTAGTGACGCCCAAAAGTTGAAGTCGTAGTCCAAGGTTTGGGGGTCACTATATAGGGGCAGCTCTTTTTTAGTACAAACTATCTAATCAAAACGTGTTCCAAGCGGACGCTTGCTCTTTGGTGCGCTTGTCGCACTCTCAATTTTTACGACATCCAAAAGACATAAACCATAATGGCTAACAGGAAGAGGTTAATAGCGACCAGGGTCCACTTGAGTCCGGCCTTCTTCTCATTAAGGGCAAAGACAGTGGCGACAATCGGGATCAAGTGGCCTAAGAACAGGTGGTAGCCAGTCAGTTGGTCAGCAGGTTTTTGCAGTTGATAGGTGGCGTAGATTAAACTCAGGGCAGACATGAGTAGGGCTTGACGACGTGATTTGTTCATGGAAATTTCCTTTCTGGTAAATCGTTAATGATGGCTAGAATAAGAAAAGCTTAAAAGTCCTTTTGGGGCTAAATTAAAAGACTATTTTATGCTATCATAACATTTGTGATAAGAGTAAGGATTTAACCTAAAAAATGACTTACTCTGATTAAGAAGAAGCGAGGAATACAGATGGATTTTCAAGCCTTTATCGATGCTTTTAGCCCAGAACATATTAAAATCAATGAGCCGCTGAAGCACTATGCCTATACGAAAACCGGCGGCCCGGCTGATCTCTTGGTCTTTCCCCAAAGTAGCCAGGAACTTCAAGCCATGATCAAAAAGGCCAATGAACTCCAGCTGCCCTTTATGGTGATGGGAAATTCCAGTAATGTCATCGTCCGTGATGGTGGTATTGAAGGGATCGTCTTTATGCTGACCCAAATGGCAGCCATTGAAGTGAAAGATCACCAGGTCTTCGCTGAGGCGGGGGCGCGCATTATTGACGTGACCCGGGCTGCTTGTGATGCGGCTTTAACGGGACTGGAATTTGCTTGCGGGATCCCTGGTAGTGTTGGGGGAGCGATCTATATGAATGCTGGGGCCTATGATGGCGAGATTAAGGATCTTCCCTTAAGTGTCCAAGTGGTCGATAAGTTTGGTGACTTAAAGACTTATACTAATGAAGACTTAAACTTTTCCTACCGTCACAGTATTATCCAAGATAATGGTGACTGTGTGGTGAGTGTAGTCTTCGACCTAAAACCTGGCGACTATGAACAAATTAAGGGGAGAATGGACCACTTAACTCAACTTCGTGAATCCAAGCAACCCCTCGACTTGCCTTCTTGTGGTAGCGTCTTTAAGCGGCCCAAGGGGCACTTTACCGGCCAACTTGTTCAAGCCGCTGACCTCCAAGGTTATACGGTTGGTGGGGCTCAAGTCTCAAAAAAACATGCAGGTTTTATTGTAAATATTGATCATGCCACTGCGGCTGATTATCTAGCGGTGATCCACCACGTCCAAGAAGTGATCAAAAAAGAATTCAACGTAACCTTGGAAACCGAAGTCCGGATTATTGGTCGCGATCCCAAGTAAGCCTATCTGGTCACCAGAGATGGGATAAAAGGAATAATATATTAAGGATAAGCTCTAGTGGATATGCCCTAGGGCTTTTTTCATATAATCGTGAAAATCAAGGAGATATTTGTAAGCGCTTGAAATCCTTTCAGTGGTGCTTTTTGCTTGGCATAGTTAAAATAGTATTATACAAAATAAATTTTAGGGATTTTTCATAAAATATTAGGCTAAGTCCAGCTTTTGTGCTATATTTATTAGAATGATACTAGTTTATAAGAGGAGGAGTCAGCGTGTCTAGCCCGTGGATTCAGATGCGTCACTTTAGCTACCGATATCCCCGTCAATATCGGATGGCATTAAGAGATATCAACATAACCCTAAACCATGGTGAGAAAATTTTAATCCTAGGTGCCAATGAATCAGGTAAGTCAACTTTTCTTAAAGCCTTGAAGGGTGAGCTACCGGAGGATGGCGAGTTTTCTGGTGAAATTATTCACAGTGGTGAGTCTGCCAAGCCAGTTGACGGAACGGCAATTCGCGATGTGATTGATGAGAAGATCGATGACAACCCCAATGAATCGGTTAACCACCACAAAAAGGCTATCGAAAAGCGTTGGTATGAACTGGTCGATTGCGAATTACAACCGGAAGAATACCAGGCACTTTCTCGTGGGGAAAAAGAAATCCACCGCATGTCCCACATCTTAAAAGAAGATAATGAAATCTATATTTTTGACGAACCCTTAAAGACCCTGGCTCCTAAACAACAAAAGGTCTTTATCGATATTATTGATGATTACCACGTCCATACTGATGCTACTATTATTATTTCTGAACACCAATTGGAAGCAATGATGTCCCGTCCCATTGACCGCGTCTTAGTCTTTTCAGAAGGGAGGATTGTGTTCGATGGCCAGCTTAAGGCCCTCTTGGAAAGTGGTATATTAAATCCCTTAGGCATTCGTGAACCCTTCTATATTACCGCCATGCGCTACGCGGCTTATCCTTTAAAAGACGTTTATAATATCCAAGATGTCAAACATATTTTCGGGCCACAGCTAAGGCAGAGAATCGAAAACTGGATTATGACCCTGCCACGTTTTCGTTATCAAGAAAACAAAGAAGTTCTCCTCGAACTCGATAATGTATCAGCCCTTGTTAATGAGAGCAATCAGCGGGGGCTCCACAATATTAACCTTAAAATTAACCAAGAAGAAATGCTGAGTGTCGTCGGCCCTAATGGCAGCGGCAAGACCCTCCTAGCTCAATTGTGTAGTGGCTCCCTAAGGCCTCAGATGGGAACGATTAAGTGGTTGGGTCAAGAACTTTCCCTGGACCAATTTGACCATCTCCGCCGCAATGTCGGCTTGATTACTAATGACGATGTGACCAATATTAGTCAATCGCGAGCAGAAACCGTTGCAGACTACCTGGCCCAAAGTCCCGTCTTAGCGGAAGGTGATTACCAGGATGATGAGCTCAAAGACAAGTTTAATCAGGTTCTAGCCATGGTTAACTTGGATAATCTCTTAGATTTCCCCTTAGACCATCTTTCGGAGATTTCCAAACTCCGACTGGCCATGGCTCGGTCACTATTAAAAGAGCCTAAATTACTGGTGGTTGAAGAGATCACTGAAGGCCGCGATTTTGTACACTTCCGCGCCATTATGAATACCTTGCAAAACTTAAATAGTCAATACCAGATTGCGATTATGATGACCACCCATGACATTGAAGTTATGCTAGAGTATAGTCGCCGGACCTTGATTATGTCAGAGGGGCATTTGATTATTGATGCTTTACCGGTGGATGTGGCGACTATGCCAGCCTATCTCAATAAGGCCGGCTTAAGGGAAACCAGTTTAACCACCTTTGCAAGGCAATTGGACTTGGTCGATCCCTATACCTTTATCCGTAAATTTGTCGATTACGACCGTGAAATGCAACAAAACTTAGATTAAAAAAGCAATTATTTATCAATGGATTAACTTCTAAGTAAGAATACGAATTTTTTACTGAATAGTAAAAACATACTAAGATTAGCTCGAAGGTAGATCGACGGATTTATCTTCGAGCTATTTCTTTTTTTAGATATAGTGTAAGTGAAAGAATAATCCGTTCAAGCACTCTAGGGCTACGAGCCCGAATTAAAAAATGGATTCTTTCACTCTTGTTTTTAATTTTGGTTTAAGTATGTTGAGCTACGAGCACGTGTTTAGGAAATTAAGATAAGAACAATGAGGTGAAAGTCTTTCAAGTCATCAAGAAAGGAAGTTGAAGATGGTTAACTATATCTATGCTTTTGATGTTTCCAAAGGAAAAGCGACACAAGTTCTGTATAAAAATAATAGATGTATTGAGGAAAGCCTTTTGAAATTCACTTCTATGGGCTTTGAAAAGCTATTACAGGATATCCGAAGGATTCCTGGTCAAGTGGCTCTTGCTTTTGAAACGACAGGTATTTATTCAAAACCTCTTGAACGTTTTTGTCACGAAAATCATATAACTTACCACAGTTTGAATCCTTTAGAAGTATATAATCGATCCAATGGCCTGACACTAAGAAGGAATAAAACAGACCAAGCAGATGCTCATAAATTAGCACAAGTTATGTCTATTTTCGACTTTCACCCTTCGGTAATGAAAGGGCCGCTTTATGAAGAAATGAAGCGCATGAATGCTTATTATCTCGAGCTACAAGAAGCTATCGATAGATTATATGTTAAGCTTTTAGAAGCTGTCTATCTTTGCTTTCCTGGTATAGAACAAGCTTTTTCTAAGTTAAAAAATGTATTTGCTTTAACCATTATTGAAAACTATCCACATCCTGATTATGTGTTAGAAACTTCGCGAACTATTATCAAAAATGTATTGAAAAAATCAACATCAAAAAATATCTCAAATCAAAGGGCCTTTCAAAAAGCTGATCAAATTATTGAATGTGCAACTTCTGCTTATCCTTCTGTCCATAAGGACAGCTTTTATTGTCAGGTGCTCAGTTTTTATGCCACACATCTAAAAAAATTAATCAACCAAAAAGAAATTATTCAAGATAAGATGATTACTTTGGGAAGTCAGTTTTCTGAATTTACAATTTACTCTAGCGTGCCAGGAATTGGTGAGCTTTCAGCTTGTCAATTAATTGCAGAGCTGGGTGATTTATCTCGATTTAAGAACCATAAACAATTAAACGCCTATGTAGGGATTGATATTCGACGCTATCAATCGGGTAAATATACAGGCCAAGACCATATCAATAAGCGAGGCAACAGAAAAGCTAGAAAAATACTTTATGTCATTATCACTAATATGATCCGTGCCCAGAGACATGCACCAAATCATATCGTTGATTATTACTATACAAAAAAACAGCCACCCTTTAATAAATGCCATAAGGTAGCTGTTATAGCGTGTATGAATAAGCTGCTTAAATGCCTATACGCGCTATTCAATCATCATACGAAGTATGATTATGAATTAAATGCCTCTCACCGCAACTAATTCATTATTATAGTAACTAAAATTTTTAAAAGTCTCAATACTGAGGCTTATTTAGCGTGCCAAATTTTCCATAAAATATTCAAGAATCAAACTCCTAAATAATACCTCATATATTTAGTAATTTTATATTGATTTACACTTGACTATTCGTAGGAAAGGACTGTGATAATTATGCACAGTCCTTTTTTAGTTGAGTGGATTAATACTATTTTTTAAGACCAGGCTTTTTTCTAGCTCTTCAAAATGAAAAATTTGACAATTCGAAAAGGCTGGGAGGGGTTGGCTGAGATAGTCCAACATGAAGCGGTACATAATTGACCCATGACTAACTAGGAGAATATTTTTTTGAGGATAGGCTTTAAGAGCTTCATCAAGGGCTGTTTGAAAGCGACCTTTAACTGCAGTGACTGACTCGCCCCCAAATTGGCAAAAATAGTGATCACTAGGCGGGTCATTGAGCTTGACGCCCTCAAGGACGCTGAGCGCCTTACCTTCAAGACTACCATAGCGCCATTCTGCTAGCCGCTGATCAGTAACTAGGGAGCAGGGACTATCTCCCTGGATTATCTTTGCTGTGGCGTAGGCTCGCTTCAAAGGGGAGGAGAGGATGAGGTCAATACTGATGTCTTTTTGATCAAAAAAGTTTTTCGCTTGCTCAGCTTCTTGGATGCCTCTAGGACTAAGGGGACTATCGATTTGACCTTGGATTTTCCCCTCTAAGTTATAAAGAGACTGGCCATGCCGAATAATAAAAATTTCTCTTACCATCTTGACTCCTTTATTTATATTTTTCTTCTAAGGGTATTGATCTTTGACGCACTTGTCGCACCCTCTAGTTGAGTTTGGAAGGGGTAGGGGATGCCCTTTCAGAAAAGTTGAACGGTCAGCAAGTTGAGTTCGAACGCCAGACTTGAAGTTGCTTCAGAAAATTCCAACGCACAGTCGTGCTGTGCTTTTGGTATTTTCCTCCAGCAATTCAAGTCTTTGACGGCGTCCTCACATCCTTTTATCTGTGCTTATGGTATTTTCCTCCAGCGATTTCGTCCTTTAGCGTGACTGTCACACTCTCTTCTCCATTATATATAAGATTAGAGAGACTATAAATGACCTATTCAGGGTTCTTTTAACTTTTGTCTCACTCTCCTTATTTCCTATCAAAATTTTGATAAAGATAGTCAATTCTTGTGCCATCTGCTAAAATGATTACTAATCTGTGGGAGGTGTTAGACCGGATGAAGACAAAGAAAAGATTAACTTGGTTAAAAAAGTTGGGCATTTCATTAGCCCTGCTGACAGTGATTTCCCTGGCTGCCACTTATTTTGTAGGAAACTACTTTGTTGATTATGCCTTGGTACCTAATCAGGGTGGGCAAGACCGCCAAGTTGACCAGGAGACAAAGCCGGGTCAGACTAAGTCAGCTGTTCAAGAAATCAATGCCAATAAGGCCCAGGCCAAAGCGGACGCTAAGGCTTGGTTAGACCAGGTAGGGGATAAAAAGGAAGCGGTAAGCATTCGCTCTCAGGACGGGCTTACTTTGAGCGGAAATTTGTTTCATAATGACTCTGATCAACATAAATATGCCTTGATTGTCCATGGTTACCAAGGCCAAGAGGCGGATTCTTATGATATTGCGCCCGCTTTTTATCAAAAAGGTTACCAGGTCCTAACCATTTCCTTAAGAGCCCATGCGCCTAGTCAGGGACAATATATTGGTATGGGCTATCTAGACAGTCGGGACTTACTAGAATGGGTTCAGTGGCTTATTGACCGCGATAGTCAGTCCCAAATTGTCCTTCACGGTACTTCTATGGGAAGTGCTACCGTTCTAATGGCCTCAGACAAGCTGCCTGCAGCCGTCAAAGCGGTCGTTGCTGACTGTGGTTATTCAAGTATCTGGGATATTTTTGCTTCTGAGCTAGATAAACGTTTTAATCTCCCTACTTTTCCAGTCCTCTATATGGCTAATACCATGGCAAGACTGCGAGCGGGCTATGATTTACGCGAGGGAAACACCGTGGAATACGTGGCCCAGTCCTCCCTACCGATTTTATTTATCCACGGCGCAGCGGATGACTTTGTTCCGGTATCCATGGCCCGAGAACTCTATGATGCTAAAGCCAAGGGTCCCAAGGAACTCTACATTGTGCCAGAAGCTGGCCATGCCGAAGCCAAGTACAAAGAGCCCACCACTTATTACCAGAAGATCTTCCAATTTATTCAAGACTATGGGGATGAAAATAAAGAATAAAAAGAGATTTTTAAGGAAAATGAAATTAGGGCTTGTCCTTAGCTCAAATATCTGTTATATTACATATAACATATCAGAGAGGAGTCGCTACAATGTCACTTAAACAAATTACTACATTTTCATGGCAAATCCGCATGGTGTAGTTGTGTTTATACTGTGATCAGCATAGATACAACTTCAGCGTTTTTTTGAAGCTGTATCTGTGCGGTAGCTCGACTTAATAAGAATTCCCGCATGGACCACATGAATAGTCTGTGCGGGATTTTTTTATCCTGCAGCTTCTTGAGTTGGAGGATTTTTTTATTGTAAAGGAGTGCCCTATGAAAAAGATTACAAGTTTTGGAGTTATATTAATTACCGCTTTAGCCGTTTTGTTCTTGGCCATGCCAACTTTAATTCAACACCGGACCGCCAGTGAAAACCAGGCAAAAACCAATGTCAGTCAAGAAGATATCAAAGACACTGACCATAAGATTCGCATCGGACTTTTACAACTAACAGAACACCCAGCCTTAGATGATATTCGTCAAGGGGTCTATGACCAACTGGCTGAACGGGGTTATGTTAATGGTGAAAACGTTGAAATTGACTTTGCCAATGGTCAAGGTGACCAAAATAATCTGAAAATGTTATCCGATAAAATGGTTTCTGATGGCGCTGAATACTTAGTCGGTATTGCCACACCAGCGGCCCAAGCCCTAAAGAATGTGGCCAATGACCAGGTTCCTGTAGTAATGGCAGCTGTTTCCGACCCAGTTGGGGCTGGCTTGGTTAAAGATTTAGACCAACCAGGCTTCCAAGTGACTGGGGTCCGTGATGTCCCACCGGTCAAGGAACAATTTGACCTGATTAAACGAGTGATGCCAGATATTAAAACGGTGGGAATTATTTACAATTCTTCTGAAACTAATGCCCAAAATAATGTCCGCATGGCCAAAGAACATGCCAAAGAATTAGGCTTGAATGTCGTTGAAAAAACCATCACTTCGACCAATGACCTGGCCCAAGTGGCTGAACAATTGGCCCAAGAAGTGGAAGCTATCTGGGTACCTAATGACAACTCGATTGCTTCTTCAATGAACACCTTAATTTCGGTTACTGACCATTATAAAATTCCAGTCTTCCCAGTGGTTGACACCATGGTTGTTGACGGTGGGATGGCTACAGTTGGACTCAACCAATACCAATTAGGGGTTGATTCAGCCAATGTCCTTGCTGACTTGATTGAGGGTGCTGACCCAAGAAATTATTCCGTTGTTATTCCAGAGAAGAAGGCCTTAACCATTAATTCTAAGAAGGCTAATGAATTAGGCATCGAAATTCCAAGTGATGTTGTCAATGAAGCTACTGACGTGGCAAAGGAGGGTAAATAAAAATGATTGATTTAATTACTAGTGCCCTATCCGAGGGCAGTATCTGGGCTGTCATGGGACTGGGGATTTATATTTCTTTTCGGATTTTAAATGCTCCTGATATGACGACTGAAGGTTCCTTTACCCTAGGGGCGGCTTTAGGCGTCCAAGCCATTCATTTTGGTATCCATCCCCTCATCGCTATCCTGATCTCCTTTTTAGGGGGGATGGCCGGAGGTGCCATTACCGGTTTATTAACCACCAAGTTAAGTATTAATCCCTTACTCGCTGGGATTATTACCATGACCGGACTTTACTCTGTCAATCTGAAGATTATGGGATCGGCCAATATTTCTCTAACGGGTCAAAAAACCTTAAAAACCTTACTAGAACCTCTTAACCTTGGTAGAAATATCGATACCATCGTCATTGGTCTGGTGGTGTCTGCTATTGTGATTTGTTTAATGAGTCTCTTCTTTAAAACAGAAATGGGTCAAGCTCTGATTGCTACTGGGGATAACCTAGTGATGGCCAAGTCCTTAGGGATTGATACCCACGAAATGACCATGCTAGGTTATATGTTAGCTAATGGATTGATTGCCGTTGCCGGTGTCTTAGTAGCCAACAGCAATGGTTATGCAGATATCTCCATGGGGATTGGGACTGTGGTGATTGGCTTAGCCGCCATCATTATTGGTGAAGTTCTCTTCCCTAATGTTAGCCTGTCCATGCGTTTAGCTACCATCGTAGCTGGTTCTATTGTCTACCGTTTACTCCTTGGTCTTGTTCTCATGCTGAAATTTGAAGCCAATGACTTTAAGCTCTTCTCAGCCATCATCGTGGGTCTTTGCTTGGCTATTCCAACGATTAGAAGCAAAATGGGAAGCGGCCGGACCAAGAATATTCGCAGTAAGGAGGCTTAATCATGAGTCAAGTATTAAAGCTTAATAACATCAATAAAACCTTTAATCCCGGAACCCTGGATGCCTTTCATGCTTTGAAAGGCATTGACCTTTCAGTGAATCAGGGAGACTTCATTACCATTGTCGGGGGAAATGGTGCGGGGAAATCCACCTTACTCAATGCCATTGCGGGAACCTTTGCCTTAGATAGTGGCGAAATCTTCTTGGAGGAAAAGGATATTACCACTAAGAGTGAAGAAGAGCGGGCAGGATCGATTTCTCGTGTCTTCCAAGATCCTAAAATGGGAACTGCTCCGCGGATGACCGTCGCTGAAAACCTGGCCCTGGCTGCTAAACGAGGGCAAAAGCGGGGCTTAAGTATGGCTATTACCAATGACAAAGAGGCCTATTTCAGCCAAACTTTATCACAAATTGGCCTGGGCCTTGAAAACCGCTTGAATGCTGAAATGGGGAAATTATCCGGTGGACAACGTCAATCCATTGCCTTATTAATGGCCACCATCGTTAAACCCAAACTCCTCTTGTTGGATGAACATACGGCTGCCCTGGACCCTAAGACCTCACGTAGGATTTTAGAGCTCACCAACCAACAAGTGCAAGAAGAAAATCTCACCGCTCTAATGATCACCCACAACTTACAAGATGCCTTAACCTATGGCAATCGGATGATTTTACTCCATCACGGAGAAATAATCCGCGACTTCACCCAAGAGGAAAAAGAAAACCTATCCAGCCAAGAACTCTACACAATAATGGAAGACTTGGTATAAGATAGAGTGCGACAAGCGCGCGTTTAAAATCAGATAATTAAGCTAAAGAAAAAGCAGTTATGCTCACAAAACGCATAACTGCTTTTTTAATAATTAGTCCTCTTTTTGGTGAGTGTGTTCATAGAGGTCTAAGATTTCATTGACTTTTTGGTTGACTTGACTGTTGTTTTTGATTCGGTAGGGCTCTAGGGCATGGACTTGTTCTTCTAAGCTGGCTCCGATGGCAAAGTCAAATTGAGCCTTGGGGATAGCAGCTTGATTAGGAAAGAGCCCTTCTTCACTAGCTTTACTGATTGGAATCCGGTATTGGGTATTGTATGGTCCTGTAAAGCTGCCGGGGAGTGTTCCGGTTTCTTTGACTACTTTTTGGCGGACCAGGTGTGGGGAAGGGGAGAAAGTTTCGCTGGAACCCATCATTTGTGGATCATAGTTATTCAACTGATTGAGCAGGCTCAACCAGTGTTTGGCGTGACGTTCTACCGGATTACCGAAACTGGCATTGCCGTCATCATTTAAGGTATGGCGCTGGTAAGTATTATCGTAACCAATCCATGACATGAGCGTAATCCTTGGGCTTGAGCCTCCAATCCAATGGTCATTGAAATCCTCTGAGGTCCCTGTTTTCATATAAATATCCGAAAAAGCATTCAAACCGCCACTATATGGTTGGAAAGTCCCGGTCCGATGGGTATCTTTCAAGACATCAATCATGATATCACTGCTTTCTTTATCAAAGACAGGTTCTTGGTGATTTTGATGTTGATAAATAAAGTTCCCATTACTATCAGAAATGCTTTCAATGAGGTAAGGGCTGATGCTTTGGCCGCCGTTAGCAAAAGTCGCAAAAGCCGCCGCTAATTCAACGACAGTCGGGCCCGTTTGGGTTCCTCCAATGGATAGTGCGACATTATCCTTGACTTCATTTTCCGTAACGGCTTGGTCTAGGCCTAAACGATCCACATAAGCTTGGATATCGACACCATGTTTTAAAAGGTGTTGGTAGAGATATATGGTCGGGTTATTTAAGGAATTGGCCAGGGCGTGACGGAAGGTCACTAACTGATTGGAGATATTGTTCCCATAGTTGGACGGTTCATAGTAGGATCCATCGGCTTGTTGGATACGAATAGGGGTGTCAGCGATTAGGGTACTTGGAAAGGCTAAGCCCTCTTGGATAGCTGGTCCATAAGTCAGCAGGGGTTTGAACATGGAACCTGGTGACCGTCGCATGTCAAAGGCATGGTCCACTTGGTTTTGGTCGAAGTCAACCCCTCCAACAAAGCCTAAAATTCGTCCGCTGGCATTTTCGATAAGGACGTTGCCCGTTTGGACAGGGAGGGGGATGGCTTCGCTATCACCGGTTTCTGGATTATTTTGATAGGTCATATAAGTTTGTCCCAGGGAACCGGCTTGGTTGGCGACCGTTTGGTTAAGAAGCTGATAGATATTAGGATCAACTGTGGTTTTAACGGTTAGTCCACCATTACGGTAATAAGAATCGGCCCGTTGTTGGTATTCGCTACGGAGGTTGTCATCGGCTTGAATATCTTCTTCACCGACTCCATCCATGGCCATAAAACGCTGCATGAGGAGCTTAAGGCTTTGCTTTTCTACTTGTTGGTAGAGATAAGTATTCTTCTGACTAGTGCTGGAGCCTGTCTCATCGACTTGACTTTCAGCTTGGATAAAATCATTTTGAATAGGGTAGTCTTTAGCTTTTTCGTAGTCTTCCTGACTAATATAATTTTCTAAGCGCATCCGGTCTAGAACTTCCTGCATCCGTTCCACACCGTAATTAAGGTCTTCTGGCGATTTTAATTGACCCTCGCTATCATAAGGAGTATAAGTATAAGGGTTTTGGGGCATTCCCACTAAAAAGGCGGCCTGAGGTAAGTTGACTTGGTCGGCGCTTTTACCAAAGATACCTTCAGCAGCTGCCTCAATACCAGCAATATTTTCGCCTTTATTGTTACGACCAAAAGGAGAGGTATTAAGATAGGATTCCAGGATTTGTTCCTTAGAAAAATAATTTTCTAAACGGTTAGCTAAGAGCATTTCTTTAGCCTTCCGTTCAAAGGAAACTTCATTAGATAAGAAGCGTTGCTTGACCAATTGCTGGGTAATGGTTGAACCCCCAGAGGAGGAACCGCCTAGAACTTGGGAGACGATTGCACGCAGGATAGCACTGGGGACTACACCATGGTGTTTAAAAAAGTGTTCATCTTCAGTAGCCACCAGGCCGTGAACGATCTGTGGTGAAATCTCTTCTAATTGGACATTCTTTCTCACCAGGTCACTGCGGACTTCATCGATCAGGGAACCGTCATTGTAGGTGAGGGTCGAGACTTCTTCCAAGTTTTGAATTTGGCTAGCCATCTCCTCAGGGGAGGGGTTGGGAAGGTCTTCGGTTAATCCTAAGAAAAATCCGCTAGCTACCCCCATAGCTAAGGCTAAACTGAGTAGGCCCAGAACCAGGACATAGCCTAGCAGGCGTTTGATCACTGAAAAGAAAATATTGCTGGAAAAGAAAAATTTATCTTTCCAAGCAGGTTTTTCCTCCTGATTATTATTGTGGATAGGTGAATGTTGATTAATAATAATCCCTCCTTATGAACTCCTAATTATTATAGCAAAAGTCTGGGTGACTGACTATGTGGATGACTGGACCAGTCCGTAAAAACGGAAGCTTGAACTTGCGCCATTTAGCTGTTTTTGGTAGAATTAAGAATTGTAGATTATAGACTAAAAACGAAAGAAGGTATGTTTCGTGTCGGGACATAATAAGTGGAGCAAAATTAAAAATACTAAGGGCGCTGAAGACGCAAAACGCGCTAAGATCTTCCAAAAATTATCGCGTGAAATTTATATGGCGGTAAAACAAGGTGGACCAGATGCGGATGCTAACCCATCACTTCGTATGGTTATGGACAAAGCTAAAGCAGCAAACATGCCTAAGACCAACATTGAACGGGCCATTGATAAAGGTAGCAATACCGCTGGCGGCGAAGACTACGATGAAGTCACCTATGAAGGCTACGGCCCTAATGGGATTGCTGTTTTTGTGGAAACCTTAACCGACAATACCAACCGTACCTTAACCAACGTGCGGACCATCTTTAACCGTAACGGCGGTAGCCTAGGTGAAAGTGGCTCAGTGGCTTATATGTTTGACCGCAAAGGCTATCTCGCTATTGAACGTGAAGACTTAGACGTTGATGAAGAAACCATGTTCATGGATGCTATTGACGCAGGTGCCGAAGACTTACAAACTTCCGACGAAGTCTTTGAAATTTATACCGAAGCCAATGACTTTGGAGCCGTTCGTGACGCCTTAGAAGAAAAAGGCTATAAACTCGCCACTTCTGAATTAACCATGGTACCAAAAACCATGATTGACCTCCCAGAAGACAAGAAAGCCACCTTTGAAACCCTCATTGAAAAATTAGAAGACGACGATGACGTCCAAAACGTCTATTACAACACCGAATTAGACGCGTAATAATAGAGTGTGACAAGCGCAAAAAGAGGGGAGACCATTGGAAGAAGTGCGCAGTAAATCCTCAAAGAGGATTTACAAGGACTTCTGAAATGGAGCTCACCTCGCGCTTGGAACAGGTTTGAGCAGGTTTGAGAGAGTGCGACAAGCGTAGTTGCTTGCCTTGCACTAGGAACACATTTTGACAAGAGCATTCTTACTTAAAAAATGGGCTGAGACTTTTGTCACAGCCTCTTTCTTTTATACAGATATTTATCCCAAAAAAGGGACTAAGCAGAAACAATAAATTATGTTATAGTGTAGGGGTAAATTTTTCAATCTAACTGATATAGAAAGAAGCGATGATTGCATGATTAATCAAGAATTAATTCAACAATTCCATGAAAAATATCATTCTGACCCTAAAAATAATGCCAGCGAACACGCTATCCGTGAAGTTGGCATTAACAAGGCCAGTGTCAATTATCAAGTTCGCCAAGAACATGACTTTAAATTCTCCGAAGAAACCAAACGTGGCAAGATCACTAACCAAAAACAAAGTGGTCGTTGCTGGATGTTCGCAGCCCTAAATACTGCCCGGGTTTCCACCATGGAAAAATTAAACCTAGAAACTTTTGAATTCTCCCAATCTTATACCTTATTCTGGGATAAGTTAGAGAAGGCTAATTTCTTCTTAACCAGTATTATTGATACCGTTGATGAAGCTCAAGACTCTCGCTTAGTTTGGCATTTACTCCAAACGCCATGTGAAGATGGGGGCCAATGGGAGATGTTTGCGGATATCTTGAAGAAATATGGTTCTGTACCAAAAGAAGTTATGCCTGAAACCTTCCATTCCTCTAACACCCATCTCTTGGATGAAGTCTTAGAAACCAAGCTACGTGAATTTGCGGCTCGTTTACGTCAGATGCATGAAGCTGGCAAATCAAAGGCAGACTTAGAAGCAAAACGTAATGAACAACTTTACTTTATTTATAATGTTTTAGTAAAGGCCTTAGGGGAAGTGCCAAGTCAATTTACCTACCAATACCGTGACAAGGATGACCAATTCCACCGGATTGAAGACATTACCCCACAAGAATTCTTCCAAAAATATACCAATCTCGAAGTGAACGATATGGTCAGCCTCTTAAATGCACCAACTGCTGATAAACCTTACCACAAGACTTATACAGTGGATTATTTAGGATCAATCGTTGAAGGTGAACCGATTAAGTATCTCAACGTCCCAATTGAAGCCCTTAAAGATGCAGCTATCAAAGCCATTAAAGACGGCTATCCAGTTTGGTTTGGTTCAGATGTGGGTAAGATGAGTGAACGTGAACTTGGTTTAATGGATACCAAGATGTACCGTTACCAAGATACCTTGGGTGAAAACTATACCTTAAACAAAGCCGAACGTCTTGACTATAGTGTTAGTCTCCTAACCCATGCTATGGTTTTAGTAGGGGTTAACTTGGACAAGGAAGGCAAGCCTACCCATTGGAAAGTTGAAAATTCCTGGGGTAAAAAGGTAGGAGATGAAGGGATCTTCTCCATGTCCGATGAATGGTTCGATGAATATACCTTCCAAATCACCGTACCTAGTCGCTATGTTGATGAAAAATTATTAGAAGAATATCAGCAAGAACCTGTTCATTTAAAACCTTGGGATCCAATGGGCTCTTTGGCTAAAGTTTATTAATGTTAAAACCGTAAATAAAAACTTCATATAATAACTAACAACCGCATGCGGTATTACTGCTTATGCTGGGAACAACTTCCAGCCCTAGAAGCAGTCTCAGCCCAGGGCGGTTGTTTTTTATTGGATAGAGAATAAAGTGAATTTTGATTCTTTAAATAGTCATTTTTAGCTTTTATAAAAAATAAAGTGAACACAGTTCATTTTTCTTGCTCTTGAAAAATGAGGGGCGTATAATCTTCCCTGTTCAATGAAGGAGGAAGAAAAAATGTTTTTAGCTTATAAAGAAATTATGCATAGCAAGGCCCGTTACTTATTAATTATGGGACTCCTGTTTTTAATTGCTTACTTGGTTTTCTTTTTAACCGGATTGTCATATGGGCTGGCCCAAGATAACCGTCTAGCCGTGGATGCCTGGTCAGCTGATCAAATTGTATTGGCAAGCGACAGTAACCATGTCTTGGGAAAATCAAATTTTGAAGCAGATTTAGCCAATGAAATTACTGCCGACCAAAAGGCACTCTTTTCGGAAATGCCGGGAGTGGTCAAATTGGATGAGGAGGGTGAGAAGATCAATGTTGCCTTCTTTGGGATCCAAGGGGATGAATTCCTCAAACCGGACCTGGTTGCTGGAAAGATGTTTGATGCCCCCGGACAAGGGGTTGTTGATATAAGTATGAAAGACCAATACGGTCTGGAAATAGGCGATAGTCTGCAAGTGGCCAATATTGATCACCCCATTAAAGTGGTCGGCTTTACTAAAAACCAACGCTTTTCCGTTGCTCCGGTGGTCTTTACCAGCTTGGAAGACCTTAAAGAAATTCGCTACAGTGGTCTAGGACAACTACCGGAGAAAGATTTTATTAATGCCGTGGTAATCCGTGGCCAAGCCCACCATGTTCCTGAGGACTTGGAGGCCATAAGTATTGAAGACTTTATCCAAGATATTCCCGGTTACCGGGCTCAGGTGGTGACTTTTAACTTTATGATTGGCTTTCTGATTGTGATTGCAGCTGTGGTGGTTGGCATATTTATCTATGTCTTAACCATGCAAAAGGCGCCGATTTTTGGCGTTATGAAGGCCCAAGGCATTGCCACCAGCTATATTGCTAAGTCGGTTCTTGGTCAAAGTTTTCTTTTAGCTAGTCTTGGGGTGGCTTTCGCCTTGCTGGCAACTTTGGCTTCTGCTTATTTACTGCCAGCAGCGGTGCCCTTTGCTTTAACTTGGGAGTATTTCCTCCTAGTGGGCATTTTAATCATCATTGCAGCGGTTATGGCGGCTTTATTCTCGGTCAGAGCCATTGCCAAGGTTGATCCCCTCGAAGCCATGGCCTAAAAGAGAAATTGAGTAAAGGAGTGTTCATATGAAAGCAATCGAATTAATAAATGTCTCTAAATCCTTTCAAGACGGCGATCAAATGATAGAGGCCTTAAAGCCGACTAATTTTTCCGTGAGTGATGGAGAATTTGTCGCCATAGTTGGTCCCTCAGGTTCAGGGAAGTCGACCTTCCTAACCCTGAGTGGCGGTTTACAAAGTCCAAGTCAGGGTGAGATTAGGATCAAGGGCCAAGCCTTTTCCAGTTTAAAGGAAAAAGACAGAGCTAAGCGCCGTTTCCAAGAAATTGGCTTTATCTTACAAGCTTCTAACTTAATTTCCTATTTAACGGTTCAAGATCAATTACGCTTAGTCGATAAAATCCAAGGCCACAGTCAAGCAGCCTATGCCCAAAATCTATTCCAGGAATTGGGAGTGGACCACTTATTAAATAAGTATCCAGCTGACTTGTCAGGCGGGGAGCGACAAAGGGTAGCTATTGCCCGGGCCCTCTATCCTGACCCTACTATCATCCTGGCTGATGAACCGACTGCTTCTTTAGATAGTCAAAGGGCTTTTGAAGTGGTTAATATATTGGCTAGAGAGAGTAAGGAGAAGAATAAGGCCATCATTATGGTTACCCATGATACCCGCTTAATCAATCAGTGTGACCGGGTTTTTGAAATGCGTGATGGTGTCCTCGAGGAAAGTCATTAATAAAAAAAGAGCCTGGGACAAAAGTCCCAGGCTCGTTTTAAAACACGAACTATCTATTCAAAACGTGCTCCAAAAGTCAGCCCTGACGTCCACTTCATACAGGGTGTAAGATTTGGCGTATAGGCTTGGATGGTTGGAGCAAGTCAGAATAAAAGCGAAGCATTCGCTTGTTTCTGACTTGTGAAACCACTCCAAGTCTGCCAAATTGAACCCAACTACGAACTATGTGCGATAGTTTTGCAACTATCTACCATAGTTCGCTCCAGTTGCTATAGCTGTTCGAAGCGCAAGCGAGTTACAGATATAGTATGCGTAGCTCTTCAGGGCTCTTTTGACTTTTGTCACACTCTCTTTTTCGTTTAGGCTTTAGTTTTTAGATTGATCTAAATCAACCTTTCCGTGGAGAATATCGTCCCGGTGACGGATGAATTGAACTAGGAGGAGCAAGAAAACGAAGACACCCAAGTAACCGATAAAAGGATAAACATAGGAGACTAAGCGGGTAAATCCGAAAGCAGAAAGTCCCAGTCCCACTAGAACCATCGGAATCATTAGCTTGGGGACCCGCTGAGGTTGGTTATAGGAGAAGCGTTTGGCTAAAGGGTAAAACATGCCGATAGCGGTGTTGAAGATCATTCCAAAGACCACCACACCCATAACAGCGCCCAGCAGGGGATGAATATCATCGAGGACCATAAGCATGGGCATCTCATTAGTATCCAGGCGTTGAATATTACCCACAATAGTAATATAAGCGGCTGCCTGTAAGACTGTCGTTACGAGTCCGCCGAGTATGCCACCAAGTCCCGCTTCAAAGGAAGATTCTTGGTTGCCCCCAATCACAATGGCCATGGAAACGCAGGTCATGATTCCTAGGGAAGTATAATTAATGGCAGATACCCACCAATTGGGGAGAGAGGTTTCTGCTTTTTGGGCCAGGTCCAAGGCTTCAGAGAAGGGGATAGGGGAGGCCATCAGGGTATAGATTGATGCCCCTATAATTAAGATTAAAACAAAGGGTGTAATGGCACCAATTAATTGGGTGACCTTGGTGGTATCTAAAAAGGCGGTTAGAATCAGTAATACCGTCAATAAGATACTACCTACCCAGGTGGGCAAGGAGAAAATCAGCTTTAAGTTAGTCCCCGCTCCAGCAATCATCACAAAACCAATTAAAAATAAGGATAAATTGATAGCAAGGTCAATCAATTTAGCAACAATAGGACTAGAAATTTTGTCAAAAACAATGCGGTGGTCCTCAGCGGAATAACGAAAACCATAGACTAAAAGTAAATAGCCGCCCATGGCAAAGAAAAAGCAGGATAAGATTAAAGCAAAAATACCTTCACGACCAAAGGCGACATAATATTGAAAGGCCTCTTGACCACTGGCAAATCCGGCTCCGACAATCACCCCGACATAAGCCAAGGCAATGGTAATTAAACGCATGAAACGTCCTGACTTCATATAAAATCCTCCTTACAAATAAATTAGTATCCTATGGCCAGTATAGCAGAGTGGTTTTTATTTTAAAATAAAGCGCTTTCATTAATTGAAAATAAATTTTCCTTACCTATATTCTTTACTTCTTTGTAAATTATCATCAGAAAGAGGTAAAGGTTAAGCTTAAGTTAAATTTTTCACTAGAAACTCCAATACATTTTTGTTTTTTGTTTGGATTAAAGTGGAAAGTGAAAAGTTCCTTGACAGAAAACCGATAATTATTTATGCTTAGACCAAGGAAATGAATGTCTTCCCAGGATTTACTCCTAAACCGCGCATAAGAATGCTTATGAGCTGATGACTTCTGCAAATAAAAGCAGAAGGGCATCAGCTTTTTTGCTTGAAAAGAAAAGGAGTAGAAAGATGTTATTGTTAAGTTTTGCCTATATTTTTATTTTAGGTTTGTTAGTCGAACGACTGTGTCAGTCTTTACGTATTCCTAGCTTAGTGGGTTATCTCTTTTTAGGGATTTTACTAGGGCCCTATGCCTTAAATTTATTGGATTCCACTATCTTAGACTTATCTGCGGATTTAAGACAAGTGGCTTTGATTATTATCCTGACTCGGGCAAGCTTGTCCTTAGATATCCGTGGCCTGATTAAGGTGGGTAGGCCAGCACTCTTGATGTGTTTTTTACCGGCAACTTTTGAAATGATTGCTACCAGTCTCTTGGCACCTAGCATTTTAGGGATCAACCAGGCTGACGCTCTAGTCCTGGGGGCGGTACTCGGTGCGGTTTCCCCGGCGGTTGTAGTTCCTAAAATGTTAAAACTGATTGATGAAGGCTATGGGACTGAAAAGCAAATCCCGCAAATTATTTTAGCCGGGTCGTCAGCTGATGATATTTATGTCTTGGTTCTTTTTTCTTCCTTCCTAGCTGTTGCTCAAGGAGGAAGTTTCCAAATTACCCAACTCCTGACTATCCCGATTTCCATTGTTCTAGGGCTCTTAGTCGGTGGCCTCTTGGGTGCTGGCTTAAATAGCCTCTTTGATCGTTTTGCCTTTAGCACTGCCAAGCAGTTGATTTTACTCTTATCCCTATCCTTTGTCTTGGTATCGGTGGAGAAAATCCTGCCAGCACTCCCATTCTCGGGAATATTAGCAGTGATGGCTATGGGGCTTGTGATCAATCGCCTGGACTCAGAAAAGGCGGTCAATCTCGGTCAATACTATAATAAATTATGGATCCCTGGTGAAATTCTGCTCTTTGTCTTAGTGGGCGCCTCTGTCAATATTACCTATGCCTTTCAAGCAGGCTGGCAACCGGTTCTTTTAATTGGTATGGTATTAATATTCCGGTCATTGGGTGTCTTACTATCCCTAGCCAAGACCCACCTAAGTCTTAAAGAACGCTTATTTTCAGTGATCGCCTACCTGCCTAAAGCAACGGTTCAGGCAGCCATTGGAGGTGTCCCCTTGGCAATGGGACTAGGATCCGGTGAAATTATTTTAACGGTTTCGGTACTAGCTATCCTAATTACTGCACCCTTAGGGGCTTTTGGAATTGACCTCACTTACCAAAAAATTTTGCAAAAAGAAGTTAAATAAGTAAAAATAAGGTTCAGCGCTACTATAGCCTGGGCCTTGTTTTTTCAAATTGTAAAGAAAGGGCTTTACTTTCAAGTGAAGAAGTCTATAATATTCACTGAGAGTAGGATTAATGCGTTAAGTGTCAGTGGACGGAATGTTGCTGCTGGACGAAGAGATTACTCGCGATGTTAATCCGCATTCGCTCAAATGCCATCGAGTGTAATGTCCCTTTTTGGGCCTCTCCAATGTATATTAGGAGGGTTTTTTTATTATGTTTAGAAAATGGTTACCTTTAGATGTCGCCTCATCACGGGTGATTACGGGTATGGGTTTATTGATGGCTTTAAACCTCTTACTCAACCAATTCCGTTTAGTTCTAGGACCAACCCTAGAAATCAGTTTTGCCTTTATACCATTAGCTATTATGGGTGCTTTTTATGGACCTATCTATGCAGGAATTGGCGCTGGTTTATGTGATGTGATTGGTTTTGTTCTGAGTCCAAGTGGCTTCTTCTTTCCTGGCTTTACCTTCAATGCGGTCTTAGCCGGTTTGATTTATGGCTTTGTTCTTTTCCGTCAAGGCTATAACTTGAAACGAATTCTCATCGCTAAAGTATTAACTACGGTGTTGATTTCATTATTCTTAACGCCTTTATGGCTCAATATGATGTACCAGTCCGGTTTATTTGCCTGGGCTAGAATCATTCGTACAGCGGTACTATTTCCAGTAGACCTATTTCTTCTGATTATTATTTTCAAGATGATCGAAAGAAGTCGGGCCGTCAAGAACATGCGCAGCCAAAGTGCTCATTAATAATTTGATTTAAATGATTTAAAAGACGGGTCTTCGGACTCGTTTTTTATTGACAAAAATTTGCCCAGCTTCTTGCATTGGAGTACCATAGTGAGAAGAAAAAGAAAACAGGAGTCTATTTATGCGAGTTAAAGATGTGATATTAGAAAATAAGGGAAAAGAGATACTGGCTTTTTCAGCCAAGCTGATTGAAGCGGTTCTGGAGTTAATGGTTCCTTATGTTATGGCAGATTTGATTAATAAGGGGATTAATCCTGGCAATACGACCTATATTTGGCAGCGAGGCTTGCTTTTGGTGCTTTTGCCATTCTTAGGCTATTGTTTTGCCTTGGTTTGTCAGTGGTATGCTTCTGTCACTATGCAGACAGTAGGCACTCGGTTAAGGTCAGCACTATTTGACCAAGTTAACCAGTTGACCTTAAATCAGCTCAACCAGGTGGGGGCGGATTCCTTAGTTACTCGGGTAACTAATGACACCAATAATATTCAAGAAGCAGTGGCCAGGGCCCTACGCCTAGCCTCGCGTTCACCAGTCATTGTCATCGGGGCCATAATTATGGCTTATCTGATTAGCCCCCAACTGTCTCCTATTTTTATTATTGCTGGCCTTATTTTGGGCCTAGCTTTTACAGGGATTACCCTCAATTCAAACCGCCGTTATCAAGGCATCCAGCATGGTTTAGACCGCTTGAGCCAGGTAGTTCGCGAAAATCTTAATGGGATCCGGGTCATTCGGGCCTTTGTTAACCAAAAAACAGAGATCCACCGCTTCCAGAAAGAAAATGACCACTTAGTTGACCAACAAATTCGAGTGGGCCAGGTCCAAGCCCTGGCAACCCCGATTTCTTTATCGGTGGTTAATATCGCTATCGGACTGATCCTCTATTTTGGGGGACGTTTAGTGAACAATGCCTATCTCATGCAGGGGGAGATTATTGCTTTAACTTCCTATATGACCAGTATCTTTTTAGCCTTGAGTGTTTTAGTGCGCTTATTAGTGGTCTTAAGCCGAGGCTTCGCTTCTGCCCGCCGGATTGATGACTTTTTAGCCTTGCCGATAGCAGGCGAAGAGCAGTCTGCTTCGGAGAAAAACAGCAAAAACGACCTGACACAATCTACAGGGCCTTTAGAAATCACTTTTAACCAGGTAAATTTTTCTTACAGTGACCGGCCCCTCTTAAGCGACCTCAGCTTTCAAATTCATGCAGGCGAATTTATCGGTATTATCGGAGGTACTGCAGCGGGAAAAACGAGCTTGGTTAACTTGATCTTAGCCTTCAACCAAAAACAAAGTGGGGAGATCATGATTAACGGTCAAGCCATTGAAAGTCTCTCCCTGAAAGGCTTACGTCAAGCCATTGCCCTAGTTCCTCAAAAGGCAGTGCTTTTCAAGGGCAGCTTGCGAGATAATTTGAAGATGGACCAGCCGAATATCTCTGATAATGACTTGTGGCAGGCTTTAGAAGAGGCCCAAGCGGCTGACTTTATCAAGCAGGCTCAGGGGCTAGACACCCCGGTTGACCAAGGCGGGATGAATTTTTCAGGAGGGCAGCGGCAAAGGCTAACTATTGCCCGGGCTCTGGCCCAACCCAGTCGGGCGATTATCCTAGATGATGCGGTATCTGCCTTAGACTTTGCGACTGAAGGGCGCTTACGGCAAGTGCTTCTGGAAAAGGAACAGACCCTCATCATGGTTTCCCAAAGGATTTCCTCGATTTTACATGCCGATAAAATATTAGTCTTAGACCATGGGGAATTAGTCGGCTTTGCTAGTCATGAAGAACTCTTAGCGACTTGCCCAACTTACCAAAAAATATACGCTAGTCAATACCCAGATAGCCAAGGAAAGGTGGAAGTCTAGATGCCAGTTGAAACCAGTAAACGCCTAGTTCAATATATTAAAGCCTTCACTGGCTATTTTGTGGGGATCTTAATGGCTTCGACCCTGGCCGTGCTTTTCCAAATTCTGATTCCAATCCAAATTGGTCGGGCAGTGAATTTATTAGTTTCGGCCGGGGCGGTAGATTTCTCCGCTTTGGGACGAGCGATCGGGCTTCTCATTCTCTTAGCCCTCTCAGCAGCATTGGCCGCTTACCTACAAAATGACCTAGCCAGCCGCTTATCCTATCGAATCTCCCACCAATTACGGCAAGAGGTCTTCTTTAAAATTCAATCACTTCCCTTGTCTTATTTGGATCAGCATGCCTATGGGGATATTGTTAGCCGGGCTATTAACGATGTTGATTACCTCAGTAATGGTCTCTTACAAAGCTTCACTTCCCTGTTTTCCGGACTGGCGACGATTGTAGGGATTATCATTATGATGCTGTCGCTCAATGCCAAGATTGGCCTGATTGTGATCGTTTTGACGCCCATTTCAGTACTTGTTTCTTCCTTGATTGCCAACCGGACCTACCGTTATTTTCAAGAGCAAGTGGCCTTGCGCGGTGAGCTAGGGGCCTACATGGATGAAATGGCCAATAACCAATATTTGATAAAAAGTTTTACTTATGAAGACCGGAGCCAAGAGCGTTTTGATGCCATCAACCTGCGTTTGCATGAGAGTGGGGTAATTTCTCAATTTTACGGGGCCTTGATTAATCCTACTGCCCGGCTGTTAAATGCCATGGTTTATGCAGCAGTGGGTCTTTACGGGGCCTTTGCGGTGGTCAATGGTCAGCTAAGTGTGGGGCTTTATTCCTCATTCCTTACCTATGCCAACCAATATACCCAACCCTTTAATGAAATTTCAGCGGTCATTAACGAAATGCAAACGGCTCTGGCGGCGGCGCAACGAATTTTTGATTTCCTAAACCAAGCTGATGCTGAGTCTGAAGGAGATCAAGTGGTTCTCGACCACTGCCAGGGTCAAGTGACCATTCAAGACCTTTACTTTTCCTATGATCCTAAGCGACCTTTGATTGAAGACTTTACTTGTCATGTCAAAGCGGGGGATACCGTAGCCATTGTGGGACCAACCGGAGCCGGGAAAACCACCTTAATCAACTTGTTGATGCGCTTCTATGAACCCGATGCTGGCCAGATTCTAATTGATGGCGTTGATACCCAGGACATGTCTAGGGACCAGGTTCGCCAATTGTTTGGTATGGTTCTCCAAGATGCCTGGATATTCCAAGGAACGGTAGCTGAAAATATTGCTTATGGCAAAGCAAAGGCCAGCCAAGAAGAGATCATCCAAGCTGCCCAGGCGGCGAGTTTACACCGCTTAATTGAACAGATGCCCGAGGGTTATGACACCATGCTAGAAGAAGGCGGCGCCAATATTTCCACGGGGCAAAAGCAGTTGATTTGTATTGCCCGAATCCTCCTGACTGATCCTGATATGTTAATTCTCGATGAAGCGACCAGTTCGATCGATACCGTAACGGAACAAGCTGTCCAAGCGGCCTTCGATAAACTGATGCAAGGGCGGACCAGCTTTGTGGTTGCCCACCGTCTGTCAACCATTCAAGAAGCCGATACCATCTTAGTTCTTGACCAAGGACAGGTGGTGGAACAAGGTCGCCATCAAGAATTACTGGCAAGACACGGCTTTTATTACAACTTATACAATAGTCAATTTGACCGTCAGGCTTAAGCAGGTCTGACTTTGGCTTATTGAATCGCCGTGTTACACTGGACCTAGATAGAAGGCTTAAGTGAAGGAGGAAAGACTGTGCAACTTTTTGTGGACGAATCCGGAATGATTACTACCGACCATAAGAAAAATTCGCGTTACTTTGTCATGGCCTTTGCCGAGACAGCAGACCAGAAACAGGTTCGTAGTGTTTTTCGCCAGGCTAAGAAGGAATACCTGGACCAGCATCCAGACAGCAATTTAGATATCCATCAGGAAATTAAGGGCTCAATGATGCCCAATGCCATGAAGGCGGCGGTATTTGATGCCTTGACTAAAGAAACTGATCTGACCTTCCATTATTTAGTCATTGATAATTTTCAACTCTATGATAATTTGCTACGGATCCCAGCTTTAACTTTTAACTATTTTATTGGTTTAGCGGTAGGGGCCATCGTTCATTCTCACCAAGACCGCCAAGAAAAGCTTTATCTGATGATTGATAATCGTAACCAAGCCATCCAATCCTTGAATTCCTTAGAAGAATACCTGCAGATTAAATTCACTATCGAAAAGAGACGTTTGGCGGATGTTCAGGTGGAATACCAGGATTCCAAGGAGCGGGATATGATCCAGGTGGCGGATATTTTTGCCAATACGGTTTTTCGGATTGCCCGTAATGAAGCCAATGGGGAAGTTGACCAAGTGAGTTTAGAACTCTTGGACCATTGTCGAATTGGGGGACAGCGCTTCTTTCCCCTGGGTAAAAATAATCTCGACTTTATGAGTGAAGATTAAGCTGTCAAGGATTGAATGCGAAAGGAAGGAAAGTATGAAGACCTTAGATGATTATGCACAAATGATTGACCACACTAATTTGCATGCTGACGCCAGTAGTCAGGTAATCCAGGAACTCTGCCAGCAGGCCATCGACTATCACTTTCGTATGGTAGCTATTAATCCCCTCCAGGTGGAGACCTGCCAGGAGTATTTAAAAAATAGTGATGTCCATGTTGGTGCAGCGATTGCTTTTCCTTTAGGTCAATTAACGGTTGAAGCTAAGCGCTTGGAAGCTCAAATAGCCATTGAAGCCGGGGCTGATGAGATTGACTATGTGGTGAATTTGACGGCAGTCAAGGACCAAGACTGGGAACTGGTTAAGTCAGAAATGCAGACCATGGCAAACCTCTGCCGTGACCATGAAGTGATTTCCAAGGTCATTTTTGAGAATTGTTATTTAAGTGATGACGAGATTAGACATCTGGCTCAAATCGCTAGAGAAGTAAAGATTGATTTTATTAAGACCTCAACCGGGTTTGGCCCCTCAGGAGCCAAGCTGGCTGACGTCCGCCTCATGAAGGATCTTGTTGGTGACCAAGTCAAGGTTAAGGCAGCCGGCGGAATTCGAACAGCTGAAGACTTCTTAGACATGGTTGATGCAGGAGCTGAGCGCATTGGAACTAGTGCTGGAGTCGAAATTATTCAAGCCTTAAAAGAAAAGATGAATTAACAAACTAATAAAGCCCTTACGGCTAGAAAAATCTTCCTAACGGTAAGGGCTTTGTTTTTATTTATAGGATGATATCAGTCGGATTAGAGACTAATCATCATCCCAATCATCGTCGTCCCAGTCATCATCCCAATCGTCATCGTCCCAATCATCGTCATCATCACTTGGATAATAACGCGGTGGGCTTTGGGGTTGACTTGGCTGCGGAGCGGGCTGAGCTGGCGCAGGCTGGCTTGGCTGGGGTGCAGGGCGACTTGGCGCTTGACGAGGTGTGGAGATTTCTGGTGCGGTTTGCGGTTGGTTTCCGGCTGGCGCACTTTGATCTTGCTGGTTGTTTTGCTGATTTTCTTCCTTTGAGTCATTAGAAGATTCTTGATTTTCTTCTTTCTTGTCTTCTTTTTCGTTTTCTTCGTTAGCTTTATCTTTATTCTTAATCGAACGGAAACTGCCGTAGCCACTTAGGCGGCTGGCTTTTTCCTGGTCAGATAAGTCATCGTTTTGGTCTTTATTCCAAATATCAAGCTGGTATTGGTCAACCAAGTAAGAAGTATAGGACCTACCTGCTTCCTTAGCAGCGCGGAATTCACTGGTTTCCCCTCTTAGGAAAATCAAGTCGCCGGAATAGCCACTATCTTGGAAGTATTTGCTGATGGCTGCTTCAATCTTTCGCATACTTTCTTCGTCCGTTTTAGTCATGGCGACTAGGATATTTTCATTTTTAGGATACTTGATACTTCCTAGTAGGGTTTCGAGGACTTCATTTAACCCTTTACCCTTGAGCTCACTATCTGACCGAGGCTGGGCATTGGCGTCATAGACTCCGGTGACTTGCTGGTCGCGATTGGTAGTGACTTGGACACTTGGATTTTGTCCAACAGCTAGGGCATTTTCTCGTTGCAGCCATTGACTAGCCCAAGTTCCTGTTCCAATGAGGAGAAGGGCCATTGCCGCTAGGGCGAGCGCCTTCCACCAGGGCTTAGCAGATCCTTTCCTTTTTGAGCGCATGGGGACGACCTTGTCTGTAGCTGCTGACTGAAAGAGATCTTCTTCGGTAACATAAATTCTTGCACCAACATGCATGCCAGCTTTGTTCTTGATCCGGATGACCTGACCAGACCGGCTCATGGCAAGACTATAATCTTCTTTCACTTCAATAATAACGACTTCTTGGTACATGTCCTCACCCCCTAATCCAAGCAATTAACTGCTGGTATTCTTTAAAGAAAATAATTATGACTGAAATGATAAAGGTTTTACTTCCTTTAATTATTTTTTCAGTTACCGAGAACATCCGGCTCATTTTGCGAATGGGGAGTCGTTTCTTAGTAAAGAGGTGGTCGGTAATGGACCTTTTCTTACTGGAAGCCTCAGAAATATCAATGGCCCGTTCTCTGGTATCCTGGTGTTTAGGAGCTTCGTCGGCTAATTTCTCCAGTGTGATGGAAAAGTCCGCCAAGTCTTCCTTCCAGGATTCGATTTCTGCCTTCATATCGAAATTACTTTGAGCCTTATCATCTTTAGGGTCAAAGCCTTGTTCATGAAGGTCATTCAGTGACTCATCCGCTTCTTGTTGGTTTTCTTGCTTTAAATGAGTTAAGACCCGACTTTTTATCACTAATTTACAAAAGGCGAGGAAGTGGCCCCGGTCTTCATCATAGCGGTCAATGGCCTCATCAAAGGCTAAGAGGGCTACGGAGAAGGCATCGTCATTACCCACTTCCACATAGCGTCCGGTCACTTCCGAAACAGTATTAATAATAAAACCGAAATGCTCCTTGATCAGGGCATCCCGCTGGTCTTTATCTACCATAATTTTCTCTCCTTATTAGCCACTCATCTAAGGAGGGCTGCTCTACTAGATAATACAAAGCGATTATGGATTTTAGGGCCTATTTTATTAAAAATTGACTAGTTAACCTAAAAATTCCTTTATGAAAAAAATAAATTCATTTTAACTATAGCAAAAATGCTGGGAAAAGTATGATTTAAACCTCAAACAAGGATGTTTAAAGCAGTTTTTTTAAAATAAAAGTGCTTTTTCTAAAAATAAATCAAAAAAGGTCCCTAAAGATTTCTTAAGTCTTGTATTAAGTAGTGATAGCTGCCAAGGAATGAAAATCAGCTAATCACAATTTCAAAAATACGGAAGTGAGAAAGGAAGTATTAGAATGGAATTTAATAAGAAATTATTATTAGGATTGAGTGCGGTCGGTTTAGGGGTGTTTGGTCTAAGTGACCAGGTCAAGGCCGATGAATATGATGATTACGATAATATTTATGAAGACTACGATTATGATGACTATGACGATTACGATGATTTTGGCGACTATGACGATGATGACTTCGACTACGATGATTATGATGAAGATTGGGACGATGATGACGATATTTACTATCTTTCACCAAGTCAGCATGCTGCTCCAGCTCCTGCTGCCTATCAGGAAAGCAACGTGGTAAATACCCAATACCAAGTAGAAATTGATGATGACGATGTCGACGACTATGATGACTATGAAGAAGTTAACCATCAAGATTACCAGGTTCAGGCAATTGATGGATCTGCAGCGCTGGAAGCTTCCTTAGCCCATAGCGGTTTAGCGCAAGCGCAAATTCAGGACGTAGAAATTGAAGCGGATGAAGAAGATGGCCGCTTAGTCTATGAAGTTGAATTTGAAAATGGGGCTATTGACTATGAATACTTGATCGACGGCTTGAATGCAGCTGTTTTAGAGTATGAACATGACTCTGAAGATGATGATCCTTATGGTGATGCCCACGATGATGACTTTGATGATGACAAACATGAACATGGTAACGACCAAGATGACGATCTTGATGACGACGTTGACGGACAAGATCAAGGAGACGATTTAGACGATGATCTTAACGATGACGACAGACAAGACAATGATGATGACGATGATGACAGCGAGAAGGGTTACGATAAGAAGTCTAAAGAGCAAGCAGAAGCTCGCCCCAAGCCCCAAGGAAATCCCCAAAGCGACAAAAAAGCTAACCAAGAGCAAGCATCCAATCAAGGTCAAGCAAAGCAAACAGCTAATGACCAAGCAAGTAAGAATCAAGCTCTTGCTGACCCGACTACTAATAGTCAAGCAAGTCTAGACCAAGGAGTCAGCATGGAAGAAGCGGTCGTGGCTCACTTTCATGACTTAGTCAATGCTGAACGGCAAAGCTTGGGCTTAACCAGCCTTTCCTATGGTAATGCTTACCAAGCGGCTTCCGATATCCGGACTAAGGAAATTATTGACGTCTTTTCCCATACTCGTCCCAATGGCCAAGCCTTTAATACTGCTAGCGGATTTGAAGGTGCTGGAAACTATGTCGGTGAAAATATCCAGCAAAGTTATGCTAAGCCTGGTACTAGTCCCCAAGCTATTGCCCAGGACTTATTCGATAATTGGAAGGCTAGTCCAGGTCACTATGAAAATATGATCGATCCTGGCTTCAATTCACAAGCTATTGGTCTAGAATTTGTAAAAGATGGCGACTATATCCTGGTTTATTCAGCCCAAATTCTGGGTCAGTAGCAGCTGATAAGGCTTTTTTCAGTGAAAAAAGCAAATTTCTTATATAATAAGGTCGACATCAGTTAATCAAGGAGGCCTTATTATTATGACCCCAGCAGATAAGAAAAAGACAGCTAAAAGGAATCAAAAAGCCGGAAAAAAGAAAAACCATACAGAAAAAGTAGCCAAGGTTCAAGATCGTGCCTTGGAGGCTATGTTAAAAGAGCCTTTTGTGGAAAAGACGGTGACTGACATTCAAAAAGAAATGAAGCGCCAACAGCGTTATGGCCTTCAGGTCTATGTTAGTCAGTGGGGCGACACCCTGTCTCAATTGGCTCAAGCATCTAAGAAAGATGTCTTGCAATTAATTGATGAGAATGACTTAGAATATGAGGACCGTCTAAATACGGGAACGATTTTGAAGAACTTATGGCCGGTCAAGGTTGGATCTGAAAAAGTTCAAGATCCAAAAAATAGTGCTGAAGAAGCTAGCCCAGACCAAGAGCCAACTGCCAAGCCCCAGGTGCGTTTACTCGACCAAGGAGTCCAAGCCTGGCAAGAAAATCAGCAAGGTCGTCAGCTGGCAGATGAGGACAGCCCGAGAAGACCAGCTAAGCAGCCGAAGGAAAGCGAGAGTGTCATGAGCGATAAAGTATTTTTAGATTTAGTCAATAGGGAACGCCATCATTACGGACTCGTCAATTTAAAGGGCTTGGACCACAAGCATGGCTTTTTAATTCGGGCCTTGAGTGACCAATCCCTGATTTATAGCTATCAAGACTCAAATGGGCGACTAGTGACTGAACTGGCGCTTCGTTTGAATGACCTTGATAAGCCGCTTGATGAAGGGGAAGTCTATCAGTTATTTTCCCGTCAGCCACTTTTTTACCAGCAAATGCTTCAAGGGCTTTACCGCTACCAGGATTTTGACCTAACTTATGACGAGGGCAATCAGACCTGCCAAGTTTACTATGCTTTGTTAACGGAGACTCAGACTGATTAAAAGGGCACAAGCAGCGATTTTTTACGATTAATCGCTGCTTGTTTTTTCGCTTGCTTTGAGAAAATCAGGCATGGAGAATTCAAATAAATCGGCCATTTCTTTGGCTTCCAGGCGCTTTTGTGTATTTAAGCGGTATTGCCAGACACTGGCCCCGCCCCGAGACCAAATGGCTAGGGCAAAGCGCTCTTTTGAATTACTGGGACGTTGAACATTATTTTGATAGCGTTCCAGCCAATAGTCATAAAAGATATCAGAGACGAAATCAAAAAAAGAATTCTGTCCGCGTTCGTTTAACATGACCTGCATAAAAGTGGCATCTTCTTGTCCCATAAAGACTGATAGACCATAGAAAATGTGCCAGGGAGAATCATTACTGGTATCTTGAAAGACTTCCTCGGCTTTTTGACGGTAGTACCAATTGGCTAGGTCAAACTTGTCTTCAAAATGACGGTAGAAGGTAGCCCGGGAAATATGGGCAGCTTGGGCAATTTCAATGACAGTAATTTTCTCAAATGCTTTGTCCTTTAATAGTTTTTCCAAAGCTAAAAAGATAATAATTTTGGTATTCATCAATAGATCCCCTTGCGACAAGAAAGGTGAAATGTCTCATTATGAGGCATTGGCGACTTTGTGATAATTTTATTTTACCATAAGTAATTTACCATTAAAGGGGTATAAAGAAGCGCTTACATTACAAATAATAAAAAAGACCTCCGTCTAGTCTAGGCGGAGGTCTTTTGAATAGAAAAGTCTATCGAATTTTTTAATGCTGAAAATCAAGAATTCAGCAAAAGATGTAAAAATATTGCCTTAGCAAAACAGCTTAGTCTTGTTGAGCGGCGTGTTTTCCAGCAAGTCTCCCAAAGGTTTGAGCACGACTGGCAGCTAGTCCTGGTAATCTTTCACTATAGGATCCGCAGAAGAATCCACCAGAGTCATTACCAGCTGCATAAAGGCCAGGGATTGGATCGTAATTTTTATCAATAACCTGCATATTGGTGTTAATCCTTAAACCATCCAAGGTGCAAAGATTTCTACCGGCTAAATAAACGCCATAGTATGGTCCTTGTTTTATAGGGTGAAGTCTCATTTTTTCCTTGCCAAAATCTTCATCGACGCCTTTTTCGCAACATGCATTATAACGTTCAACGGTTTGGATCAGCTTATCTTTTGGCATTTGTAGTTTTTCAGCAAGTTCTTCTAAGCTATCTGCAACTTGAACAAATCCTTTATCGATATACTTTTCAGTGTTTTCGATTAAGGATTCTTTGCTCAGCATATATCCTGGGAATCCAATACGTGCACAGCCCACCATATGATTTTCTAAAGCGTCATCTCCATAATTAGCGTCAAAGATCATTGCATAGGCATAGTCCGGTTCGTAGGCTGCAGCATTCAAGATATACTCATAAGGAGAGGATTCGTTAGCAAATCTTTCCCCATTTTTGTTTACCTTTAAGAAGGGTTGACTGCCTAGCCAGAGCCAATCTCCGAATTCTTCTGACTCTTTATAGATCTCAGTTGCATCTTCTCCAGGCTTATACATGCCCCTATCAAAGACCAGTTGAGCGGGTTCTTCATCCTTCCATCCACCAACTTTTATGGCTTCGACAATACCATCCCCATTGGCCCTAGGGGAATCATTGGTAACATTTTTCTTAAGAGAGAGGGGATTCCATTTTTCCAAGAGTTCAGTATTAGCAGAATATCCTCCCGTACACAGGATGGTTCCTTTTTTAGCATTGATTTTGAGGTAAATCTCATTTTCAAGGTCGTAAGCGATGATTCCAGTAACTTTTCCGTCTTCTTTATTGATCGATTTCATAGCTAATTTGAAATGAATATCAACACCGAGCTCTTTTAATTTTTCGATGAAAAATGGAGTATAGGGAGATAGTTTCCCCTTGTTATTATCAAGCTCTGGATCATTTTGAGTTGGCCAAGCTTGGTAGCGTAAATTTCTATTAAAAGCATCAGGTTCCGACCGCCAGCTCAGTCCATTGGGCTTTAAGACTTGCTCTTCTGTCCAGTCTACAGTTTCAGCAGAGTGATTGGCCCAGGTATAAATGAGTTTTTGATCCACGCGACCTTGAGCAAAAGCAGTCATGTAATTGACTAAATCATGTTTATCAATATAATTACCAGCTCTTTTTTGCGATTTGGAACCAACAGCCGCAACAGATAAGCGTAACATATTCTCATTTTCTTCTTTTTCAATCAGAATTGTTTTGCTACCAGCTTCAGCTGCTGCAGCTGCTGCTTGCATACCTGCATTACCAGCTCCTACAACCAACACGTCACAATCTAACTCTTTAGCAATTTTCAAGTTAGCATCCATGTTAAATCCTCCCAATCTATTGGTATTCTTTATTATATTACCTACAAAACTTATGATAATATAAAGTAAAATAAGGAAAAGATTCATAATTCTGAAAGTGTCTAATATTGAGACAAAAGCTGAATAATGTCTCATAGGGGTTGTGTACTACTTCAGCCGGCATTTTTGTGCTATTCTAAAGGCAGAGAAATGACCTAGTCGAGAGGAAAGGGTGGGTATTTTGCGTTATCCCTTCAATGAAATTTGTAATTTTCGTGATATTGGTGGCTGTTATAAGGAGTCGGGCCAATGGCTACCCCGGGGCAAGTTTTTCCGGTCTTCTATGCTCTTTGGTGTTGACGAGGCTGACCTTAATTGGCTAAAAGACTTAAATGTTGAAGCCATTATTGATCTGCGGGCCCCTAAGGAAGCTGAAAAACAGCCTAATCCCTATCGAAATCTTCTCAAGGATTATCAAAATATTAACTTAAGTGGGGGCCAGGATGTCGGACGTTCAGCTCAATTGGCCAAAGAAAGTGATGATCCTTATTTTATGGCCATTCGCTATTTGGAATATTGTGATAATTACTCAGCTATTAAAGGGGTTTTTGACCAGTTATTGAGCAATAAGGCCATGGGTTGGGGGACGGTCATCCATTGCAGTGCCGGTAAGGACCGGACTGGGGTGATTACTTATTTGATTTATAAGGCGGCTGGACTTCCCCTAGTGGATATCGTTGCCGATTACCAAGTCTCCTATGCCTATATCAAACATGACCCTAGGATTATTAAGGAAGGCCACATTCAAAATGTGAACCGATCTTATCCAGAAATTATGGAAAACTTTGATCGTGATTTTATGGCTAAATATACGTCCATTGAGAATTATTTCCGTCACTTAGGCTACCAAGATCAGGAAATTGAAGCCATAAAGAATTTGCTGTATTGATTAAGAAAATTTAAGTTGATCTGATTCTTATTTAGTCCTTGCCATTTGGCAAGGGCCTTTTTTTGTGACTAATTTTACTTTCAAGTGGGCAGGAAGATTATGTAAATAGTTGAAAGAAGAACCACTTTTTAAATTAAATATTGAAAATGCATTCACAAAAGTCTATGATTATAGGTGAAAGCGATTACAGCTGGAAAGGAGGGCAAAATGAAAAAGTTTACTGATAGCATTATTCCTTTAATTGAAGCATCTTATGAATCCTTATCCCCTGGGGAGAAAATCATTGGCGATTATTTTATCCAGGCTGATCCAGGCGAGGAGGATTTAGCGGTTGACCAACTGGGTAAGAAACTTCATGTTTCGGATTCCACCTTTACCCGCTTTGCCAAAAAATTAGGTTTCAAGGGCTATCGGGAATTTTTGTTTGAGTACCAGCAAATGCCTAGGCATCGGAGGATCGAGACTTCTAACAAACACACCATGCGGGTGCTTTCGGACTACAATGCCATCATCAATAAAAGCTATAACTTACTTGATGAAAATGATATTCATGACCTAGTGAATGCCTTGATTAATCAAGACCAGATCTATATCTATGGTATCGGCAGTTCTGGACTGGCTGCTCGTGAGTTTAGTCAACGATTGATGCGACTAGGTTTTCCTTGTCAGGCTATTACTGACTACGACTTAATCCGGGTCCATAATGTGGTAGTTAATGCCAAATCATGTGTGCTAGGCTTTTCAGTTTCAGGTCATACAGAGGTCATAAACCAAGCCCTCCATGCGGCCAAGCAAAATCAGGCCTATACTGTTCTATTTACGGCCCATAGCAATGCCAATAAGAATCAGGATTTAGATAACCTGATTAAAATTGCCAGTGTAAAAAACCTTAATTTTGGTAATCGTATTTCTCCCCAATTGCCCCTGATAGTCATGTGTGATGTGATTTATGACTATTTAATGGAAGAAGACCGCTTTAAACGTCAAGCCAACTTCCAACAAAGTTTAAAATCATTAAATGTAAATCCTGATCGCAATAATTTATATATTAAAGAAAAAAAGGAGATTGATAACAAATGAATAAAGCAGAGTTTATCGACCAAGTCTCTGGCGGCTTAATTGTTTCCTGTCAAGCCCTACCAGGCGAACCCCTCTATACCAAAGAAGGAGGCATTATGCCTTTAATGGCCAAGGCCGCTCAGGAGGCTGGAGCGGTTGGTTTACGGGCCAATTCAGTTAGAGATATTAAACAAATCCAGGACGTTGTCGACCTCCCCATTATTGGAATTATCAAGAAAGATTACCCACCTGAAGAACCCTTCATCACCGCTACCATGGATGAAATTGATCAGCTAGTTGAAACGGGTTGTGAAGTGATCGCCCTGGACCTGACTGACCGCAAACGCCATGATGGGCTTACGATCAATGAATTTATCCACCAAATTAAGGAGAAATACCCTGACCAATTATTTATGGCCGATATTTCAACCTTTGAAGAGGGTCTTAATGCCCACCAAGAGGGGATTGACTTTGTCGGAACCACTTTAGCCGGCTATACCGACTATAGTGAAAATATTGATGGACCCAATTATGACTTGATTAGCCAACTGGTTGAAGCCGGTTGTGATGTGATTGCTGAAGGTAAGATTCTCTATCCCAGTCAAGCTAAGAAAATTCAAGACCTAGGCGCTAAAGGCATTGTTGTTGGCGGAGCGATTACCCGACCTAAGGAAATTGCCCAACGCTTTATCCAGGCTTTGGATGAATAATAAGGAGGAACAGTCATGTTTGAAAAATTCTCTAAATTAGGGCAGGCCTTTATGCTGCCGATTGCAATTCTGCCGGTAGCGGGGCTCTTACTGGGACTGGGGAGCGCCTTATCTAATGATGCCGCTCTGGCTCAGTTTCCCTTTTTAGCTAATGATTTTATCCAAGCAGTTTTTACCGTGATGACCATGGCGGGGAATGCCGTCTTTGCTAACTTGCCGTTGATTTTCTCCATTGGGATTGCGGTGGGGCTGTCGGAAGCTGACCACGGGACGGCTGGTTTATCCGCTGGGGTGGCCTTTCTCGTTTATACAGCCACCATTAGTGCCTGGCTGCAACTCTTTTCCGCTCCTGATGCAACGATTGATACCGGGGTGCTGGGCGCCTTGTTAATTGGTTTAACCGTAACCTATTTACATAACCGCTATCGTAAGATTGAACTTCCCCAATTCTTAGGTTTCTTTGGGGGCAACCGTTTTATTCCTATTGTTTCGGCGATAGCAGCCATTTTCCTAGGATCGATTATTTATGTGATCTGGCCACCAATTCAAGAAGCCATGGTGGGCTTAGGTGAACAGATCGCAGCCATGGGAAGTATTGGTTCTTTCTTCTATGGTTTCTTCCTCCGTCTAACAGGTGCGGTGGGTCTCCACCATACCATTTACCCACTATTCTGGTATACCTCACTGGGTGGGGTAGAGACGGTAGCTGGTCAAACCATTGAAGGGGCTCAAAACATTTATTTTGCCCAATTAGCTGACCCTAACTTTACTGGCCTTTATACTTATGGGACGCGCTTCTTTGCAGGGCGTTTTGCGACCATGATGTTTGGTTTACCAGCAGCAACCCTCGCTATGTATCATTCTATCCCTAAGGAAAATCGCCCAGCCAATGCAGGTTTTTATTTTTCGAGTGGACTAACTTCTTTCCTAACCGGGATTACTGAACCGATTGAGTTTTCTTTTCTCTTTGCGGCTCCCTGGTTATATGTGATCCACGCCTTCCTTGATGGGGTGTCCTTCTATATTGCCGATATCCTCCAAATTCGGATTGGTAATACTTTCTCAGGAGGACTGATTGACTTCCTGCTCTTTGGTCCCTTCCAAGGCAACAGCCAAACCAACTGGATCCGGGTGATTCCAGTAGGGATTATCTGGGCGATTCTCTACTATATCGTCTTTAGATTCTGTATTAAGAAGTTCCATGTGACGATTCCTGGGATGGA